>NZ_JBHSFP010000009.1:0-291492 GCF_042654065.1 Sphaerisporangium dianthi | reverse complement strand
CATCCTGGTCATCCGCTTCGCGCAGGGGCTGCGGAAGATCTGGCTGGACGGGCGGGTCCGCGCCTCGCTGGAGTACAGCGTGGCGCAGGTCGGCGCTCCGCAGGCGTGGCAGGCGGGTTTCGACGGCTCGGGCGTCAAGGTGGCGGTCCTGGACACCGGCGTCGACGAGCGCCACCCCGACCTGGCCGGCAGGATCGCCGAGACCCGCAACTTCACCTCCGCCCCCTCGGTCAGGGACCGCTACGGGCACGGCACCCACGTCGCCTCGATCGTCGCCTCGCAGGGCACGGCCTCGGAGGGCCGGCGCAAGGGGGCCGCCCCCGGCGCCGAGCTGATGATCGGCAAGGTGCTGGGCGACGACGGCTTCGGCACCGAGTCGCAGATCATCGAGGGCATGGAGTGGGCCGCGGGCGCCGGCGCCGACGTGGTCAACATGAGCCTGAGCGGCGACCCGACCGACGGCACCGACCCGTTGAGCGTCGCCGTCGACGCCCTCACCGAGAGCACCGGCAGCCTCTTCGTCGTCTCGGCCGGCAACGACGGCCTGGACTACAGCGTCGGCACGCCCGGCACCGCCGCGTCCGCGCTGACCGTGGGCGCCGTGGACCGGAACGACGCGCTGGCCGGCTTCTCCAACCGCGGCCCGCGCCTGGACGGCGCCCCCAAGCCGGACATCACCGCGCCCGGCGTCGGCATCGTGGCGGCCCGGTCCGAGGGCACCGCCCTCGGGACGGTGATCGACGCGAACTACACCTCGCTGTCCGGCACGTCGATGGCCACGCCGCACGTGGCGGGGGCGGCCGCCATCCTGAAGCAGAAGCACCCCTCCTGGAAGGCGCGCCAGATCAAGGACGCCCTGGTCGCCACCGCCGAGACCGTCGCCGGGCAGACGGTCTACGAGCAGGGCGGCGGCCGGCTGGACGTGGCGCGCGCCGTCCGGCAGGGCGTGACGGCCACCGGGGCGCTGGACCTCGGCACGCATCATCCGGGGGACCCCGCGCAGACCGGCCGGGTGCTGGCCTACGCCAACGGCACCGGCGCCGCCGTGCGGCTCGACCTCTCCGTGAAGCTCGCCGCCCTCGACGGCGGGAAGGATCCGGGCGGCGCGGTGACGCTGGGCGCGACCTCGGTCACCGTGGAGCCCGGCGCGACGGCGGAGGTGCCGCTGAGCATCGACGTCGCGGAGCTGGACGACGGCCGGTACGGCGGGTACGTGACCGCGACGTCCCCGGACGGGACGGTCGCCCTGCACACCACGCTGTCGCTGAGCAAGCGCGGGCACGTGCGCAAGGTGCGGTTCACCGCCGTCGGCCGGGACGGCAGGCCGGTCGCGGTGCCGGCCCTCACCATGTACGGGATCACGCCGCTGGACGACGTGCGGCGCTCGATCGACGAGGACGAGGCCGAGCGGGGCGTGACCGTCGAGGTGACCGAGGGCGCCTACATGACCCAGGCCGTCATGGACGTCACCCGCGGCTCCCACCCGGTGGACAGCGTCGTGGTCATGCCCGAGCTGAAGGTGACGAGCGACATGGACGTGGTGCTGGACGCCCGCGAGGCCGCCCCGATCACCATCGAGACGCCGAAGCCCGCGGTGCGGTCCGGCGTCCTGTCCTACTTCACCCACCGCACGCTGGGCGGCCGCACGATCTCGCAGGGCGTTCTCGGCTCCCCGTCCGTGGAGAGCCTCGCGGTGACCCCGACCGAGCCGGTCACGCAGGGCGCCTTCGAGTTCGTCTCCCGCTGGCAGCTGGCCGCGCCCAAGGTGTCCGGCGTGCTGAAGGGGACCGGCCGGGCCGTCCCCATGAGCCTGCTGGCGATGTCGCCGCCGCTGGACGGCCGGCACGCCTGGCCGCTCGCGGACGGGGCGGGGGCGACGCCCGAGGAGATCTCCCGCATGAGGCTGCGCGGCCGCGCGCTGGTCGTGGCCTCCGAACGACCCTCCGACCGGGAGGACGCGATCGCCGCGGCGGCCGCCGCCGGCGCCGAGGCGGTCATCGTGGTCGGGCCGCCGGGCGCCCCCGTGGGGCAGGACTGGTCGCCGGCCGGCGACCGCCACCCGCTGCCGGTGATCGGCGTGGCCCACGACGACGGGCGGGCGCTGTGGGCGCCGGCCCGCACCGGCAGGGCCGTCCTGACGGTCACCGGCGTCCCGTCCAGCCCGTATCTGTACGACGTCATGCAGGTGTCCGAGGGGCACGTTCCCGAGCGCGTGGTGCATGAGGTGAACGACCGCACCGCCGCACGCGTCGACACCGCCTACCACGAGGCGGGCGGGTTCGGCTGGGCCAGGGAGCAGCGGTTCGGCTGGCGCCCGTGGCAGGGCTACGCGCTCGGCGCCCAGCTGGAGCTCCAGCGGATCACCCCCACGCCCGCGCGCCGCGCCGAGTACGTCAGCGTGGGCGGCCAGTGGCAGCACATCGTCACGCACCTGTTCGACTGGGACGAGCCGATGCCGTTGTCCGGCGGGCTGAGCGAACCGCCGCGCACCTACCGCGCGGGGGAGAGGGTGAAGGAGGGGTGGTTCGGCCCGGTCGTGCGGCCGGCCGTTCCCGCGACGACGCCCGAGCTGGCTCCGTTCCGCGCCGGGGACACGCTGGCGATCGCGGTGCCGGAATTCGTGGACTCCTCCGGCCATTACGGCTTCCCCGGCGACGACGCCGACACGACCTCGGCCCGCTTCTACCGCGACGGACGGCTGGTCGAGGAGCGGCCGTACGCCTGGGGCGACTTCCCCGCGGTGCCGGGGGAGGCCGAGTACCGGCTGGAGTTGTCGACGCGGCGGACCTCCCAGGAGTGGGCGCACGCGATCGCCACCGACACGGCGTGGACGTTCAGGTCGGCACGGCCGCAGGCGCAGGTGCAGCCGTTGCCGCTGCTCCAGGTCGACTACGACGTGCCCGCCGACCTCGACGGCCGGGTCCCGCGCGGCCTGCCGGTCACCCTGGGCTTCGCGGTCCGCGGGACGGCGCCGGGCGCGGCGGTGAAGAGCCTGACGGCCGAACTGTCCTACGACGACGGGACGACCTGGCGGCGCCTGCCGGTCCTGCCCGCCGGCAGGGCCGGGTACGCCGCGCCGGTCGCCCATCCCGCAAAGGCGCGGGTCTCGCTCCGCGTCACCGCGACGGACACGGCCGGGAACCAGGTCAGGCAGACCGTCGTCCGCGCCTACGGCGTGCGGTGAACGGCCCGGCGCGCCCTCGGGGCTGAACGGGGTGGCCCCTTCCGGGGTGGCCCGTCCCGGGGTGGCACGTCCCGGGGTGGCCCGTCCCGGGACGGGGTGTCCTCAGGGCGGAGCGTCCTCGGGACGGTGGCTGGGAGTGTGTTCCTCTCATAGCCACCGTTCGCGGGCGGCGTGCCAGGCGAGCTGCATGCGCGTCTGGACGCCGGCCGTCTCGATGATCCCCGAGACGCGCCGCTGCACGGTGCGCTGGCTGATGCCGAGCTGGGTGGCGATCGACTTGTCGGGCACGCCCGCGACCAGCAGTGACAACAGGTAGAGGTCGTCAGAGTCGAGCGGGCACGGCGCCGTCCCTGCGTCCAGCGACAGGGCGCCGCCGTCCATGACGCTCAGTGGGGTGGCGCGGTCCCACTGGCTCTCGAACAGGGCGAGCAGCGCGTCGAGCAGGGTGCCGCCGCGGATCAGCGCCGCCGTCGGCTCCGAGATGCCCGGACTCTGGACGAGCGTGAGCAGGCCGAGCCGGCGGTCGGCGATGGTCAGCCGGACGGGAAGGCGGGGGATGGCCCTGGCCCGCTCGCCGTGCTTGATCGCCTGCGCGACGTCGGCCTGCATGCCGGGCTCCTCCAGCAGGGCCCGTTCGTAGATCACCCGGTAGACGACGCCCCGGGTGAGGGCGGAGGGTTCGGCGTCGTTCTGGGCGGCGGTCATGGCGACGGGGCCCGCCAGGCAGAAGCCCAGCACCTCTTCCCGGGCGTTGTCCTGCATGCGCAGCAGGTGCTCGCGGATCGCGGCCCGGTCGGGCAGCACCTCGACGAGCTGGGCGGCGTCCCGGCGATGGGCGTTGGCGCGGTACTCCTCCGACAGTTCGTCCAGCGACCGGCGCGCCCAGTCGAGCGCCTGCTGCCGGCGGAGCAGTGAGGCGCCGAGCGCGATGTCCGGCGCCACGGCCGCGAACCGTCCGGGGGAGACCTCGCGCGCCAGGCCCTTGCCGGCCATCGAGCGCAGCGCCCGCCCGACCTTCTCGGCGCCGAGCCCGGAGTGCTCTCCGAGTTCGGAGACCTCGGCCTCGGCCGCTGAGACCAGCAGCCGGTACGTCAGTTCCTCCACCGCGTTCAGCCCCACCGGCTCCAGCATGCCCACCATGATGACATCCCAAATATGGATATTTGGCCACATTTGGGGCTTACTGCGGTATATGCGGTTGGTGCGGCGGTGGTCTCATGAGCTGGGGACGCTCACATTCAGGGGGAGTGAAGATGACCATCACCGCTCGGGAATTGAAAGATCGAGTGATCGACTCCATGAACGATCACGACCTTGAAGCGACCAAGCAGTGCTTCGCCCCGGACGCCGTCTACGTCGGCCCGGTGGGCACAGCCGAGGGGCGCGACCAGATCACCTGGCACTTCGAGCATCTGCTCGAAGCCTTCCCGGATCTCCACATCACGCCGTGGTGCAAGGTCCCGGTCTGCGATCCGGCCATCTCGGCTGTCTCCGAGTACGTCATGACCGGGACGCATCTCGGGCCCTTCCTGCTGCCGGGAGGGTCGGCGTTGCCGGCCACCGGGCATCGCATCGCGGTCCGCGTGGCCGGGATGTGCTCCATCGAGAACGGGCTCATCGTCAGCGATCGCGAATATTACGATCAACTGGAGCTGCTCAGCCAGCTCGGCCTGTGCCTGCCGCAGGTCGTCGTCTGACCGCCCTGGACCTCGCAGCCGGGGGTGTCCGGGCCGGTGAGTCTCAGGGGTTCTGCCCGGCCTCCTCTTCGCCGGCCTCGCCGGCCGCCTCGGGGCCCGGCGCGTCGAGGGGGCGCAGCCGCTCCCAGATCAGGAAGACCGCGCCGACGAGGATCATTGCCACGCCGGTCCACAGGTTGATCCGGATCCCCACGGCCTTGTCCATCGCCGCCTTGCCGTCCAGCAGGCCGGCGATCGTGAGGATCACGCCGTAGAGCAGGAAGAGGCCGCCGATGATACGGCGGATGTCGAAGAGCCGGGCGACGCGCCCGCGGTCGCTCTCGTCGTTCACAGCAGGTCTCCGATCGGGGACAGGTTGATCAGCGTCGGATCGGCCGCGGCCGGAATGGTGATCATCGGGGATGGCCCGGCGGGGGTCAGATGAACGGGATGTAGAAGACGGCGCCCAGGACGACCGCGCCCACGCCCAGCACGATCGGGGAGCGGAACCACGCCTTGTCGCCGGCCAGCGCGTCGTCGGCGATCGAGGCGTCGCTGAGCCCGTAGACCAGCCCGCGCAGCTCGCTCTCGGGCTTGGGCGTGGTGACCAGCGTGACGACGACCGAGACGACGGCGTCCAGGACGAACGCGGCGCCGGCGCCCCAGAACGTGGCGTTCAGCTCGGTGCCGAGATCCAGCACCCCCGCCTTGAACAGGATGTAACACGCGAAGGCGGCGAGCGTGCCGGTCAGCAGCCCCCAGAATCCGGCCCACGCGGTCATCCGCTTCCAGAACAGGCCGATGATGAACGTCGCGAACAGCGGCGCGTTGAAGAAGGAAAAGAGTGTCTGCAAGTAGTTCATGATGTTACTGAAACCGGCCGCGATCAGCGCGGTGCCGATGGCCATCACGATGCCGCCGACGGTGGCCAGGCGTCCCAGCCTGAGGTAGTAGTCGTCGGGCTTGTCCTTCTTCACGTGCGACCGCCAGATGTCGTAGGTGAAGACGGTGTTGAAGCCGCTGATGTTGGCCGCCACGCCCGCCATGAACGACGCCAGCAGGCCGGTGATCGCGACGCCGAGCACGCCGTTCGGCAGCAGGTCTCCCATCAGCAGCGGGATCGCGTAGTTGTACTGCGGGCCGCCCGGTTCGCCGAGGTCGCTGAACAGCACCAGCGCCACCAGGCCGGGGATGACGGTCACGGCCGGGATCATCAGCTTCGGGTACGCCGCGACGATCGGGGTGAGCCGCGCCGCCGTGGTGTTGCGCGCCGACAGGCCGCGTTGCACCTCGGCGAAGTTCGTCGTCCAGTAGCCGAAGGACAGCACGAAGCCGAGGCCGAGGACGATGCCGATCCAGTGCGCGCCGAGCGGGTTGGCGTCGCTGGAACCGGTGTTCGCCCAGGCGTGCAGGCCGGGGTCGCCGAGCGCCGACTGGCGCACCTTGTCCGCCAGCCCGGAGAAGCCGCCCACCTTGACCAGCCCGAGCACCGTGACGGGGATCAGGCCGGCGAGGATGACGAAGAACTGCATCACCTCGTTGTAGATGGCCGAGGACAGGCCGCCGAGCACGACGTAGACCAGGACGATGGCGGCCGACACGACGATCGACAGCAGCAGCGGCCAGCCGAGCAGCGCGCCCATCACCAGCGCGAGCGCGTACAGGTTGATGCCCGCGATCAGGACCTGCGCCACGGTGAAGGTGATCGCGTTGAGGAGCTGTGTCTGGCCGTTGAAGCGGCGGCGCAGGAAGTCGGGGACGCTGTGCACCTTGGACCGGTAGTAGAACGGCATCATCACGATGCCGAGGAACACCATCGCGGGAACGGCCCCGATCCAGTAGTAGTGCACGGTCTGCACGCCGTACTGCACGCCGTTGGCGGCCATGCCCAGGATCTCGGTGGCGCCCAGGTTGGCCGACAGGAACGCGAGGCCGGTGATCCAGGCGGGGAGGGACCGGCCGGACAGGAAGAAGTCCAGGCTGGTCCGGACGGCGCGGCGCGCGGCGAAGCCGATGCCGAGCACGGTGAGGAAGTAGAGCGCGAGGACGGCGTAGTCAAGGAGGTTGACGTCCAGTCGCAGGTCCTGCGCCACGAGGGTGAGGTGATGAGGCACGAACGCCCGTTACCCCGAAATTTCATGCTTTCACCTGCTGCTTCGCGGCAGGTTCCCGCCCCGCCCGCCGGCCGCCTCACGGGCCCCGTGCCGCGCGGAGAAAGTTTGAGCGGCAAACTATTGACGTCCAGGACCGGCTTGTGTGAATCTGCGGCGGAGACTGTCAGGAGTCTCATCGGTACCATGCACGGCGGAGGTCGACGGTCAGGGTCCCACCTGATCGTGCATGGCGGTTGACGCGTTCTCGAAGCGTTTCGAGGCGATCCGAAGGGAACCGTTCATGCGCAAGAAGCTCCTCAGCATGCTCGCGATGGCGCTCGCCGCCAGCTTCCTCGCGGGCGTGCAGGCGCCGCCGTCGGCGGCCGCCGCCTCCGAGCCGTACACCTTCAAGAACGTCCAGATCGGGGGCGGCGGGTTCGTCCCCGGCATCATCTTCAACCAGAGCCAGAAGGACCTGATCTACGCACGCACCGACATCGGCGGCGCCTACCGGTGGAACCAGTCGTCCCAGACGTGGACGCCGCTGCTCGACTCGGTCGGGTTCGACAACTGGGGCTACAACGGCGTGGTGAGCATCGCCACCGACGCCGTGGACCCGAACAAGGTCTACGCCGCCGCCGGCATGTACACCAACTCCTGGGACCCCAACAACGGCGCGATCCTGCGCTCCGGCGACAAGGGCGCCACCTGGCAGGCCTCGCCGCTGCCGTTCAAGCTGGGCGGCAACATGCCGGGCCGCGGCATGGGCGAGCGGCTGGCCATCGACCCGAACAAGAACAGCGTCCTGTACTTCGGGGCGCCGAGCGGCAACGGCCTGTGGCGCAGCACCGACTCCGGCGTCACCTGGGCCAAGGTGACCAACTTCCCCAACGCCGGCAACTACGTGGCCGTCCCCGGTGACGCCTACAACGGCGACAACCAGGGCGTCGTGTGGGTGACCTTCGACAAGCGCACCGGCACCTCGGGCAACGCGACCCAGACCATCTACGTCGGCGTCGCCGACAAGAACAACACCGTCTACCGCACCACCAACGGCGGGACGAGCTGGGAGCGGGTCGCCGGCCAGCCGACCGGCTACATGGCGCACAAGGGCGTCCTGGACACGGTCAACGGCTACCTCTACATCGCCACGAGCGACACCGGCGGGCCGTACGACGGCGCCAAGGGCGACGTGTGGCGGTACGCCACCGCGACGGGCACGTGGACCCAGATCAGCCCCATCCCGTCCAGCAGCTCCGACGACTACTTCGGCTACAGCGGCCTCACGGTCGACCGCCAGCACCCGGGCACGCTCATGGTCGCCACCCAGGTCGCCTGGTGGCCCGACGTGATCTTCTTCCGCAGCACCGACTCCGGTGCCACCTGGACGCGCGTGTGGGACTTCACCAGCTACCCCGACCGCTCGTTCCGCTACAAGATGGACATCTCGGCCACGCCGTGGTTGACCTTCGGCACCAACCCGGCCCCGCCTGAGGTCACGCCCAAGCTGGGGTGGATGACCGAGTCGCTGGAGATCGACCCGTTCGACTCCGACCGCATGATGTACGGCACCGGCGCCACCATCTACGGCACCACCGACCTCACCAAGTGGGACACCGGCGCGCAGTTCACCATCAAGCCCATGGTCCTGGGGCTGGAGGAGACGGCGGTGCTGGACCTGATCAGCCCGCCGTCCGGCGCGCCCCTGGTCAGCGGCCTCGGCGACATCGGCGGGTTCCGGCACAACGACCTGACCAAGGTCCCCTCGATGCTGTTCACCCAGCCCGTCTTCACCAGCACGAGGAGCCTCGACTACGCCGAGACCAACCCGAGCATCATGGTGAGGGCCGGCGACTTCACCGACGCCGACCGACCCAACGACAGCCACGTCGCCTTCTCCACCGACGGCGGGAGCAACTGGTTCCAGGGCACCGAGCCGGGCGGCGTCAACAACGGCGGCACGGTGGCCGCCGCCGCCGACGGCAGCCGGTTCGTCTGGGCGCCCGGTGACCCCGGCCTGTCCGTCGTCTACTCCGTCGGCTACGGCAACAGCTGGAGCCAGTCGTCCGGCGTCCCGGCCAACGCCGTCGTCGAGTCCGACCGGGTCAACAAGAACAAGTTCTACGCCTTCGCCAACGGCGGCTTCTACGTGAGCACCAACGGCGGCGCCGCGTTCACCAAGACCGCCGCGACCGGCCTGCCGGCCACTGGCGTGAGGTTCAAGGCGGTGCCCGGCACGGAGGGCGACATCTGGCTGGCCGGCGGCACCGGCGGCCTGTGGCACTCCACCGACTCCGGCGCCTCCTTCACCAAGGTGAGCGGCGTGGCCGAGGCGACCAACATCGGCTTCGGCAAGGCCGCGCCCGGTAAGACCTACCAGGCGCTCTACCTCGCCGGCCGGGTCGACGGCGTCTACGGCGTCTACCGGTCCGACGACACCGCCGCCACCTGGGTCCGCATCAACGACGACCAGCACCAGTACGGCAACATCGGCGAGGCGCTGACCGGCGACCCCCGCGTCTACGGCCGCGTCTACATCGGCACCAACGGCCGGGGCATCATCTACGGCGACCGCGACGGTGGCGGCACCCCTGACACGACGGCTCCGTCGAGGCCGGGGACGCCTGTGGCGTCGTCGGTGACCTCTTCGGGGGCGACGTTGTCGTGGACGGCGTCGACCGACAATGTCGGGGTGACGGGGTATGACGTGTATCGCGAGGCGGGTTCCACCGATGTGAAGGTGGGCACGGCGAGTGGTGCGTCGTTCGCGTTGACGGGTTTGTCGGCGAGTACGTCGTACACGTTCTATGTGGTGGCGCGTGACGCGGCGGGCAACAGTTCGACGGCTTCCAGCCCGGTCACCTTCACCACCTCCGGTGGCGGCACTCCCGACACGACGGCTCCGTCGAGGCCGGGGACGCCTGTGGCGTCGTCGGTGACTTCTTCGGGGGCGACGTTGTCGTGGACGGCGTCGACCGATAATGTCGGGGTGACGGGGTATGACGTGTATCGCGAGGCGGGTTCCACCGATGTGAAGGTGGGCACGGCGAGTGGTGCGTCGTTCGCGTTGACGGGTTTGTCGGCGAGTACGTCGTACACGTTCTATGTGGTGGCGCGTGACGCGGCGGGCAACAGCTCGACCGCTTCCAGCCCGGTCACCTTCACCACCTCCGGCGGCGGAACCGGCGGCTGCACCGCCACCTACCAGGTGGTCAACTCCTGGCCGGGCGGCTTCCAGGCCGAGGTCGCGGTCAAGAACACCGGGACCGCCGCCATGACCGGCTGGACGGTGAAGTGGGCCTTCGCCAACGGCCAGACCATCACGCAGCTGTGGAACGGCACGCTCACCCAGAGCGGGGCGAACGTCACGGTGAAGAACGTCGCCTACAACGGCAACATCGGCGCGGGCGCCTCCGTCACCTTCGGGTTCGGAGCCTCCTCGACGGGGACCAACGCCGTCCCGTCCCCGGTCACCTGCACCGCAGGCTGACCTCGACCACCGAAGCGGGCCCGGCACTCACCAGTGCCGGGCCCGCCTCGTCGCGGCCGGACGTCAGTAGGCGGAGGTGTAGGTGACCAGCGAGGCGCTCTCCACCGGCCTGCCGCCCTCGTAGCAGGCGACGTCGCGCACCGTCACCTCGTTGCCGTAGGTGGCCCAGCGCGCGAGGAGGTTGCAGAAGGCCGGACCTCGCCCGTACGCGGTGACCTGGACGTCGTCCGGGAGCTGGCCGACCTTGTGGAAGGTCACCAGGCGCAGCCCGAACCCGGCGCTCTGGATCTCGTTGAACGACCCTGCCGAGTTGAAGGTGACACCGGCCGGCACCGGCGTGTACGGGCCGGGGTCGGCCGGGGCGTTGTCGAAGGTGTAGGCGAAGTACTTGGGCGGGATCGCCCCGCCGATGACGGCGCGCTCGTTGTGGTAGGTCAGGGTCCAGCCGGTCTTGAGCGGGGCGTCCGCCGCGTCGAAGCAGCGCACCTGCAGTTTCTGCCCGCTCGTCGACGGCGACCACCCGCTCACCTTGCAGTGGGCCGGCACGCTGGAGTCGACCGCGGTCACCTGGATGTTCCCCGAGGCGTGCGCGGGGCCCAGCCCGTTCAGCATGACGGTCCACACGCCGGGCGACACCGATGGCACGACGGTGTTGGTGTTGAGGGCGGAGTTGTAGGACGCGGCGATGCCCGAGCCGTCCCAGTACAGGTAGCCCAGCGCCTCGGGCGGCGGCAGCGCTCCGGAGCTGGAGGCGAAGGTGATGGCGAACGGCGTGAACACCGGCCTGCCGCCGTACGCGTAGCACCGGACCGCCACGATCTCATCGGTGCCCACCGCGCCGTACTTCTCGACCTGGCACCACACGGCGGTCTGGGCTATCGCCGTGACGTGGACGACGCCGCGATCCGTGCGGGTGGAGGAGACGCCGATGTCCGGGAACCGCACGAACACCTCGCCGATCGCGCCGGGAGTCACCGTCACGTTCGGGCCGGCGGGCCAGCTTCCCGCCTGGTGCGTCAGGTCGGGGGTTCCCGAGGTGGTGTCCACCAGAGCGAAACCCCACCGGTCGGGGACCGCGGCCTGGGCGCCGGTGGCCGCCGTGGTGAGCCCCGCCGCGAGCATGGCGATGATGCACAGTAACCGGGAGAGCACTTTCCGTGGTCGACGCATGTCGTCCTCCGTTCACTCCAGAGCCGGCGGTTCCTGAACGTGGCGCCGGAGTCCCGGCGCGGATGATCGGAGCGGCGCGTGGAATCACACCGTGTCCAGCGCTCTTGATAACCCGCGCCACGATTGTTGAGAAGACCCAACATTCCTGGTGGTGCGGCCCGTTCCGGGGTAGATGGACATCGGGTTCGTCCACGTCGGAAGGGACGGCCGACCGAAAATCGGCGCCATCGCCAGGGGTGGATCAGGGACGTCTCCGCCTGGAGGCGGACGAGGAGTTCTACCTGCGGAGGAAGCGGGTCTCGGAGGAGCGCCCCTATTCTGGACACAGAGACGGGGCCGGACGGGGGGTACAGGTGGCGGTGACCGATGACAGGCGCGGCGATGCCACGAAGCACGCCCGCCGTGAAGGTTTCAAAGGCTGGCGGGACGGCGTGCGCTCCACCCGGACGGGCCGGCTCACCCTGAAGATCGTCATCGGCGTGGTGGGGGCCGCACTGGTGATCGGCGGCCTGCTGCTGGTGCCGCTGCCCGGCCCGGGGTGGCTGATCGTCTTCGCCGGCCTCGCGGTCCTGGCCACCGAGTTCGACTGGGCCCACCGGCTGCTGGAGTTCGCCAAGCGCACCCTGCACGACTGGACCGACTGGCTCAAGCGGCAGAACTGGCCGGTCCGCATCCTGGTGAGCGCCGTGACCCTCGCCGCCGCCGCCGTGATCGTCTGGGCCATGCTCAAACTCAGCCTGGGCATCGACCTGATCCAGCAGGCCCGCCAGTTCATCGCCTGAGGCCCCCGCATCCGCGTCCGTCTCGGGGCGGGCGTCGAACGGGCGTCCCGCCCCGTCCCGCCCCGCCCCGCCTCGCCGGGCGTCGGGAGGCGGGGCGGGGGCCTGCGGATCGATGACGTCCCGCTCAGCTCACCAGGCCTTACCGGCCTGCTCCAGAATCGTGCGGTTGATCCGGTTGAAGAAGTTGGTCAGCGCGATCTCCAGGTTGAGCGCGGACAACTGCGTTTCGTCGAAGTGGGCGGCGGCGGCGTCCCAGATCTCGTCGGTCACCCCCGGCGCGCCGTCCTGGATCCGGGTGGCGGCCTCGGGGAGCGCGAGCGCCGCCCGCTCCGCCTCGGTGAAGAACGGCGTCGTCATCACGTCAGGTGGTCCAGGCCTTCCTGGCGGCGGCTCGCCGCGGCGATTTCGAGGGGTTGCTGCGCGTGCTCGACCCGGAGGTGAGGCTGACCGTCGACACCTCCGACGGTGTGGTCGTCGTCCTCGGGGCCACCAAGGTCGCCGCCGGGGCGACCGCGCGCGTCGCCGCCGGCGCGGCCGCGCGAGGACGAGCGGTGCTCGTGAACGGCCTTCCCGGTTTCGTCTCCTGGCGCGAGGACGGAACTCCGCTCTCGGTCATGGCGTTCACCGTCGTCGACGGCCGGATCGCCGCCATCGCGACCGTGATCGACCCGGTCAGGCTCGCGTCGCCGGACCTGCCGGATCCGGCGTGAGTCACCCCCGAGCGTGTTTCCATCGTCGTGCCGGACGGCGTCCCCGCGCTGGGCGTCACCGTGGTGCGAAACGACCTATGAGAAATGCGTACGGAAGCATAGGAGCGGCGTGATTTTGGAGTAACGTCCGGATCTGTAGATCTTCACCGGACATGAGGTGTGAAGGTGGGCGCTGTCCAGAGCCAGGGGCCGGCCCTCGCTTCATCGAGGAGACAGGTGATCGCCGTCCAGAGACGCGGGTGAGCGCCTTCGCCGCCCCGGCACCGCCGCAGGTGCCTCGCGCGTTCGTGGACGTCATCCGTGCCCATCTCCCCGAGCTGGCCGAGGAGATGCTCGGCGAGATCCAGGCCAGCGTGCCCGAGTACGCGAGGCCGGGCGACGAGAAGTACGTCACGGCCGTGCGGCGGGCGGTGGAGGAGGCGCTGCGGCTGTTCCTCACCAGGGCCGCTGACGGCGGTTCCCGCCCCGGCAGGATGACCGAGGTCTTCCGGGCGATCGGCAAGGGCGAGGCGTACGAGGGCCGGCCGCTGGACTCCCTGCAGGCGGCCCTGCGGATCTGCGCTCGGGTGGCATGGCGGCGTCTCGCCCTGTCGGCGGAGACGCTCGACCTGTCGAGGCAGGGCCTGTGCGGAGCCGGGGAGGCGATCCTGGTCTACCTGGACGAGATCGCCGCGGCGGCGGCCGAGGGCTACGCGGAGGCGCACATCAAGGTCGCCGGCGAGCTGGAGCTGCGCCGTCGTCGCCTTCTCGACCTGCTGGTCGCCGACCCTCCCCCCGACCCGCGGGCCGTCGAGGACCTGGCCAGGGCGGTGGGGTGGCCGGTGCCGAAAACCCTGGCCGGGGTCGCGCTGGCGGCGCGGACGTCGGGCACGGGATCCCGGGCGGGCCCGTCGCGGACGCCCGCCGGACGCGACGGCGTCACGCCCGGGCCGTCCGCGCCGCCGGACGCGCCTGCCAGGCCCACTCTGCCTCCCGACGTGCTGTCCGACCTCGACCGTTCCGACCCGTACCTCGTCGTGCCCGACCCCGGGGGGCCAGGGCGGACCGCCATGCTGGACGGGGCGCTGAGGGGCTGGGTGGCCGTCCTCGGGCCGCCGGTGCCCGTGCACGAGGCGGCGCAGTCGCTGCGGCTGGCCCGCGAGGCGCTCGGCCTGGCCCGCCGCGGGGTGCTGCCTTCCGGCCGGGTGGTCCGCTGCGCCGACCATCTCGCCACGCTGATCATCTTCAAGGACGAGGCGCTGGTCAGGGTCATACGGCGCGTGCGGCTGGCCCCGCTGCGCGCGCTGCGCCCGTCCCAGCGTGACCGCATCGCCGAGACGCTGCTGGCGTGGCTGCAGTGCGGCTACAACGCCAACGAGGTGGCGGCCCGCCTGCACGTCCACCCGCAGACCGTGCGCTACCGACTCCGGCAGGCCACGGAGCTCTTCAGCGACCAGCTCGCCTCTCCCGACGACCGTTTCGAGCTGGAAATAGCGCTGCGCGCCCGCGCCCTTTCTCTGCGGGCCGCGCCGGACGCCGGACGCTGAACCCCGGGAGAAACGGCGTCCCGGGTAGTGCGGTGAGTTCTCCTCCGCCTGCCCGGCGGGTGTTCTTGTCATTCAGGTGATATGGCGGAAGGCGTATTTCATTTCCGCGGACAAGCCATTCGGCCGCTCTTCGACTTACTTTTCTGCCATTCGGGATGGCCGGGCCGTTCATCGGCTGGAAGGCGGAAAAGTCATGCGTTTTCGAGTCGTCCTCTCCGTGCTCGCCGGAGCGGTGCTGATCACCACCGCCCTGACCGGGACCGCGCGGGCCGAGACCTCCCCGCTGGGGGCCAACGACTGGGCCTGCAAGCCGACGGCCGCCCGTCCGCGCCCGGTCGTGCTGGTCCACGGCACCTTCGCCAACATGGCGGTCAACTGGCCGGCGATCGCGCCGGTGCTGAAGAGGGCCGGCTACTGCGTCTTCGCGCTCAACTACGGCGGGACGCCCGACGCGCTCATCCAGGGCACCGGCGACATCGCCCGGTCGGCGCAGCAGCTGTCCGCCTTCGTCGACCGGGTGCTCGCGGCCACGCGGGCGCCCGAGGCCGACATCGTCGGGCACTCCCAGGGCGGCATGATGCCGCGGTACTACCTGAAGTTCCTCGGCGGAGCCGCCAAGGTGCGCAAGCTGGTCGGCATCGCGCCGTCCAACCACGGCACCACGCTCAGCGGCCTGGTGGCCCTCGGCGACCTGCTCGGCCTCACCGGGCCGGTGACCGACGCCTGCCCCGCGTGCGGCCAGCAGATCGCGGGGTCGGCCTTCCTGACGGGCCTCAACTCCGGCGGGGACACCGTCCCGGGCGTGGAGTACGCCGTGATCGTCACGCGGTACGACGAGGTCGTCACGCCCTACACCTCCGGCTACCTCAGCGGCCCGGGGGTGCGGAACCTCCGGCTGCAGGACTTCTGCCCGCTGGACTTCAGCGCCCACCTCGGCGTCATCGTCGACCCGGTCGTGCAGCGCCTGGTCCTGGACGAGCTCGGAGCCCCGCGCGGAGGGATCAACTGCCTGAACCCGCTCGGCTGACACCCCTCGGCTGACACCCCGCCACGGCCGCGCGGGGCGGCCGCGGTGAGGTCGGACAGGGCGGCCGCGGCGAGGCGGGGGCGTCAGCGGGTGCGGGCCGGCGCCCTGGAGAGGCGGCTCGTCACAGGTACAGGCCGGTGCCCTGTTCGGACTGGGGGGTGGCGATGGCGTGCAGGTCGCGCTCGCGCATGACCAGGTAGATCTGGCCGTGCACCTCGACCTCGTATTGGTCCTCGGCGTTGAACAGGACCTTGTCGCCCACCTTCACCAGGCGGGCGCTCGCGCCGACCCCGCATACCTCGCCCCAGATGAGGCGGTTGGCCATCTTGACGGTGGCCGGGATGACGATGCCCGCCGAGCTGCGACGCTCCTCGGACTCCTGCTCGACCTTGACCATGACTCGATCATGGAGCATCTGTATCTCGAACTTGGGGTCAACCACATATGAAGCTTATTCGGCCCGCGCCGGGGACGGTGGCACCGATGCGCGGGCCGTCCGCGAGAGCGCTCTCCCGGTGGTGATCTATAAGGTGACCGCAGGAGGGGCGATGACTCAGGATTTCAGCGACTGGCAGTGGATCAACGAGCCCGCGAAGTGGTCCGCGGACGCGGCCACCGGCGAACTGCGGGTGACCGCGGACGCCCGCACCGATCTGTGGCGGGTCACCCACTACGGCTACACCTACGACACCGCGCACATCTTCGGCAGGACGCTGCCGGGCGACCTGCGGCTCACCGCGACGCTCGAGGCCGCCTACGCCGAGCAGTACGACCAGGCGGGCGTCGCGCTGCGCGTCGACGACGCCAACTGGATCAAGGCGGGCGTCGAGTACGTCGACGGTGGCGTCAAGCTCAGCACCGTCGTGACCAGGGACTTCTCCGACTGGTCCGTCACCCCGGCCGTCGGGCCCGCCGAGGTGGTCACCATCGAGCTGGAGCGCGAGGGCGACACCGTCATCGTGCGGTACGGGCTCGACGGCGCCGAACCGTCCGTCCTGCTGCGCCTGGCGTACTTCCCGCCGCAGGTCCCGGCGCTCGCGGGCGTCATGTGCGCCGCGCCGGAAGGCGGCGGCTTCGAGACCCGCTTCACCTCGGTGTCCCTCACCTGAGGTGCGTGTAATCCCGATTTAACGTGATCGTCGCCATGTTTCACGGCCAACCCGGCCGAATAATAGCCAGTGACATGTATATCGTGGTCATCTGTGTCGGCTTGTAGTTGAGCGCCGGGTTCGCGTCGTGAGTCACCGCACGCACCCCGCCGCGACGCTTTGACGAACCGCCGGTGAGGGGAGGTGGCACGGTGACGGCAGAGGTCCCCCGCGCGCGCGCGACCCTGGACACCACGGCCCCCAACCAGGCCCGCATCGCCAACTACGTCCTCGGCGGGAAGGACAACTTCGCCGCCGACCGGGAGGCCGCCGAGGAGATCCTCGCCATCGCGCCCGAGATCCGCGTCATGGCGCGCGAAGGCCAGGACTTCCACGCCCGCGCGGTCCGGTACATGGCCGAACAGGGCATCACCCAGTTCGTCAACATCGGCGCCGGCATCCCGTCCGAGAGCAACACCCATCAGATCGCGCGGTCGGTGACGCCCGACGCCCGCGTCGTGTACGTCTCCGAGGACCCCGTGGTGCTCTCGCACTCGCGGGCGCTGCTCGCGACCGACTCCAACATCGGCGTGGTCGAGGGCGAGATCATGCGTCCCGCCGAGCTCATGGCCGACCCGGGGCTGCGGCGGTTCATCGACGTCTCGAGCCCGGTGGGCATCGTGATCATGAGCTCGCTCCAGTTCATCCCCCACGAGGACGACCCTTACAAACGGGTCGCCGAGCTGCGCGACCTGCTGCCGGTGGGCAGCCACCTGATGATCGTGCACGCGGTGTTCGACTCCCGGCCCGAGGCGGTGGGGCCGATCGTCGACGTCTACCGGCGGGTCTTCGGCCGGGTGGAGGACGCCTCCCGAAATCGCGCCCAGGTCCTGGGCTTCTTCGACGGGATGGAGCTGGTCGAGCCCGGCCTGGTCTACATCCGCCTCTGGCGTCCCGAGAACCCGCTGAAGGTCCGCAATCCGGAAAAGGCGTGGCTCGTCGGCGGGGTCGCGAGGAAGCCGGCTCCCTGACCCGGGCGGCGCCCTTCCCGCTGGACCCCGGTCTGGTTTCGTGACCTTTGTAGCCTTTACTGTGGGGTGCGTTTTCCATGGTGAAAGGTCCGTAACTTGAGGTTCGCCCCCTTTGCTCGGCTGTCCCGTCCGCTCCGATGGGGGGCGCGCGTCCTCACCGCCGTCCTGGTGGCGGCGCTCGTGCTCGCCGTCGCCGGCGTGTGGACGGTACGGCGCTCGTTCCCGCGGCTCGACGGTGAGCTGCGCCTCCCCGGCCTGAGCGCGCAGGTCACCGTCCTGCGCGACGGCCACGGCATCCCGCAGATCTACGCGAGCACGCCACGCGACCTGTTCATGGCCCAGGGGTACGTCCACGCCCAGGACAGGTTCTGGGAGATGGACTTCCGGCGCAAGACCACCGCGGGACGCCTCTCGGAGCTGTTCGGCGCCTCCACCCTGGAGGTCGACAAGGTGGTGCGCACCCTCGGCTGGCGGCGTACGGCCGAGCGTGAGCTGCCGTTGCTCGATCCGCGCACCCGCCAGGCGCTCGCCGACTACGCGGGCGGGGTGAACGCCTGGATGCGGCAGCACGAGGGCTTCGCCGACAAGAGCCTCGAATACGCCGTGCTCAAGCTCACCAACGGCTCCTACACGCCCGAGCCGTGGACGCCCGCCGACTCGCTGGCGTGGCTGAAGGCGATGGCCTGGGACCTGCGCTCCAACATGGACGACGAGCTGGAACGGGCGCTGGACGCCTCCGCCGTCCCGGCCGCGCGGGTCGACCAACTGTTCCCCGCCTATCCGTTCGACCGGCACCAGCCGATCGTCACCGGCGGCGCCGTGCGCGACGGCCGCTTCGCCGCCACCCCCACCGAAGGCGCGACGGCCACCGCCGCCGGGGGCGCCACAGCCACCGCCATCGGAGGCGCCACCGCCACCGCCGCCGGGGGCGCCACCGCCACCGCTCGTGGCGCCGGCGGTGCCGCCGCGCCGGCGCAGGTTCGGCGGGCGGGACCGGATCAGGCCACGGCGCGGGTGCTCGCCGACGTGGCGAGGACGCTGCGGGCCGTGCCCTCCCCGCTCGGCACGGACGGGACCGACCGCGCCGGCATCGGCTCCAACTCCTGGGTGGTGGGCGGCGCGCACACCGACACCGGCAAGCCACTGCTGGCCAACGACCCGCATCTCGGGCCGCGCATCCCCTCCATCTGGTACCAGGCAGGCCTGCACTGCCGGGTGAGGTCCGCCGCGTGCCCCTACGACGTCGTCGGGTACACCTTCTCCGGCATGCCGGGCGTCGTCATCGGCCACAACGACCGGGTCGCCTGGGGCTTCACCAACCTCGGCCCCGACGTCACCGACCTGTACCTGGAACGGACCAAGGGCGACACCTACCAGGTCGGGGACTCCTTCCGGCCCATGGAGACCCGCACCGAGCAGATCAAGGTGGCCGGGCGCCCCACCGAGACGCTGACCGTCCGGTCGACCGAGCACGGCCCGATCATCTCGGGGGTGCTGGGCGGCGCGAAGAACGCCCTGCCGGGCGCCGCCGTCCGGACGGGCGAGATCGAGTCAGGCGCCACCGGAGGCCCGGGAACGGGCGCCGCGAACGACGGCCGGCTCCCGGCCGGAACGCACGAACTGGAGATCGCGCTCCGGTGGACCGCCCTGGACCCGGGCCGCACGGCCGACGCGCTGCTGCTGCTCGACACGGCGGCGAACTTCGAGCAGTTCCGCACGGCCGCGTCCTTCTTCGAGGCCCCCGCCCAGAACATGATCTACGCCGACGTCGACGGGAACATCGGCTACCAGGCTCCCGGGCGCATCCCCGTCCGGGCGGGGGGCGACGGCCGGTGGCCCGCGCGTGGATGGACCGGGAAGGAGGAGTGGAAGGGGTTCATCCCCTTCGAGGAGCTTCCCACCGCCTACAACCCGCCCGAGGGGTTCATCGCCACGGCCAACAACGCCGCCATCGGCCCCTCCTACGACCGCTTCCTCACCTCCGACTGGGCCTACGGGTACCGCTCGCAGCGCATCGTGGACCGGATCAGGCAGGCCATGTCCAAGGGGAAGATCACGGCGGCCGTCATGGGGGACGTCCAGATGGACTCCGCCAACGGCCTGGCCCCCCTGCTGGTGCCCCACCTGCTCCGCGCCGGCGCGAAGGTTCCCGAGGTGGGGGAGCTGCTCGCCGGCTGGGACTTCTCCCAGGGGCGCGACTCCGCTCCCGCCGCGTACTTCAACGCGGTGTGGCGCCACCTGCTGCAGCGCACCTTCGACGACGAGCTGCCCGAGGGCGGCCGGCCCGGCGGCGGGGACCGCTGGTACGAGGTCGTGCGCTCGCTGCTGGACAGGCCGGGCGACGCCTGGTGGGACGACGTCCGCACCAAGGGCCGCGTCGAGACGCGCGACGACATGCTGGTGGCCGCGATGGGCGACGCCGCCGGGGAACTGCGTGCCGCGCTCGGCGACTCGCCCCGCGACTGGCGATGGGGCGACCTGCACACCCTGGAGCTGACCAACGAGACGTTCGGCACCTCCGGCATCGGCCCCGTCGAGTGGCTGTTCAACCGGGGGCCGCTGAAGCTCGGGGGAGGCAAGGACGCGGTCGACGCGACCGGATGGGACGCCTCCAAAGGCTTCGAGGTGGACTGGGTGCCGTCCATGCGGATGGTCGTCGACCTGGCCGACCTCGACCGCTCGCGCTGGGTCAACCTCACCGGCGCCTCCGGCCACGCCTTCCACCCGAACTACGACGACCAGGCCGGGCTGTGGGCCGACGGCGCCACCACTCCCATGCGCCAGACCGAGTCAGCCGTTCGCAAGGACGCCGCCGACACCCTCACCCTGACTCCCTGATCCCCTGACCCGCCGTCGCGCGGGCCGCCGGAGGGCGTGCCGGCGGCGTCTCAGCCGCCGTGCACGCGGACGCGGATGCGCCGGCAGTTCGCGCAGCGCTGGGTGACCACGCGGCCGATCGCCTCCACGGTGATCCACTTATGGCGCAGGTGGATCTGCGAGGTCAGCGTCACGTACATCCGGGAGAGGTTCGTGACCAGGCCGGTGGCCCGGCGGCCCCGTGCGGCGCCGGTGCGGGCGTCGCGCCCGCCGTCCGGTCCGTGCCCGCCGTTCACCGAGCGGGAGGGGACCCGATGCCCGTCGCCCGCAGGGCGTGACGGGGAGTCGTCGAAGTGCCACGGAATCCAGCGGGGTGAGTCGTCGTGCTCCAGCAAGGCCATGTCGTCGCCCCCCACATCGGGCAGTCGAGGGACGCCGCGAAGAGCGGCGCCGTGCGGCCGAGACTGCCCGCAGAACGCGGCCTCATGCGCGCGGGCGGGAAAAAGTCAGGCGAGGCGCCCCTTGGGGCTGGGGAACGCGCGCGACGAAGCGGCCGGGAAGGCCGCGGGCCCTTTCAGCCGCTGGTCACCGAGGCTATCTCGGCGAGGGGGAACTCGAGGTAGTCGCCGGCCTCCTCGCACCAGGCGTCCAGGACGCCGCGTCGCAGCTCGCCGTGGCTGATGGTGGCGGTGAGGCCGTCGGACAGGGTGATGAGCGCGCGCACGCCCCGGTCGACGACGAACCCCAGCAGAGACTGCTGGGCGGTGGGCAGGCGGGTGGCCAGCCGGCCGATGACGGCCCAGGTCTGCCCTGTGTGGCGTTCCTCCTCGCGTGCGCCCGCGAGCCGGCGGGCGTGCTCGCGCGGGTCCGGCGCGGGTTCGGTCAGATGCACGTGCGGCTCGTCGAGCTCGGCCACCCGGCCGCCGGGCAGCAGGATGAGCCGGCCGCCCTGAGGTTCGCGCCTGACCGCGATCTCACCGCTGTCGTCCACGGGAACCGGGGCGTACCCGGCGTCGCGGAGCGCGGCGAGCGTGCGCGCCGCCGGGGCGCCGCCGGCCAGCACGGTGGGGGCGAGGAGCCGCAGCCCGAGCCGGGCGAGGCGGCGGTGGCCCGCGATCTCGGCGAGCAGCGCGGGGTCGGAGCCCTGGATGATGCACCCGACGGTGGTGACGGTGACCTCGCCGTACCGGCGGGCCACGTCCCTCACGAGATAGGTCAGCGGCTGCGGTATGGTGCCCGCCGCGCGCAGTTCCTCCAGCAGCGAGTCGGCGGTGTAGCCGGCGTCCAGGGCGCGCCGCACGCTCGCGGAGGTGAACCGCCACACCGAGGCGGCCCCCTGGGACTCGCGGTCGGCGGCCCGGTCGAGCAGGCCCGACAGCTCGGCGGCGGGGGGACCGGTGACGACGGCGGTCAGGTCGCCGCCGAACAGGGCGGTGCGCTGCGCGCCGGCCAGCGCGTGCACCGAGGCCTCCACCATCCCCGGATCGCGTTCGACGGCGGGGACGGTCTCGTCCTGCTCGTCCCCGGCCGCGGCGGAGCCGAGCGCGGCCAGCGCGCGCCCGAGGGCGGTCAGGGTGTCGGAGGCGACCAGCCCGAGTAGCCGGGCCTCCGTGAGGACGGCGGGACAGCACTCGGCGAGCAGGTCGCGGTCGAGCAGCGGCGCCCGCCAGTGCACGGCCTGCACCAGTTCGGGCATGCTCGCGAACGCGGCGTCCGGAGGCAGGGCGGCGAGAGTGGCCAGCACCGCCCAGCGGATGCGCGCCACCGTCTCGCCGGAGGGGTCGTCGCAGAGCACGGTGGGGTACTTGCCGGCGGTGCGCCGCAGCGACGAGCGTTCCATGCGCCACCACGCGGCGAGCAGGGCGCGCAGCCGCGCGGGGGCGTCCTCCAGCCGCCAGGCGTCGAACCGCTTGGTCGGGACCAGCCCGCCCGCGGTCTCGTCCAGGGCGAGCAGCCGGGCGACGGCGCAGGCCTCCAGCAGCAGCCGGGTCTCGTCCTCGGTGCAGCCGGTCTCCTTGACGACGCGGCGCACCTCGCGGACCCCGACGCCGCCGCCCTTGAGCAGGGGAAGCGGCGTCTTGTCGGTGTTCTCCAGCAGGGCGGCGGCCCGGTCGACGGCGTGTGGCGCGGCCAGGCACATCTGGTGGTCGACGGCCTCGGGGTCGACGGGGACCGTGCCGAGCTGGGGAGGTTCGGGGGTGAACGGCGCGTGGTAGTCGGGGCCGCGCAGCGCGAGCGCGGCCTCGCGCGGCATCTCGGCGATGTTCCACTGGGTGCGGTAGAGCAGGCCCCGGTCGGCGGCCCACTTCTCGGGGGTGCCTGAGGCGATGAAGCGGTTGCCGTCCACGCCGCGCACCGGGCCGTCCCAGGCGAACTCGTCGAGCAGGCTGACGGTGCCGTCGGGGGCGTCGTGCAGCAGGGCCGACAACCGGTCGGCGTCGGAGAGCACGGTGGTGATCCGCGAGATCAGCTGGCGCTTGCTCCCCTGGGGGGCCAGGCCGAGGGCGCGGCTCATGCGGCGCAACCCCTCGGTGTTGAGCGTCCAGGAGTCCAGGTAGGACAGGAGAGGCTCGCCGAGCCCGCAGGGAGCCGTCCACCAGCGGGCGACGGCCTCGGCGAGGTGGAGGCGGCCGTCGGGGCCGGGCCAGGCGAGGGCGTGGTCGAAGAGGTCGTCCAGCCAGGGAAGCACCTCGGCGGTGGTCACGCCCAGAAAGCGGGCGAGATCTTCGGCGTTGGCGCGCTCGCCGATGACCAGGCGGGCCTGCAGGATCTCGAGGGGAGGCAGGGGAAGGCCGCGCATGACCTCCATGACGGCGAAGGTGTCGCCCAGACGGCGGGCCAGGGTGTCGAGGCGGCGGGGCCAGGGCGCGGCGATCGCGTCCGGGCGGTTGGCCAGGACACGCGTGAGCCGGTCTTCGTCGAGGGTTGTCAACCAGCCGAGCAGGTGATCATCCATCACAGCTCTTTCAAAGGTCTCGCGGGAGTCACCAAGAAGCCACCGTAATGCAGAGCACCCGCTTGACGGATCGACCTTGCGGAATACACCTCCGAATCCTTGACGCGTTCCTCACGGCCCGGGGCGGTCTCCGCCATGGCCGGGGCGGGGCCCCGGGATGGGCGAAGCCGCGACGTCCAGCCGTCCGGCGTGGCGGCTGACCTCGGTCAACTTTTCAGGACGGCCCAGACGACCTTGCCGTGCGGCAGGAGGGGGTTCCACCCCCAGCGCAGGCTCATCGACTCGACGATGTGCAGCCCCATTCCGCCGGGTTCCAGCGGCGAGGGCTGGCGCATCACAGGCGCCGCCGACCCCGGGTCGGCGAAGACGCAGCTCACCAGCGAGTCCATGCGGATCATCGACATCCTGATGGGTTCGGAGCAGCCGCGGCGCGGATCGCGGGGGCCGGGCGTCAGGCCGTGCCGGAGCGCGTTGGTGGCCAGTTCCGACACCACGAGCTCCATGTCCTGCACCAGGTCGCGCATGCCCCAGCCGAGCAGGCTGCCGGCCGCGAAGCTGCGTGCCGAATGGACGGATTCGGGGCGGGGTGGGAGGACGAACGTGGCGCTCGACGTGTCTGCCTCAGGCGGTGCCAGGTCGCGCGCAGGGTAGGGCCACCAGCCGATGGGAGGCCACCAGTCGAAGGCCGACCACTGGTTCCGACCACGTGTCAGGTCCGTGGAGTGCACGAGATCATGATGCTCCAAACTCATGTGCAGGTGCAAGGGCGAATGCACGTGCAGAAGAGTCGTGCAGGCGCTACGGTTGCCCTGGGAGTGAAACGAAGGGGGACCACACGCGCGATCTTTGACAGACTGTGAACCAGTCCACAACCGGAGGAAAGCACGTGTCCATCGATCCGCCCGGCTCCGGCTCTACGGTTCGGCGCATCATGTTGGGCGCCAGCCTACGCAGGCTGCGTGAGGAGCGCGGGCTAACGCGCGAGGTCGCGGGATTTCACATCCGCGCTTCCGAGTCCAAGATCAGCCGCATGGAGCTTGGACGGGTGGGGTTCAAGACGCGTGACGTCGAAGATCTGCTCACGCTCTACGGTGTCAACGACGACGCCGACCGCCGTGGGCTGCTCGAGATGGTCCGCGAGGCGAACACTCCCGGATGGTGGCACAAGTACAGCGACCTGCTCCCCACCTGGTTCGCGACGTACGTCGGGCTCGAAGAGGCGGCGTCGGTGATCCGCACCTACGAGGTGCAGTTCGTGCCGGGACTGCTCCAGACGGCGGCGTACGCCCGGACGGTGATCAGGCTCGGGTACCCGGATGTCTCCGACGACGAGATCGAACGCCGCGTGCATCTGCGCCTGCACCGGCAGGAGCGCCTCCTCCGCAACGACGGACCGAAACTCTGGGCCGTCATCGACGAGGCCGCGTTGCGGCGGCCGATCGGTGGCAAAGAGATCATGTACGAGCAGTTGCAGCATCTGATGGCCGTCGCCAGTCTGCCGGCCATCACCTTGCAGGTGATGCCGTTCCAGTTCGGTATGCACGCGGCCGAGGGTGGAGCGTTCACCATCCTGCGTTTTCCGGAGTCCGACCTGTCGGACGTGGTCTACGTCGAGCAGCTGTGGGGTGCCCTTTACCTGGACAAGCGTGAGGACATCGATCCGTACCTCACCGCCATGGAACAGCTGTGCATCGAGAGCACAACGCCCGGGGGCACTGCCGAGATACTCGGCGACATACTCAGAGAGATCTAGATGAACCAGCCCTATAACGGAATGCCGGCCACGAGCCTCACCGGCGTCGCGTGGCGAAAGAGTGTTCATAGCAACTCGCAGGGCAACTGCGTCGAGCTTGCGAAACTCCCCGACGGGGGCGTCGCCGTCCGTAACTCCCGATTCCCGGACGGCCCGGCCCTGATCTACACCGCTGACGAGATCCGGGCCCTGGTGCTCGGCGTCAAGGACGGCGAGTTCGACAATCTGGTCGCGTAACACCCTGTTCACATATCGCGAGTCCGGTTAACCGGGGAGCGCTGATCGTGTAACCGGGGTTGTTCATCGATCCGGCACACTGGGTTCGTCCGCTTCTTGTGAAGTTCGTGGGGGCCCGTGATGCTGGATCAGATGACTCTCTACCCCGTAGCCGATGACGTGCTGTTCGCGCCGGGGGGCCGCGTCGTGATCCGTACCTACGGCGTCGCGTCCGCGGCCTCCACAGAGCAGGACGGCGCCCGGCCGGTCTCCTACCGCACCTGGGTGACCGGAGTCAGGGACCAGCCGAGATACTGGCGCTGGGGTCACTTCGAGGACGCCCGCCACGGCCACCGCAAGGTCCTCGAATGGCTCACCGGCCGCGGCCCCCAACCCCAGCCCGTCGTCCCGGCCTGACCGCACGCGTCGAACCCACTCGCGATCAACAGCGAGAACGCGCCGCCGTCCGCCCAACGAAGGCCACTCGCCTGTCTCCCCTTCCCTGTGGATCAGATGGTGCCGTCACGGGGCGGCGAAGGGTGGGTTTTGAGCTGTTGGAGTCCGCGTTGGCAAACTGCCCACTGGATATTGTCGCTACCAGCATCGGCAAGAACGACGCTTGCGACGATGTCAGCGTGGCAGGGTGGAGTTCCGTGCTGGCTGCAACCGCCCCGAGCGCCAGTGCTATTCGGGTTCTTATACCACGTCGAAGGCTGAGGGGCGAGGATCTGGACTATGCGTGACTTTACCGCCAAGAGATCATTGAGCGCGGCGATCACAACTTCCGACGCATCAGGTTGCGCGAGCGCGGCCGGAGTGAGAGATGGGCGCTTTGCGTAGTTTGCGGCGATGAGCTGATCACGGGCCTGCGCCCATCCGGGAAAGACGCTCAGAGCATCAACGAGACGCACTAGTCGGTCCTGGGAAGCTCCGCGATTATGCATCCATTCGAAGTTGATGGAAAGGACCGACTTACTCACACCTGTGTAAATGCTCCACACTGCCGCCTCGTCGGTGCCGAGACTGAACCACGCCGTGACGGAGGGATATTCGGCCTCGCCGAAGTAGTACCCACGGAACGACGGATGGCGTTCCGCATGCCGGTAGACCGCCAACAGGGTGCTAGTCACATCCTCAGGGCAGTACTGCTCAAGCGCATGGAGAAGGCTGTCCTCATCCCACTTACTCTGTCCTCGTGTTAACGCTTCCCGCCGCTCGTTGGTCATCGCGGGGACGGCTCCGAGGGTGCCCGCTTCGGGCGGCGCGGCGTCGTAGTCCGCGGCTGGAAGCGGGTCGCCGAGTGCCAACTGGATGGCGATCGCGATCGATTCAATCCAGGAGATGGTCTCCTCCGCTTCGCGCGCGCTGATGGCCGCCTTCTGACCGGGCCGGTCCGGGTCGTGATCGGCCGTATGCGCGATGTTGTTCCGGCGCCAGGCGATCTCGCGTAGCCTACTCCGCACGCCGTCGGAGGTGGTCGGCTCCGCCGAGTCCTGATCAGTGAGGATCTCCGCGACCTTCACCCAAAGGTTAACCGTACTGACATGGGCGAACCCTTCCTTGATCTTGTCTGGGTTCTGGAAGGTCATGAACGCGAAGACCTGCTCCAGATGGGCGCGGAACGCCGCATCGAGGGGCTCGTCGTGATGGTGAACCTTCTCGAACAGCTCGACGGGGATGGGCAACTTGCTGAACTTCGGAGGACGAGCCACCCCCGGCTGCAACGCGAGAGCCACCGCCCGGTCAATGATTTCTCGTGTAATCCAGTGGTCCAAGGCCGCTACGGACTGGGTCCAGGCGGCTCGGTAGAGATCGCCGACGTCAAAGGCGCCTACCCTAAGCCGTTCCAGGTTCTGACCTCCGTGTACGAGCTGCCGGGCATATCCGAGATTTTGCTGAAACTGCTCGAACGCTGGCGGGGCGTTGTCAGGTGCAGACGCAGGCGATACCTCGCTGATCACCCCTGGGATCAGTCCTGCCTCGGTGAATACCGTGCGGAAGTCATTCGCCGTAACACGGCGTGCTGGATGCGCCCGCCCGGTCTGGTCGAAAGTTAGTCCCTCCTGCTCCAAGACGGCACGTGGATCCTCGGTCCGCATGGAATCCAACCAGCGAAATTGCGGCGAGATTCGACCTCCGGTTTGGAGAACTCGATGGACGTTGTATCCCGGAGGGGCCTCGGCCATGAACCCACCGACCGACTGCGCTGACATACCGACCAGTTCGGCCAAGTCGCCGTAGGTCGTCCACCTGCCAGGCTTCAGATGCACCAGGGCCTTTAAGACTACGTCCCAACGGGGATCGGCATATTTGCGACCCTGGGCAGGCAGCCGCCGTGCTCGGTATTGACGCCCTAACTCCCGATAGAGCTCAACTCCCGGAAAATCTTCAAGCGCCTGAATCCCGGCGGGTGTGATCGACCACCCGTTCCTCTTGACCATCCAGCCAAGCGACGCCGCTTCCCCCGTCCGGAATCCCAACTGTGCCCACCAGCGTGTCTGGCCGTGCGCGTTGGGACCCTGGTGCTCCGCAGCGATCGAGATCCTCTCGGTGACCGCCTTCCGCACATCATCGGGCTGTAGCGGACGGCCGGCCTCCCGAAGGACCTCCAAGGTCGTGCGAAGAATTGGTGCGATGTGCTCGGCGAAGGACATTGGTTCTCCTTGATCTTCAGTTGCCGGTTTTGCCCTATTGGAAGGGCGTGAGGTCACCACCAACTAAGCAGGGCAACGCGGCACCCGTGGACAAACCAGCAGCAATGAGGTGATCTACGCAAGATCGATCTGGACAAGTGGGACATGATGTCCCTAGGGGGTATACGGAGCGGAAAGGGGTACAGAGAACAGTCTCGTGATATGGGTGGAGCCCCGGTGGGAGAGATATCTTTGCAAAGTGTCCTCTCCTACCGGAAACTCAGGTTGATCACCCATCGTGCCACGCTCGCTGTCTCCCCCAAAACAAGTTCGCCACATTGCCGGACTAGTGACTGCCGAAGGCCGCCGATGCGGCACTTGCACAAGGGCGCTGCCATGCTTCTGGCAAGCCGTGGTGGCCTGCGCTGATTCCGTGGTCACTGATAAGGCGTCTGGCGAGCCCACGGACACCCGACGCCATCACAGCGGCCGGTCCCATCGGCTGCCTCAGGCGCGTCCCGTCGATCATCCACAACACCCCCACCCATGCCCACGGCCTCCTGCCCTCCACCTCGACCGTCGCAGATGTCATCACGCTCGGGCACACCCACAGCCTCCCCGACATCTAGGGCCGAGGCTCCGCCTCATCGGAGAACTCGAAGTCGCCCTCATCTACATAGAGACGCTCCACCCAGGCGATACCCCCACCATCGACGGCCCCTGCATAAAGCGTCGTCCAGGGTGGTGCGGCACAGAACGGCATAAGCTCTCAGCCGTGACCGGTTCGAACGGCCAGAAGCAGGAGCCAGAAACGTCAGAGTCGTCCGCCCAAATCCGCAGGGCGTCAGCTCCAGGGCCTATTCCTGTCCGAGAGATCGATGATCGAGAGCTGGCCGCGCTCCTCGCGGCCAGGGCGTTCGTCGAGATCCGATACCTCGCCGGACACACCCGGCGACTGCCAGACGATGCCCCGCCCACCAATGAGCTCGACCGCATCGGATTTCTGGCGAACCTGTGCCATAACATGCCGTTAATCGCCAGACCGCACGCCTGGCAGCCCTCTTACAAAGGGGCGCCCGTGAGCCGGCGGGCCAAGGCGATGGCGGAACGGCCGATGAGCTGGACGTGGAACACCGCTGGCCCAGAAGGGCGTGCGTGTATCCTTGACCACGTCAGCCAGGACGGATATCGCCGGACGCCTCCACCGCCGCTTCCGACTCCTCGCAAACGGGTTCCCTCGCCCAGTGCACGGCAACGCATCACCATGCTGTGGGGCTGGCCGGTGAAGACCTCGTCCGGCCGTCGGCGACTGCCCCGCAAGGCACGCGTTCTCAAAGCCGTCGGTACCGAAGCGATTTACGCCCTTTACGAGGAAGCGGGCCGCTTACGACTCGGCTTCGGCAAGGCCACACCGTGGCTGCGAGCCCACCTTGACTTCAATGCCACCCACTTCTTGTTCCCCGACCCTGCGGCCTATTACTGGCCGGACCCAGAGGCGGGAAGGCGCTGGTGGCAGTGCCGCGTTCTCCTGCGAATGATCGATGGCGAGCAGGTAACGAGCTCGCTGGCCGTGTACCCGAGACGACGTTCATCGCCCTACGGTCGACCGTCGCACGCTACCGGCAGCGCCACCTCGCCCACATGGCCAGAGCCACAGAGCGGGACACCTACCTGTGGCGCCGCGACCACCAGCCGGACTGCTCCCGCGAGCAGTGCGGCTATGTTACGCCCGCGACAGAACAACCGGGCGTCACGCCAGGTGCTCCAGTGGACCGTTGAGCAGCTGTGGACGGAACCGCCCAGATCTGATTCAGCGTTCGTCGACCACCGGAGCGTTCCAGCGGATCAGGGCGGGGTCCTCGTGTTCGTAGCCGAGGACGGACATCGTGCCGGTGTCGAGGCTGAAGTGGCGGCCCTCCTGCGGGGGGAACCGCAGCCAGCGGGCGGTGAGCACGCGGAGGAAGTGGCCGTGGGCGACGATGGCCGCCGTGCCCTCGGCCTGAGTGATGCGGGCGATGACCCGGTCGGCACGTTCGGCGACCTGATCGATGGTCTCACCGGGGTGCTCGGCGTCGCCGGGGATCACGCCGTCGCGCCACAGGTACCAGCCGGGGCGCTGCTTCCGGATGTCGGCCGTGGTGATGCCCTCATAGCCGCCGTAGTCCCATTCCCACAGATCCGGCTCGATCTCGAAGCCGGTCAGGCCTGCCAGCTCGGCGGTGCACTGGGCGCGCTTCGCCGGGCTGACCAGGACTAGCGACAACGTGGTGCCCTTCAGCGCGGGCGCGAGCGCGCGGGCCTGGTCCTCGCCCTTGGGTGTCAGCGGGAGATCGGTGCGGCCGGTGTGCCGGCGGTCGCGGCTCCACTCGGTCTCGCCGTGGCGGAGAAGAATCAGCTCGTCCATATCGGACCATCATGTACCGCCTTCGCTCGTGCGTGTCGCCGGGGTGGGACGACGGGTCTCACGACGAGGCCTGGACGGCCCGGCCGGACGACGCCTCGCCGGCCCAGGTGAACCTTCTTCCGCCGGTACGGCCGGGCGTCCCGATCTGTGGGGTGCAGGGCCAGGGGCGCGGGCGCGGCGACGGGGGTGGAGTTGCGACAGTGGAGGGAGGCGCCGGCTCGCGGCCGGCCATCACGGCGGAGCGGTGACTTTTCGTCCCCCGGAGGAGCGGGGGAAGTTCCCGGGAAGAGCGGGGCGTAGACGCCGTCTCCGACGTGGTCAGGCTGCGCGGCCGGCCTCCACCGGAGCAAGGGAGAGCCCGATATGAGCGAGATCATCGCAGGCGTCGCCATCCCGGACTCGGCGCTCGCCGCCGAGGCGACCGAGCTGGTCCGCGACAACGCGCCGGAGCTGCTGTACGACCACTCTCGCCGCGTCTACCTGTTCGGCACCCTGCAGGGCCGCCGGCTCGGCCTCACGGCCGACCCCGAGCTGCTCTACGTGGGCGCGATGTTCCACGACCTCGGGCTGACCGAGTCCTACCGGAGCGCCGACCAGCGGTTCGAGCTGGACGGGGCCGACGAGGCGCGCCGGTTCCTGGCGTCGCACGGCGTCCCGGAGGCGGACGTCCGCAAGGTGTGGGAGGGCATCGCCCTGCACACCACCCCGGAGGTCCCCTACCGGCTCGAACCCGAGATCGCCCTGGTGACCGCGGGGGTCGAGACCGACGTCCTCGGCATCGGCTACCGCGAACTGGACCCGCGCGACGTCGCGGCCGTCACGGCGGCCCATCCGCGCCCGGACTTCAAACGGCGGATCCTTGCGGCGTTCACCGACGGCTTCAAGGACCGCCCGGACACGACGTTCGGCACGGTCAACGCCGACGTCCTTGAGCACTATGTGCCGGGCTTCCGTCACATCGACTTCGTCGAGGTCATCCTGAAGTCCGACTGGCCCGAGTGACGCCCGGCGGTCAGGCGGCCGAACCGGCCGGAGGGCACTTCTTGCGGAACCAGACGGTCTTGGCCACGCCCTCGGGGGCGGGCAGGACGCCCCACTCGTCGGACAAGGCCTCGACGATGGTCATGCCCCTGCCGTGCTCGGCGTCGTCGGAGCCGGTCCGGGGCTCGGGCCGCCCGGCGCCGTGATCGGTGATCTCGGCCAGCAGCGTCTCGTCCGACATCTGGAGCCGGAACCAGATCGGTGGCAGCCCGTGCACGACGGCGTTGCTGAGCACTTCGGCCGAGGCGAGGACGACGTCGTCGGTCAGGTCGTCGCCCGCTCCCGCGAGCCGCCAGGTGCTCAAGGTCAGCCGGATCATTTTCCGCACGTCCGCGAGGACCGTCGGATCCCGGGGGATGTCCCAGTACGCGGCGCGTTGCCCGTCCGGAGTCCCGATCATGCTTGTCCTTGTCTGTGCCGCTTATGACCTGGATGACCATACTCTGTCCAGGTTTGGGGTGTTCGGGTGGATGGGTGCCGTTGGCGATTCGATGTCAAACAGCAACGAACGTCGCCGTGCGCGCGATGTCCGCCAGTTCGGCCTCGCGCATGAGCCGCCGCAGGTCGCCGAGCGAGCGGGCGCCGACCATCGTCGGCTCGGCCGCCCGCCAGGTCGCGATGGCGAAGTACCGCCGGCTCCACACCCCGTAGAAGATCGACCACGCGGGCTCGACCGCGTCCAGCATCCTCGCCGCCGCCCGCGCCTCCGCCTCCCAGTCCCGACGCGGCACCGCCCGCCGTTCGCCGGTCCGGCCGCGGGCATGCCGTCCTGTCCGCATGGATCGCCTCTTTCCCTTTCGCCGGGGCATCGCTGGTGCGGCGGTCTCCGGAATGACGGAAACGGATTCCGCGTCCGTGGCCACGGTCACAGATTGCCCATTGACGGCGAGTTCTGGTGGCGGAAAGCGATGACACTGCAAGGACAAATGGCTGTCCGGATCGGGTCGTTGTTCTTATGGCCCCTGCCGGAGCCCGTATGCCAAACTGCGGGAAAAGAACGGTCACCCGAGTTCTTGGGAGCGTGTGGTGGGGCGAGAGCGGGACCTCGATCCGAACGTGAGCCCGCGTGCCTTCTTCGGCAGCGAGTTGCGCCGCTGCCGTAAGCGGATCGGGCTGTCTCAGCCCCAACTGGGCGAACGCACCACATACAGTCCCGACATGATAGGAAAAATAGAACGCGGAGAACGTCCGCCTTCGCCGGAATTCGTGGCACAGTGCGATGAGCTATTCGGGCTCGACGGCCATTTCCATCGTCTCTACCAGTTCATGCTCCAGACTCCCGGCCCGGCCTGGTTCACCCGCTGGCTGGAGGAGATCGAGCCCCGAGCCACCGTCCTCCGCACCTGGGACCCCCTGCTGGTCCCAGGTCTATTCCAGACGGAGGAGTACGCGAGGTACGTGTTCCGCGGAGCGCCCGGCATCACTCCCGAGGAGATCGAAGAGCGCCTGAAGATCCGCATGCGGCGAAAGGCGCTGCTCGAACAGGAGCCCCTGCCCATGATGTGGATTCTCATCGATGAGTACGTATTGCAGAGGCCTGTCGCGGATCCCGAGGCGATGTCCCGGCAGATGCGATATCTGGCCGAGGTGGTGCAGCGTCCCCACGTGACGGTTCAACTGGTCGCGGCTTCGTGCGTCACCGGCATGATGAGCGCGTTCATGATTGCCCAGCTTCCCGGAGGTCAGCCGGACGTCGTCAATGTCGAATCCTCCGCTGAAGGCCGCATTACCGCAGATCACGAGGTAGTAGGGCACATCTGGAGCCGTTATGACACGATACGAGCATCAGCGTATCCCGAATACCTTTCACGTCAGAAGATCGAGGAGGCGATACCCATATGGGAACGACGAGCCGGATCGACCTGAGCGGCGCGAGGTGGCGGAAAGCCTCGTACTCCGGGGACAGCGGCGGCCAGTGCGTGGAGGTGGCGCGGAGCGTCCCCGGCGTCGTGGGCGTCCGGGACAGCAAGGTGTTCGGTGGGCCGGTTCTCTTGTGCTCGCCGGGGGAGTGGGGTGCTTTCCTCGCCGGCGTCAGGAGCGGCGACCTCGGAAGCTGAGAGGTCCGGACCTGCAAGCGAAGGCCATCCCACCCCTCGACATCAGGTTTGACCATGATCGCACATGCGGTTCGGTCGTGATGCGGTCAAGGGGCGAGGGTGAGGTCCTGGGCGCGGGGTGGGGTGCCGTGGGGCCAGGGGAGGATGTGGCCGGAGCGGACGAGTTCGCCGTGGAACTCGGGGTTCATCGGTGCCGAGAGCAACAGGTCGACGATGGGGACGGCGGCCTGGGCGGGTGTCCTGGCCTGACTGAAGTCGCTGAACCAGGGCCGTGACAGCGGGGTGTCCACCAACCCGGGGCAGACCGCGGCGACGAGGATGTCCCGCGGCAGGTCGTCCGCCCGGCGCTCGGCCGCGACCGCGCGCACCGCGGCCACCTGGGCCACCTTGGACGGCACGTTGAGCCAGCGCGGCCAGCCCAGTTCCTCGGACGTCCCGGCGTGGATCGCCGAGAGCCAGGATGCGACGGCCTTCTCCACCTCGTCGAGCGAGGCGCCGTCGAACAGCGGCCGGAGCCGCGGGTCGAGGTGACCGAGGGTGCCGAGGGAGCTGGCGACGACGACCAGCCGCCCGCCGGGGCGCAGGAGGGGGCCGAACGAGCGCAGGACGGCGTGCGCGCCGCCGTTGGCGACGCCGATGAACTCCTCGGCCTGCGCGGACTGCGGGCGGTCGGGGGTGAGCATGGCGCTGGCGTTGGAGACCACGATGTCCACCCCGCCGTACCGGTCGCCGAGCTCGGCGGCCATCGCGGCGACGGCGTCCGCGTCGGAGACGTCGAGCACCCGGCCCTGGATCTCGCTCGTGGTGGCGGGGGACCCGGCGACCAGTGCCACGGCGGCGGAGACCCGCTCCGCGCTGCGTCCGGTGAGCAGGACGAGGTCGCCGGGTCCCAGCCGGGAGGACAGGCACTCCACGAGTGCGAGGCCGATGCCCTTGTTGGCCCCCGTGACCAGGGCGACGCGTGCGTATGTCATGCGGCCAGGCTAGGAAGCCACCGGGCCATGCGAAAAGCGAAAGTTCCGCACACCGGGTATGCGTGATGCTCATGGATGCGAGCTGGTATGCGTGGGGTCATGGACTTCACGAACGTCTCGCTGACGGCCCTGCGGGTCTTCCGCCAGGTGGCCGAGCAGGGCACGCTCACCGCCGCGGCCGCCGCGCTCGGCTACACCCAGTCGGCGGTGTCCCGGCAGATCGCCGCCCTCGAACGCGCGGCGGGGATGCCCTTGCTGGAGAGGCGTCACGACGGGGTGCGGCTGACCGCGGCCGGCCACGTCGTGCTGCGGCGGGCCAGGACGGTGGTGGAGGAGATCGACGGCACGGCGCGCGAGCTGGCCGGGCTGCCCGAGGAGGGCGGGAGGGTGCGCGTCGGCTGGTTCACCAGCGCGGGCGCGTTCCTGGTGCCCCGGGCCGTCGCCGCGCTGCGCCGCACCCACCCGGCGATCACGGTCGCCACCCGAGAGGGCAGCACGCCGGCGCTGGTCCGCGCGCTACGCGCCGGCAGCGTGGATCTCGCGATCTTGGGCTCGGCACCGCCGTTCCGCCCGCCCGACGCCGAGTCGCCCGCGCTGGAACTGGTGACGCTCGCCGAGCGCAGCCTGCGACTGGCGGTGCCGGTGGGTCACCCGCTCGCCCGGCGTGACGTCGTCGACGTCGCCGAGCTGCGCGGGCAGCGGTGGATCACCAGTGTGTCCTCCGGGGACGAGGTGCTCATGGGGGTCTGGCCGGGGCTGGACGAGCGGCCCGAGATCGCCCACACCGCCCGCGACTGGCTGGCCAAGCTGCACCTGGTCGCCGCCGGGTGCGGGCTGACCACCGTGCCTCCCTCGCTCGCGTCGGCCGCGCCGCCGGGGGTGCGCGTCGTGGCGGTGCGCGGCGGCCCGGAGGAGCGGCGGCGCATCGTCCTGGCGCGGCTCCCGGGGCCCCAGGCCGAGCCGGCGGCCCGTTTCGCGGAGGCGTTGCGAGCCACGGTGGCCGATGCCGGCGTGGCGGTCTAGCCGGATCGCCTCCACGGGGCGAACCGCGAAGGTGCCTGCGGGTGGACGCCGCGCTCCGAGCCGATGGCGCGCCGGGGCCGGGGGCGCGCGTCTTGCCGGAGGCCGGTCCGGGGGGAGGGGCGGGTCAGGGGATGAGGGTGGGGAGGACGCCGCCGTCGGCGCGCAGGGCGGCGCCGGTGGTGGCGGAGGAGTGTTCGGAGCTGAGGTAGGTCACCATGTTGGCGATCTCCTCAGGGCGGATCAACCGGCGGAGCAGGGAGGTGGGGCGCCCTTCCGCCATGAACCGCCGTTCGGCCTCCTCGAAGGGCATCTCCTCGCCGAACAGCTCGGTGATGAACTGCCGTACTCCTTCGGTGAGGGTGGGCCCGGCGAGGACGGAGTTCACGGTGACGCCCGTGCCGGCCACGGACTGCGCCATGCCCCGGGAGACGGCGAGCTGGGCCGTCTTGGTCATTCCGTAGTGCACCATTTCGGTGGGTGTCATCACCGACGACTCGCTGCTGATGAAGATCGCGCGGCCCCAGCCCCGCTCGACCATGCGCGGGACGTACAGGCGAGCCAGGCGCACGCCGCTGAGGACGTTGACCTCGAAGTAGCGCCGCCATTCGGAGTCGGGGATGTCGAAGACCGGCACCGGGCTGAAGATGCCGGTGTTGTTGACCAGGATGTCGACCTCGGGCGCCGCGGCGAGCAGGACGTCGGCGCCTTCCTCGGTCGCGACGTCCGCCGCCACGGGACGGACGCCGGAGTTGCCGGTCGCCTGGCGGACGGCCGCCGCGGCGTTCTCGGTGCGCTCGCGGTCGCGGCCGTTCACGACGACTTCGGCGCCCGCCCTGGCGAGGACGGTGGCGATGGCCCGGCCGATGCCCGATGTCGATCCGGTGACGAGCGCGGTGTGGCCGGACAGGTCGATGTGCATGGCGAGACTCCAGACGATCGCGTTCTGCGTACCGCCCCGACGTTAGTTGCAGACGCCGTCTATTGCAAACAACGACATTCGGCGTACACCATCATCTATCCGGGCATCCGCGCCGGTCACGGGCAGGTTCGCGGGCCCCGCGCCGGTCACGGACCGCTCGCGAGGCCACGCGCCACCGGTGGGGGCCGGTCGCGGCCTCGCGTGGCCGGTCAGCCGGCGATGGGCTCCTGCGTGCGGGTGCTGATGGCGTGCTGTACCAGCGTGACCAGCACGTTCTTGCTCGACTCGCGCTGCCGGGCGTCGCACAGCACGACGGGGGTCGCGGGCCCGAGGTCCAGGGCCATCCTGATCTCCTCCAGGTCGTAACGCCTGGCTCCCTCGAAGCAGTTGACCGCGACGATGAACGGCGTGCCGCGCCGCTCGAAGTAGTCCACCGACGGAAAGCAGTCGGCCAGGCGACGGGTGTCGGCGATCACCACGGCGCCCAGCGCGCCCAGCGCCAGCTCGTCCCACACGAACCAGAACCGCTCCTGGCCCGGCGTGCCGAACAGGTACAGCACGTGGGCGTCGCCGATGGAGATGCGGCCGAAGTCCATGGCGACCGTGGTGGTCTTCTTCTCCTCCACGCCCGACAGGTCGTCCACGCCGACGCCCCGGTCGGTGAGCGTCTCCTCGGTGCGCAGTGGGCGGGTCTCCGACACCGAGCCGACCATGGTCGTCTTGCCCGCCCCGAACCCGCCCGCGATGAGGATCTTGATCGCGGTGGGCAGCTTCGCGCGCGCCGTGCCGCCGTCAGAGCGTACGGAGTCCATTGAGCACCGCCTTGTAGGTTTCCAGGTCGAGAACGTCCGTTTCCCGCGCGGGCTCCTGAATGTCGATGAGCCTTCTGTCGACGAGGTCGCCCAGCAGGACGCGGACGGTGCCGGCCGGCAGGTCGAGGTGAGCGGCGATCTCGGCGACCGACAGCGGCCGCTCGCACAGCCTGACGATGGTGTGGTGCTCGGGGCCGAGCCCGGGTGTGGTCGCCGGCGCCGCCTTCAGGGTCACCACGAGGGTGATGAGGTCGATGCGGCCGCGGCTCGGCTCGGTGCGCCCGCGCGTCATCACGTACGGGCGGACGATGCGTCCGGCCTCGTCGTCGAGCCACTGCTCCTCGGCGGGGTCGTCGGAGAGGTGCGTCATGTCGCGCCTTCCCTCTTGGCGGCGTCCGAACGGGCGGGGGAGGTGAGGTACGCCCCGACGCGGGTCACCAGCATGGCCATCTCGTAGGCGACCAGGCCCACGTCGGCGTCGCCGGTGCACAGGACCGCCAGGCAGGCGCCCTCCCCGGCGACGGTCACGATCAGGTAGGCCGACCTCATCGCGATGATGGTCTGCCGTACGGGCCCGCCCTCGAACCGTTCGCTGGCACCGTGGGCGAGGCTCTGGATCCCGGCCGCCACCGCGGACAGGTGTTCGGCGTCGGTCCGGTCGAGGCCTCGGGAGGTGGCCAGGAGCAGACCGTCGGTGGAGAGAACGATCCCGTGCTCGGCTTCCCTCACCCGCTCGACCAGGTCGTCCAGCAACCAGGCCAGGTCGGCGGGGGAACTCGTCCTTTGCATCACTCGCTGTCCTCTTTTACCGGCTCACACTGTTCACTACGTCGTCTCCATTGCTCTCCGGCGGTCACCCTGGCGAGGCGGAGTTCGTTCGCCTGGCGGGCGGGATGCCGCGGGCTCACGGGGCTGGGGTCGGTGGTTCGTCCTCCCATGCCTGGGCGGCGTCCAGATGGCGCGGCTGCCTGGCGGCGTCGGCGCGGCCGCGTTCGGTGCCGCTCTGGAACGAGCCCATCAGCCGTCTCAGCTCCTCCGGCGACAGCTCGTCGTCCTCCGCCGGAGCGGACGGCGGCGCGGGCGGCTGGTCGCGCAGCGCGGGCGCCAGATGCGCCTGGGCGACGCGCCGGGGCAGGCCGGAGGGCGTGTGGCCGGGATCGCCGGGCGCCGCCGGCGGGTAGGACGGCTGCTCTGGTACGGACGCCTCCTCCCATCGCGGGGCCACCGTCAGCAGCGGCGGGCGGGCCTCCTCGGAATCGTCGGCTGCCTGCACGGGAACCTCCCCGGTCGGACTGTGCTCTCCCTGCCGGGCCTCCGGTACGCGGTTGCGCGACACCCGCTTGGGCAGCGCGTCCGGTTCGGGGGCGGGCTCGATGTCGGAGTCGGATTCGATCAGATCGCGGGGGATCAGGACGACGACGGTCGTGCCGCCGTACGGTGAGGCCTTCAGCGTGACCTGGATCCGGTGCCGCGAGGCCAGGCGGCTGACCACGTACAGGCCGAGACGGGGCGTGCCGCTCAGCTTGAACTCGGGCGGGTCGGCGATGCGTTCGTTGGCGGCGGCCAGCTCGTCGGGCGGCATGCCGAGCCCGCGGTCCTCGATCTCGACGACGTAGCCCCTGGCGACCTCTTGGCCGCTGACCTGCACCAACGCGTACGGCGGTGAGAAGGAGACGGCGTTCTCGATCAGTTCGGCGAGCAGGTGGATGACGTCGCCGATGGCGCGCCCGGCCAGCTGCGCCTCGCCCATGGGCATCAGCGTGACCTGTGTGTAGTCCTCCACCTCGGCGAGCGCGCCGCGCACCACGTCGACCATCGGCACCGAGCGCCGCCAGGCGCGGCCGGGGGAGGCCCCGGACAGGACGATGAGGTTCTCGGCGTTGCGCCGCATGCGGGTGGCCAGGTGGTCGACGCGGAACAGGTCGGCCAGCTCGCCGGGCTCGGTCTCCCGCTTCTCCATGGCGTCGAGGATGGTGAGCTGGCGGTGGACCAGCGACTGGGTGCGCCGCGCCAGGCTCAGCAGGATGCCCCGGTAGCCGCGCCGCAGCTCGGCCTGCTCCACCGCGACGCGGATCGCGGTCTCCTGGACGATGTTGAGCGCCTGGCCGACCTGGCCGATGGCGTCGTTGCCCACCGCGAGGGGCGGCGCCTCCGCCTTCACGTCCACGTCGTCGCCCCGGCCGAGGCGCTCGACCACGCTCGGCAGTCTCTGCGCGGCGAGCTCCAGTGCGGCGGCGCGCAGTTCCTCCAGCCGCCGCACCAGGGCGCGGGCGGTGGTGATGGACAGGACGATGGAGGCGATGACCGCCAGCAGCCCGAGGCCGCCGGCCAGGATCAGCCGGACGACGACGCCGATGGCGAGAGGCGTCGCCCGCTCGACCAGGGCGTCACCTCCGTCGCGGATGACCTTGTCGAGGTCGGAGAGGATCGCGCCGGTCGCGGACGCCCAGCTCTCGGCGTCGACGGGGAGCGATTCGGGCTGGAACCCCGCGGTGAGCTGGTCCTCCATGTGGCGGAGGTTGAGGAACCGGTCGCCGCGGGCCAGCCGCTCGAAGGCGGCGCGGTCGGTCGGGGGCAGTTCGGCCGCGGTGCTGGTCAGAAGGAAGCGCTGAGCGCCGACGATCTGGGTGAACTGCGTGACCTCCGACCGTGAGAACCCGCCCGTCGCCAGCGCGCCCGTCGCGAGGACGTCCTCCTGGGCGAGGAGCTCGCGGGCCCGGCCCATCTGGATGAACGTGCGGGTCTCCTTGGCGAGCGTGGTGTCGTCCACGGTGGCCATCGAGTCGTAGACGCGGTAGAGAGAGTCGATCACGTCGGTGATGGTCGCGGAGGCGCCGATGCGGTTCACCTGGCCGGCGTCGACCTGCTTGCGCAGCAGCGGCAGCTTGCGCAGCTTCTGGCTCGCCTCGGTGACGCGCGTGTTCAGAGCGTCGCCGGCCGCCCTGCGCGTGTCGTTCGCCGTCGCCGTGCGGAGGAACTCGGCGGCCGTCGCCTCGGACTTGGCCCACTGCGCTCTGACGGCGGCTCGCCGCCGGCCAGAGGATGGGTCGGCGAGCAGCTGCACGGTGAGCCGGCGCTCGTTCTGGAGTTCGGCCCGGAGCCTCTCGCTGGGCTGGGCCACGGCCGTGTTGAGGGTGGAGACCCCCAGCAGATTCAGGCCTTCTCGCGACGTCACCCACGCCGAGAATCCCCAGAGGGCGATAAGCGACACGAGGAGCACCGTCACCTTGAGCTGAACACGCGAGTTGTGGTGGCGCATAACTCCATCCCTGGCGAAAGGAGAAACCCCATATCACGGTTCACGGGGAAGAATGCTCTCGTCACACTATGCTGTTACGTGACGGCATATCACATCATAGGGTGATAACTGACCGTAACACCAGCAGACCCTAGCACAATAGGAATGCCTCCACGACACTCGCGTGTCAACCCTGCAAGGGTTCCGGTCAGGCTTTCAGTCAGGGTTTCAGTTTTTGTACTTCCCTATCATGTTTTGTCCGATGTGCTGCATGGTGAGCAGGGAGCGCTCCGTGCGAGGTGCAGCGCCCCGAGAACGGCGGCCCTGACGATCGCCACGGGCAGGTACAGGTCCTTGTCATGCCACATCGGAGGGTCGTCCGGTGGCTCGGGCGTCCCCGCCGGCCGGTCGGCGGGCCCTGCCGCGCTCCCCCGGCGGACCGCGCGGAGGAGATGGTCGCGGCCGCGCGTGACCTGCGCTTCGACCCCCTGATGCGAGGCGCCGGTCAGCAGCAGGAGTTGCAGCGCGTACGCCGTCTCCTCGGCGGTGCCGCGCCACAGGCCCCAGGAGCCGTCCGCGCGCTGCGTCGAGGACACCCAGCGCACCGCCCGCCGCACACTCTCCGCCGACTCGGCGCCGCCGAAGTCGTGGAGCGCCAGCGCGCAGCACACGGTCGCGTAATAGGGGGAGGCGTGCCACCGGTCCGCCCAGCTCCCGTCCGCGTGCTGCCGCGCGCGCAGCAGGCCCGCGAGCCGCTCGACGGCCGGGCCGTACCGTGGTCGCGCGCCGGGACGGGCCACCACGTACTGGCCGAAGGCGTCCAGCACGTGAGCGTTAACAGTTGTGGAAAAGCCCTGCTCGCCCTGCCACGTACAGAAGTGCGTCCCGGTGTCGTAGGCCCACAGGCTGTCCGGCTCGCGTGCCTCGCCGAGCAGTGTCAGCGTGTAGAGCGCCACGGACGTGGTGTCCGCGTCGGCCGGCAGCCCCGGCCCGGCGGCCACGCCGCCGGGGCCGAGCCGTTCGCCGAGGCTCGCCACCAGCTCGCGCGGCACGGTGACGGGAACCCCCGCTCTGATCAGCCAGCTGAGCACCCAGCCGCGCTCGAAGACGGTGATGGGGGTCGCGCACGGCACCGGGCCGCCGTCCACCGCCGTCACCGCCTCCAGGCGCAGTCGTGCGGGATGGCTCGCCTCCACCGTCCCGGCGGCGCCGAGCCACGCGGCGGTGGCCGCCGGCGAGGCTCCCACCAGCCCCTCCGGCGTCGGCCGCACGCCGCGGGCCTGGAACGCCGCCTCGCCTCCGACCTCCAGGGCGTGCATCAGCTTGACCGGAAGCGGATCCCCTGACCGCAGGCGTGAGCGGACCAGCTCCAGCTTGGTGCCGTCCATGCCCTGCGGCAGGGGCAGCGGGACGGTGCCCCGCCAGTGGTGCAGCCCGTCCAGCGGGGACTCGCCGAGCTCGCGAAGGCGCGCGTTGATCGACGCGACCAGCGACGGGACGATGAGCTCGATCGCGGGCAGGTCGGGAAGGGGGGCGCCGAAGTTCCGCCGTGACCACCGGAACAGAGCGCGCAGCCCTTCGTCGGCGCTCGCGGCGACAGAACGGGGGCCGACGTGCAGGACGCCCCGCCTGAGCTCGGCGAGGACGGCGTCGGTCGCGCTGAGCGTCGGGACCAGGGCGTACTCCTCGTGCGCCCCCCAGCCGCCGTCCGGCCGCTGGGTGTCCACGAGGAAGGCCAGGCGCTCGGGGTGCCCGGCGAGCCAGGGCGCGAGGGCCACCAGCCGCGCGGTCTCGTACACCGAGGGGGACGGCTCGCCCCACGGCCGTGCCAGGAGCCCGGCCACCAGCGCGCCAGCCTCCGCGGCGATGTCGACGACGTCCTGCGCGGTCGTCATGTCGGTCGCCGTGTTGGTCGCCGCGTCGATCGCCGTGTCGATCGCCGCGTCGGGCGCGCGGCCCCGGCCGAGGAAGGTCAAATCTGTCCCCAATAGTCGGCGAGCCGGTAGAAGCCCGCGCAGAAGTCCATCTGACGTTCCAGGTAGCCGGCGACATGCGGACGGCCGCCCCGGAGCGGGTCGATCAGCGTCCGGCTCCGGCGGGCGAGGAGGGCGACCTGCCGATCGACCTCATCGCGGGTCACGCCGAGCAGCAGGGCGTTGAGGTCGCCCCACGTCACGTCCCTTTCGTAGGTCCCGAGGTCGTTGAGCAGGCGGACCACCCGCTGCACCGCCCGGCTCGCCTCCCGGACGCCGGCGAGGTCGTCCCCGGCGTCCGGTCCGCCGCTGTGGATCAGGTGGGAGGCGAAGGCGAACGAGAAGCCGAGGTTGTCGGCGTTCTCCAGGTACTCCTCGAACGAGGGGGTCACGCCGGAGGCGCGCCACTCCCGCTCCCTTCTCATCGCGTCCAGCATGCGCTGGAGCTCCTCGCGCCAGTACGCGCCGAGCGCGGGCCAGGCGGGGGCCGCGCTCAGCTCCTGCCGGATGTCCGACAGGAAGCGGGTGAGGTCGTCGCCGGAGACGGGCGGTGCGCCGTCGGCGACGGCGGCGCACCGCCGGGCGATGTCGCCGACCTCCTCCGCCGACGTGGCGACGTAGTCCACCAGCCAGTCCAGCCCGAAGGCCCACAGGCACACCTTGTTCGCCATCCGGAGCTCGGCGGCCGTGTGCCAGGGGCCGCTGAAGGCCATGGCCAGCGACAGGGTGCTGCACAGGGCCGCGTCGAACGGCTTGGCGGAGAACAGCTGCGGGTAGGCGGCCAGCCAGTCCTGCATCTCCCGCTGGGAGCGCCCGGCGACCGCGCAGATCGCCCCGGCGTCCGTGGCGCCCGGCCAGCCGCCGGACAAGGGGGGGCGGTCGAGCCGCTCCGATGTCATCGCGCCCCTCGCGGGCCGGTCCCGGCGGGGATCAGCCGGAGCTCCACCTTGCCCCGGGGGCGCAGCAGCGCGGTGGGAGCGGGCGTGAACGGCCCGCGGCTGAGCAGGACGGGCCGGAACCGGCTCAGGATGGCGGCGACGATGAGCGGGGTGTCCAGATAGAACAGGTGCTGACCGATGCACTGGTGCGCGCCGCCGCCGAAGGGGAAGTAGGCGTAGCGGTGCCTGCGCTGCGGGGCGTCCGGCGAGAACCGCTCGGGGTCGAAGTCCAGCGGCCGGTCCCAGAACTCTTCCAGCCGATGGGTGGCGTAGGTGCTGATCAGCACCATCGACCCGGCCTTTATCCGGACTCCGCCCACCTGTTCGGACTCCCGGGCCATCCGGGGGAACAGCCAGGCGGCGGGATACAGGCGCAGGATCTCCTGCAGCACCATCTTGGTGTAGCGCAGTTCCGGCAGATGCGAGGGGGCGGCGGGGCCCGCGCCCACCACGCGGTCGATCTCGGCGTAGAGCTTCGCCGCCACCTCCGGATGGGCGTCCAGCACGGGCCACAGCCAGGTGAGGGTCGAGGCGGTGGTCACGTAGGCGGAGGCGTACATGCTGACGAGATCGTCCCTGATCCGGCGGTCGCCGCGCGGCCTGCCGTCGGCCTCGCGTGCCTGGCACAGCGCCGTGACGATGTCGACTCCGGCGCCGGCCCGCGTGTCCCGCTTGGCCTTGTCGATGACCGGGAGCACCACTTCGTCGACCCTTCGGACGGCGTCCATGAAGGCGCGGTCGCCGGGCATCGGGAGCGCGTACGGCATGAAGGGCATGAGCATCCGGAAGGTGACCGCCGAGTCGGCCGCGTGGTAGGCCGATATGAGCCGCTCGGTGTCCTGCGAGGAGATCCGGTCGCCGAACAGCACCCTGATGACGCTCTGGTTGACGACGGCGGCCATCTCGTGACGGGCGTCGATCACCTGGCCCGAGCGGGCGTGCTCCTCCAGCGCGCCGACCCGCTCGTCGACCGTCTTCGCGATCGCCTCACCCAGCGAGCTCACCCACTGTGCGGTGAACAGCGGCTGGAGGATCTTCCTGCTGGACTCCCACGTGGGGCCGTCGCTGAGGATGCCCTGGCCGAACAGGCGGTTCAAGGGACGCCAGAACATGCCTTGACGTGCGTAGTTGGCCTGGTTGTGCCGCAGGATGTGCTGGACGTGGTCGGGATGGGTCACCAGGTACAGGTGGAACGGCCCGAGTCTCAGCCGTTCGATCTGCCCGCCGGCCCGCATCGCGAGCTGCGCGAGACCGTTCGCCGGATCACGGACGATCTTCGGCGTCATCCGGGAGAAGGAGCCCCTTCCGGCAGGCCTTACTCGTCCGGCGGCGACATCGACCGGCATCGCGCTCTCCACCTTTCACCACCCTGGAACAGCGCACCGTGACGTGCGGGGCTTTCCTGCCTCGCTGCACCTGTTTCGAACGCCAAGTGCGTCAAGAGTGGTGAATGCAGCAAAGAGCACTCTTGTCGACAAGGGGACCATTAGCAATGAATTATCACGATCATCTGACTCGAGCAAGCTTTCCGTTCAAGGGGTATTTCGATTTTTTGTTCGAGGAACGTCGGGCGGCGTGCGTCCGAATACCCGGAAAAGCCCCAGGGAGCGGCCCGGGTCCTGGGAGCGAGAACGCCGGCGCCGAGCGCACGAGCAGGCACGCGTCAGGGAAAGGCGCCGCATAGTGCGCCCCGTCTGAGCTAGTCTCGCGGCGATTGATCGGATACGTCGGGGAGCTGAGCGTCGTGGAGCCAGTATCGGTGGGCCTGATCGGAGCCGGGCCGTGGGCGGAGGCCGTCCACGCGCCCACCCTTGCCGCGGGGCCGTACACGCGGCTGACCGGCGTCTGGGCCCGCAGGCCGAGGGCCGCCGCCAGGCTCGGCGTCCCGGTGTACGAACGCCTCGAGGAACTGTTCGACGTCTGCGAGGCCGTCGCCTTCTGCGTGCCGCCCGCCGTCCAGGCCGAGCTGGGCGTTCTCGCCGCGAAGGCGGGCAAGGCGCTGCTCCTCGAGAAGCCCCTCGCCGCCGACCTCGACGGCGCCAGGCGCCTGGCCGACGCCGTGGGGGAGGCCGGCGTGGCCTCCCAGATGGTGCTCACGTTCCGCTACTCCGCCACCACCAAGTCCTTCCTCGAACGGGTGCGCGCCATCGAGCCTTTCGGCGGATACGCGATGAACGTTTCAGGAGCCCTGTACACCATCGATTCCCCGTGGCGGCAGGAGCGGGGAGCCATCCTGGACGTCGGCCCGCACATGATCGACATGCTCGACGCCTCCCTGGGGCCGGTCACCGGCGTGCGGGCCCACGGCGACACCCTGGGGTGGGTCGGCCTGCTGCTCGAGCACCAGAGCGGCGCGGTCAGCGAGGCGTCGCTCTCCATGGCGGCCCGGGTCGAGCACGGCTCCTCGCACGTCGCGGTGTTCGGCCGCCAGGGCACCGAGACCCTCGACGGCGGCGACCTCGGCTACGACGTCTTCCCCGACATGGTCGCCGAGTTCGCCCACACCGTGCGCCGCGGTGGCGGCCATCCCCTGGACGCCCGCCACGGGCTGCGCCTCCAGGAGATCATCGCCGCCGTCGAGGCACAGCTCCGCTGATCCACGCGGGCCGCCGCCGTCGGCGCCTGCCCCCTGAGGGCGGCACCTGCCCCTGAGGCCGGCTCCTGCCCTGGAGCCGGCGCCTGCCCTTGGAGTCGCCGTCGCCGGCGAGCGCGGTAAGGAGACCGCCCGGCCGTACACTGTCGAAGTGGACCTTCGACCCGTCGTGCCCGTCCCCGGCGCGGGTTGATACCGTTCCCCTGACGCCCGGTGCGCAGCGAAGTCCGGTGTGATTCCGGCGCTGTCCCGCAACTGTGAGACCTCTCGGTCGAGCCAGGTCGCCTGCCCACCGCGCCGACGCCATCAACCCTCGTGGAAAAGGGTGATCCGTCACTTCGCGGGTCTCTCGATTTCCTAGCAACAGGAGGAACCCCTCGTGAGGCCCGTACGCACGGCCTTGGCGGGCGCGTTGCTGGGTGCGCTGACACTGGCCGCATGCGGCCAGTCCGGCAGCACCACCGCCGACGCACCGCCTGCCACCCCTGCCACCACCGCCGCCTCTTCGCAGGCCGCCGCCTTCCCGGTCACCGTCCAGGCCGGCAACGGCGCGGTCACCGTCCCCGCCAAGCCCACTCAGATCGTGTCGCTCTCGCCCACCGCGACAGAGAGCCTGTTCGCCATCGGCGCGGGACCGCAGGTCATCGCGGTCGACGACCAGTCCACCTACCCTGCGGACGCCCCCAAGACCGATCTGTCCGGCTTCAAGCCGAACGCCGAGGCGATCATCGCCAAGAAGCCCGACCTGGTCGTGCTCGCCAACGACACCGGCGGCGTGGTGGCCGCCCTCGCCAAGGTCGGCATCCCCGTCCTGCTGGAACCGGCCGCGACGAAGCTGGAGGAGAGCTACGACGAGATCGCCGACCTCGGGGCCGCCACCGGCAACAAGGACAAGGCCGACCAGGTCACGGCGGACATGAAGCGGCAGATCGAGCAGTTCGCCGCCTCCGCGCCCAAGGACGCCAAGCTCAGCTACTTCCACGAGCTGGACAACACGCCGTACTCGGTGACCTCCTCCACCTTCATCGGCCAGATCTACGCGATGTTCGGGCTGACCAACATCGCCGACGAGGCGCCGGACGCGGCCGGGGGCTACCCCAAGCTCTCCACCGAGTTCGTGGCCAAGGCCGACCCCGACCTGATCTTCCTCGCCGACACCAAGTGCTGCGGCCAGTCCAAGGAGACCCTGGCCAAGCGGCCGGGCTGGGGCGGCCTGTCGGCGATCAAGAAGGACCAGGTGTTCCCGATCGACGACGACATCGCCTCGCGCTGGGGTCCGCGCGTCGTCGACCTGGCCAAGGCCATCGACGAGGCGGTCAAGAAGGCCGCCGGCTGATCCGGTCCGGCCCCGAAACACCTGCGAGAACGATGACCGGCACCCGACCGGAACCCGCCATGCCCCCCTCACCCGACCCTGACCCCGCCTCCGGCCCCGATACGGTCTCCGGTGGACCGGTTTCCGGTCCCGTACCGGTCGCGGGCACCGGACCGGCCGCCGTTCCTCCGGCGACCGGAGAGTCATGGGCCACGGGCGAGAACTCGTCCGTGGCCCGGATGCGACCGCTGGTGCCGGTCGTCGCGCTGGTGCTGCTCGCCGTATGCGTGCTGGCCGGCTTGATGATCGGCGCGGCGCGGCTCCCGCTCAGGGGCGTCGTCCTCGAGCTGCTCGACCTGGTGCCGTTCGTCTCGGTCGACTCCGGGCTGTCCCCGATCGAGCGCGGGCTGCTCCTGCAGCTCAGGATGCCGCGCGTCGTGCTGGCGGCGGTCGTCGGCGGGCTGCTCGCGATGGCGGGCGCCGGATACCAGGGCGTGTTCCGCAACCCGCTGGCCGACCCGTACCTGCTCGGCGCCGCCGCGGGCGCCGGGTTCACCGCCACCCTGATGATCGTCCTGGTCCAGGCCGACGGGCTCGTGCCGCTCGCCGCCTTCGGCGGGGCGATCGGCGGCGTGCTGCTGGCGTACGCGCTCGGCAACACCGCCGCCCGGGGCGGCGGCACCGCGACCCTGGTCCTCGCCGGGGTGGCGGTGGCCTCCTTCCTGTCCGCGCTGCAGGCGTTCGTGCAGCAGCTCAAGGTTGAGCAGCTCCAGCGGATCTACTCGTGGATCCTCGGCGGCATCGGCGGCGACTGGTCGCAGGTGTGGCTCATCGCCCCCTACGCCGTGGTGTCGGCGGCCGTCCTGATCGCGCACGGCCGGCTGCTCGACGTGCTGTCGGTCGGGGACGACGAGGCGACGAGCCTCGGGGTGAACGCCGCCCGCGTCCGGCTCGTGGTCCTGTGCGCCGCGTCGCTGGCCACGGCGTCCGCGGTGGCGGTCAGCGGGCTCATCGGGTTCGTCGGCATCGTCGTCCCGCACGCCGTGCGGCGCCTCGCGGGCGGGTCGTACCGGGTGGTGCTGCCGATCTCGCTGCTGGCGGGGGCGGCGTTCCTGGTGCTGGCCGACCTGGTCGCCCGCACCGCGCTCGCCCCGGCGGAACTGCCGATCGGAGTGGTCACCGCCTTCATCGGCGCCCCCTTCTTCGTCGCGGTCCTGCGCGCCACCAGGACGGTGGAGGCATGAGCTCGGTCGAGGTGAACGGGCTGTCGGTGTCGCTGGGCGGGCGGCCGGTGCTGTCGGACGTCGGGCTGTCGGCCCGCGCCGGTGAGTGGCTGGCGGTGATCGGGCCGAACGGCGCGGGGAAGACCACCCTCCTGCGCGCCATGATGGGCCTGCTCGAGGCACGGGGCGAGGTGCTGGTGGACGGGCGGCCCGCGCGCGCGCTCAAGCCGCGGCAGCGGGCGCGGCTGATGGCCTACGCCCCGCAGAACCCCTTGCTGCCCGCGGGCCTGACCGTGATGGACTACGCCCTGCTGGGACGCACGCCCTACATCTCCTACCTGGGCCGGGACGGCCGATCCGACCGCGAGGTCACCGAGTCGGTGCTGGAACGCCTCGACCTGACCGCGCTCGCGCGAAGGCCGATCGCCCACCTCTCCGGCGGCGAGCGCCAGCGCGTCGTGCTCGCGCGGGCGCTCGTCCAGCAGGCGTCCGTGCTGCTGCTCGACGAGCCGACGACCGCGCTCGACCTCGGCCATCAGCAGCAGGTGCTGGAACTGGTCGACCGGCTGCGCCTGGCCGACGGGCTGACGATCGTGACGACCGTCCACGACCTGAGCGTGGCAGGGCAGTACGCCGACACGGTCCTGCTGATCGCCGGCGGCCGGGCCGTCGCCTCCGGGCCGGTCACGCAGGTGCTCACCGAGCCGTTGCTCGCCGGCACCTTCGGCGCCCACGTCCGCGTCGGCAAGGGAGAGGACGGCCGCCCCCTGGTGAACCTCGTCCGCCCGGGCACCCCACCCGCGTCCGAACCCGCGTCCGCGTCCGAACCCGCGTCCGCGTCCGAACCCGCGTCCGCGTCCGAACCCGCGTCCACGTCCGCATCCGCGTCGAGTTCCCCGTCCCCGTCCGCCTCCGCGTCCCGGCCCGCGTCCCCGCCCTCGTCCTGAGCGGACGACGCGTCGCATCCGGGCGGTCGGTACGCTTCCGGGACCTGTCGTGAGGAGATCGCATGCTGTCCCTGAGCCATCGGCACGAGGACGGCGCCCGTCTCGCCTCGCTGCTGTGGGAGCTCGGTCCCGGCTGGCGGGCGATCTCCTCCGCCATGCTGGGCGGCGGCATCGGCCCGGTCGAATGGGTGCTGAACGCCCAGGTCGTGGGCGCCTACTCGCGGATGGACCCGGTCGAGCACCTGCTCGAACTGGCGCCGCGCGGACGGGGAGTCGGCATGCTGACGGCGGCGTCCGTCGACCGGTACACCCAGGCGCGTGACGGGGGAGTGGACGCGGTGGCCACCGTGGGCCTGCGCGTGCCCACCTGGGCCGCCTCCCCCGAAGGAGTCCCCGACCCCGAGCTCCGCGAGCTCCGCGAGCTCCGCGAGCTCCGCGAAGTCCCCGAGTTCCGCGAAGTCCCCGAGTTCCGTGAACTCCGTGAGATCGGTGAGACCAGTGAGATCGCCGAACTCGGCGAGCCCGCCGGGTCCGCTGGGTCCGCTGGGTCGGTCGGGTCCGCCGAGCCGCGGCCTGTTGACGGTCTCGTTCCGCGGCCAGCCTTCCCGCCGCCCGGGACGATCAACATCATCGTGGCCGTCCCGGTGGCGATGAGCGACGCCGCCCTGGTGAACGCCGTGATGACGGTGACCGAGGCCAAGGCCCAGGCGCTGGCCGAGGCGGGGTACGCCTGCACGGGCACCGCCTCGGACGCCGTGTGCGTCGCGGCCCGGACGGACGGCTCGGAGGAGCCGTTCGGCGGCCCGAGATCCACCTGGGGCGCCCGCATCGCCAGAGCCGTCCACCAGTGCGTCCTCACCGGCGCGACCACCTGGGCCGACGCCCACCACTGTTAGGTGGGGCGGCACTCCTTCGGGGCGGCGGTCATATGGTGAAGCCGCCGTCGACGTTGACCGTCGCCCCGGTGATGTACCGCCCGTCCGCGCCGGCGAGGAACGCCACGGCCGCGGCCACGTCGGCCGGCGCCGCGTAGTGGCCGAGTGCGGTGAACCCGTTGACGGTGCCGGCGTTGGGGCCGTCCGCCGGGTTCAGCTCGGTGTCGGTGGCACCTGGGTTGACCAGGTTCACGGTGATCGCTCTCGGGCCCAGTTCGCGTCCCAGTGCCTTGGTCAGGCCGATCAGCGCGGTCTTGCTCATCGCGTACAGCGAGAAGCCGGGGAACACCGTCCGCTCGGCCACGTTGCTGCCGATGTTGATGATGCGGCCACCGGCCGGCATATGGGAGATCGCGGCCTGTGAGGCGACGAACGGCGCCCGGACGTTGACCGCGATGGTCTGTTCGAACTCCTCCAGGCTCAGCTGCTCCAGCGGTCCGAGAAGGAACGCGCCGGCGTTGTTGACCAGGATGTCCAGCCGGCCCAGCTCACCGGCGACCCGGTCCACCACGGCGGTCAACGCCGCAGGGTCGGCGCTGTCCGCTCGGATGGCGATCGCCCGCCGTCCCGCCCGCTTGATCTGCTCGACCACGTCATCGGCGCGCTGCTGGTTCCGCTGGAATGTCAGCGCCACATCGGCGCCATCTTGGGCCAGGCGCAGCGCCACGGCGGCGCCGATGCCGCGACCACCTCCGGTGACCAGGGCCACCTTGCCGTCAAGTGCGTTGTTCATGATGAGAAGCCTGGCCGACATCGGTGCGGAAGGTCTGGCGGTGATCGGACGTCGCGTTCGGCTCCGCCTGGCCGTCGCCCAGAGTGCGAGCGTTGCGCCCCTGATCCACCGACCCGCCGCATCGGACGGCCCGGGATGACGTCGCTTCCGTGACCGGCGGGGCTAGGAGGTGAAGGTGAGGCCGGCGAGGATGCGGTCGATCACGGGCTGGTCGCATCTGCCGGGGGCGCAGAAGAAGACCAGCAGACCGGCCGGCCGGCCCTGGCCGCGGCCGACGATGTAGACGATCAGGTCGAGGCGCCCCTGCTGGGTGGGGTCGTTCACCACGCCGGTCAGCCGGAAGGCCGGTTTCCCCGCCACCGTGTCCGTGGTGAGCGCCGAGGCGAAGTCTGCGGGACCCGGCAGCACGAAGCTGAGGCTGCGCTTGAGGCTCTCGGACGGGTCGGAGGTGGTGATGGTGTCGTTGACCTCGGCGAACAGGCCCATCGCCCGCTCGGGGTGGGTGCTGAGCAGGGTGTTGACCGCCGCCCAGTCCGAGGCGATGGGCACGGAGAACAGCGTGTCGAAGTCCGCCGCCGCCGGGGAGACGACCGCGTACTCGTCGGCGTGCGTGCGCGCCTCCCACCCGCCGGGGTACTCGAAGGACATCGGCACCGCCGTGCTGCCGGGGTAGCGCTTGGCGCCCACCGGGGCCGTCGTCTGGCTGAGCAGCAGGGCGGCGGCGACCGCGACCGAGACCAGGACCGCGCCCGCGCCGATGAGCGCGCCCATCCGCAGGCGCCGCCGGCGGCGGGCGGGTGCCGCCGGCCGCGCGCCGCCGGCCGAGCCCGGCCTGGTGACCGGCCCGAGCGAAGCGTGGTCGGCGGGCGCCTGCTGCGGCGTGGCGAACGACCGCACGGAAGCGGTCGGCTCCGCGGTCTCCAGGGCGTCGGCGTGCTGCGGATACGACGGCAAGGCGACGGCGCCGCCGCCGGGGGAGCCGTGCCGCGACGAACCCGCCTGCTGCACGCCGGTGGGCTGGTCGTCGGAGCTGATCGCGTCCCGCAGGGCGGCGACGAACTGGCGGCAGGTGACGTACCGCTCGGCGGGGGACTTGGCCAGGGCGCGGTTCATCACCTGGTTGACCGAGTGGGGCAGGTCCGGCCGGTACGGGGTCAGCGGCGGCGGGTCGTGCGAGACGTGCGCGTAGAGCAGGGCCAGTTCGGTGTCCCGCTGGAACGGAGGCAGCCCGCTGAGCGCCTCGTACACGACGCAGGCGAACGCGTAAAGGTCGCTGCGGCCGTCCACGGGCAGCCCGCGGATCTGCTCGGGCGCCACGTAGCGCGGGGTGCCCATGAAGTGGCCGTGGCTGGTCAGCCCCGCCTCGGAGAAGGTGCTCTTGGTCAGCCCGAAGTCGGTCAGGTAGACGTGCTCGGGGTCGCGGTCGGTCCCCTCGGAGACCAGGATGTTGGCCGGCTTGACGTCGCGGTGCACCAGGCCGTTCTGGTGGGCGGCGTCCAGCGCCGAGGCGATCTGGGAGAACAGGCGGTAGGCGCGTGCCACCGGCAGCGGTCCGCTGCCCTGGATGAGTTTGCGCAGGTCGGCGCCGTCGACGTACCGCATCGCGATGAACAGCAGATCGTCGGCTTCCCCGGCCTCGTAGATCGGGATGATGTTGGGGTGGTCGACCGCCGCGACCAGGCGCGACTCGCGCACGAACCGGTCGCGGAACCGCTGGTCCGCCGACAGTTGCGGGGCCAGCACCTTGAGCGCGACCGCGCGGCCGAGGCGGCGGTCGCGCGCCCGGTAGACCGTGGCCATGCCGCCGCGCCCGACGACCGCCTCGACGAGGTAGTCGGCCACCTGGGCGCCGATCAGCGGCGGCATCGAGAAACCCTGCTCGCTCATTGGTCCACCGGGTTCCCGCAGAAGCCGCAGAAGCGGTGCGCCCTGCCGAGGCGCATGCCGCACTGCGTGCAGAACAGCACCTGCCCGCCGCCGGGCGCGGCCGCGCCGGGGAGGCCGCCGTTCGCATCCGCGGGGCCGTTCGGGGCCGGGACTCCGGCGGACGCCGGGCCGGGCGCGGGCCTGCGCGGGACTTGGACGTCGGGGTCGCCGGCGGGGCGCGTGGAGACGCCGCCCGTGGCGCCGGGTGCGGAGACGGGCGTCGCCGACGGTCCCGTGCCGGGCCCGTGGACCGGCGACCGGAGATACGGAGGGAGGGACCCGTCGGCCAGGTTCGGGGGCTCCATCGTCTGGGTGCCCTGCGGCGGCCGGCTGGGAGGCCCGGAGCGGCCTCCCGCACCCACCGGTCCGAACGAGCCCGGCGAACTCGCGGAGCCCGCGGGGTCCGCCGGCGCGCCGGAGAACGCGGGGAACGACTCGGGCATGCCGGAGGCCGCGGCGTCCGCGCGCCGGCGTCGCCGCCGCACCAGCAGCGGCACCGCCACGGCGGCCGCGGCGGCGACGGCCACGATGCCGATGGACACCGGCAGCAGCAGCGGTGAGCCGGCGGCCTTGACGGCGACGGACGCCGGGCTCTTGGCCGGCCCCGTCGACGGCGTGCCGGCGCGGCCGGCCCGGGCGAGGCGCAGATGGTCCTGCGCCACCGCGTGATCGGGACGCAGCCGCAGCACCTGCTCCAGGACGGGGATCGCGTTGGCGTAGAACTTGTTGTGGTACGGCGCGAGCGCGGTCTCGTAGACCACGTCGACCGGGCCCCGCCGGGCGGTCACGTCGGCGGCCACCAGCGCGGCCCTGATGTCGTCCACCGGCGTGAGCGTCGCCGCGTCGCCGCTGCCGGTGATCAGGCCGATGACCTCGCTCTTGCCGTCGTCGATCACGGCTCCTCCGTCGCCGTCATCGCGCAGGAACGTCCCCAGCTTGGCTCGCTCGGCGGGCTTGAACGTGCGCCCGCCGGGCGGGTCGAGGTGCGCCGTCTGGATCTTCGGCGGGGCCTTGGCGCTCGGCCGGGCCGGCAGGCCGATGGTGTCCACCGACTCGATGCCGCTGCCCAGCGTCGTCCCCAGCGGCACCGTCGGCAGCGTGCCGTCCTCGCCGCCCTTGGTCAGCTTGAGCACCGCGGGAGACCCGGGCGAGTTGCCGGTGCGCAGCAGCTCGGCGGGGTACCCCTCGGGCACGGGCGGGTCGGCGTAGGGGAACACCGTGATCTTGGGCGCGGAGGTGGCGATGCAGTTGGAGTTCTCGCGGTGCGGTGGGTAACACGCCTGCAGGCGGGCGTTGAGCTCGGGATTCTTCAGCTTGTGCCGCGAGAAGTCGGCCGGGATCTTGACCTTGAAGTACTCGGCGAACACCCGGTTGGCGGCGTAGATGGCCGGATCCCTGCGGGGCTGCACGACGCCGGTGGCGGTGATCACGACACCGTCGGGCGAGACGTTGAACCCGCTGCCGGTGCCCACCGGCGTGTCGTACTCGCGGACGACCTGCTGGATGACCCCCCGGTCGTCCAGCAGGTTGATGGTGATGTGCGCCTTCGCCTCCACCCGGACCGTTCCAGGGGTCACACGGTCGGTGGAGCCGGTGGGATGGGGATGCATGGGGAGAATGAGTGATCCGAGGGCGCTTAGCCCCGCGACGAGGTGGTGCAGGCGGGGCATCTCCGCCTCCTGTTCCGGGACCGGTTGAGTCCAGGTTCTCAGCGCGGGCTGCCTCGTACAAGGCTCCTTCGGCCGCCGTCACGGACTTGCAATCGCCTGTTGAACGATCTGCGACAGCCGTTGCCGATCTCGGCCGGGCTAGCGGGTCACTTGGAGACGGCTTGGGCGGCGTCCTCGCGGTGAGCGCCCTTCCGTCCGCTCCCGGCGGAACCGGCCCGCGCCTCGGGGCGAGACCCCTGCCGCCGCGGGGGCAGGCCGTGATGGTTTCCCGTTGATGGGGGTCGTGCGTGTATATTTTCCGTACATAAGCGGACATAAACGGAAGATATTTAACTGGCGAAGGGGTGGAGCGGCATGAGGGCCTTTCCGCGGGTGTTGTTCGACGAGGCGCACAGCGAGTCCTGGACGATCCGCCGCGAGGTCGCCGAGGCGATCAACCCGGCGCACCCCGACGACAACAGCTACGCCCGCGCCGCGCAGGTCCTGCGCCGCCTCGGCCACACCGTCACCGCGCACACCGAGGGCCCGATCACCCCGGACGTGCTGAACGCCCACGACGTCTTCGTCGTCGCCCACCCCTCCGCGGACCGCTGGGAGCGCACCACCGGCCTCGGCAGCCCCGCCTTCCCCGCCGAGGAGATCGACGCCATCGAGCGGTACGTCTCCGCGGGCGGCGGCCTCATCGTGCTCGCCGAGTGCGAGCAGGAGAAGTACGGCAACAACCTCGCCGAACTGCTGGCCAGGTTCGGCGTCGGCGTCGAGCACACCACCGTCCTGGACCCGGGCAACTCCTACAACGGCGTGGCCACCTGGGTCCTCGGCACCCCCGCGCCCGGAGCGGGGGAGGACCTGACGGCCGGCGCCCGCGAGGCGTGCTTCTACCGGGCGGGCGTGCTGACCCCGCCCGACGGTGCGAGCGTGCTGTTCCAGACCTCCGCCTCGGCCGACCCGGCCGGGCGCGCCCTCGCCGTGGCCCTGCGGCACGGCGAGGGACGGGTGGTCGTCTTCGCCGACTCCGACCTGTTCGGCGACGACTCCATCGGCGACCTGCGGCACACCCGCCTGTGGGGCAACGTCGTCACCTGGGCCGCCCGCGTCCCGGTGGGCGCCGCCGGCGCGCACGCGGCCGACGCGGACTTCGCCGCGCTGAAGGCCGCCGTCGAAGAGCTGCGCCCCCTCACCGCCAAGGACGGCTCGGTGGCCGACACCGGGGCCGCCTCGCCCGTCGTCGACCGCGTCGTCGCCGGCGTCGAGAAGCTCGCGCCGCGCTTCCCCCACGACCGGGACTACCTCGCCGCCGTCGTCGCCGACCTGCGCGCGTGGCAGGCGGGAGGGTTCGGCGTGCCGGACTTCCTCGACTCGCTGAACGCCTTCCACCCCGACACCCAGCGGGTCGACGGGCTGGAGCACCTGGTCGTCTTCCCGATGTACACCCAGAACGGCAACCCCGGCCGCAACCTCGAGGCCGTCTGGATCCGCACCGTGTGGCCCGGCTGGCTCGCCGAGCTCGAGCGCGAGCAGTACGACAACCCCATGTTCGTGCCGATCGCCTTCGTCGACTTCACCGCCGGCTACGACACCAACAGCGCGGTGCTGTTCCCCGAGACGGTCGCCGTCCGCGAGACCCCGCCGCGGTTCACCTGGGGCGCCATCTTCTGCGACCGCGAGGCCGCCCGGTTCCGCGGCGTCAGCCGCGCCGCCGCGGACACCCTCAAGCTCGCCCTCCCGCCGGACGCGGCCCGCCTCCTCGCCAGCCAGGAGCTCGCCCAGGACACCTTCGTGCTGTGGGACCTCGTGCACGACCGGACCCACAGCCACGGCGACCTGCCCTTCGACCCGTTCATGATCAAGCAGCGCATGCCTTACTGGCTGTACTCGCTGGAGGAGCTGCGCTGCGACCTGACCGCGTTCGGCGAGGCGGTCGAACTGGAGAAGCGCGGCGTGCCGCACGCCCGGTACGTGCAGTACGCGATCCTGTTCGACCGGCTGTTCCGCTTCCCGATCACCGGTGAGCGGGTGCGCAACTACGACGGACTCGGCGGCCAGCTGCTGTTCGCCTACCTGCACCGCAACGACGTCGTCCGCTGGACGGACAACCGGCTCTCCATCGACTGGGACCGGGTCGCCGACGGCGTCGCCGACCTGCGTGGTCAGGTTGAGAAGCTCTACCGCGACGGCATCGACCGCTCGAAGCTGGCGCACTGGCTCGCCGCGCACCAGCTCGTCGCCACCTACGTCGCCCCGCACCCGGCGTCGGTGTGGAACCGCGGCGCCGACGCCCTGCCGGTCGAGGGGTTCCCGAAGGCCGTGGTCGACGCGGTGCTGCCCGACGAGTTCCCCCTGAGCATGTTCTACGAGGCCCTGCGCCGTAAGCTTTCCGGAGTCATCGAGGCGACGAAGGGAATCCGAGCGTGAGCCGCAGCGACGAGAGCGGGACGACGAACAGGGTCGTGGTCGTCGCCGGGGCCGGCGGGCCCACCGGCCGGGCGGTCACGGCGCGGCTCGCCTCGCGCGGCGACACCGTCATCGGCCTGGGCAGGCACGCGTCCGGCGGGGTCCTCGCGGTCGACCTCGCCGACCGCGAGGCGGTGCGCGCGGTGGCGGACGACATCCGGCGCGAGCACGGCCGGGTCGACGGGGTAGTCCACCTCGTCGGCGGCTGGCGGGGGGGAAAGACCTTCGCCGACACCGATCTCGCCGACTGGGACGTCCTCCACGAGCAGCTGATCCGCACCCTGCAGAACGTCTCGCTGGCCTTCGAGCCGTTGCTGCGCGCCAGCGAGGACGGGCGGTTCGCCATCGTGTCGGCCAAGGCCGCCCAGGCGCCCACCCAGGGCAACGCCGCCTACGCGGCGGCCAAGGCGGCCGCCGAGGCGTGGACCCTCGCCCTCGCCGACTCGCTGCGCGACACCGGCAGCGCCGCCACGATCCTGGTGATCAAGGCCCTGGTCGACGACGGCATGCGCGCCGCGAGCCCCGACAGGCGATTCCCCGGTTTCACCGACGTGAACGACCTGGCCGTCGCCGTCGCCGCGCTGTGGGACCGGCCGGCGGGTGAGGTCAACGGCGTCCGGCTGGACCTGACGGCGTGACCGCGGAACACCACCAGCACCACACACGGGGGCACGAACTCATGACGCAGGCACGGCGGCGCCACGATCCCGAGATCAAGACGTTCGCGAGCGACAACTACGCGGGCGTCCACCCGGAGGTCCTCCAGGCGATCGCCCTCGCCAACGGCGGCCACCAGATCGCCTACGGCGAGGACGTCTACACCGAGGCGCTCCAGGAGATCTTCCAGCGGCACTTCGGGCCCGACGCCCAGGCATGGCCGGTGTTCAACGGCACCGGAGCCAACGTCGTCGGGCTCCGGGCGATGACCGCGCCCTGGGAGGCCGTCATCTGCGCCGAGAGCGCCCACGTCAACACCGACGAAGGCGGCGCGCCCGAGCAGATGGCCGGGCTCAAGCTGCTGACCGTGCCCACGCCCGACGGCAAGCTCACCCCTGAGCTGGTCGACCGCCAGGCGTGGGGCTTCGGTGACGAGCACCACGCCCAGCCCAAGGTCGTGACGATCAGCGACAGCACCGAGCTCGGCACCGTCTACACCCCCGAGCAGATCTCCGCGATCTCGGCGCACTGCCGCGAACTCGGGTTGCTGCTGCACCTGGACGGATCACGCCTGATCAACGCCGCGGCGGCGCTGGACGTGCCACTGCGCGCGCTCACCACGGACGCCGGCGTGGACGTGCTGTCGTTCGGCGGCACCAAGAGCGGGCTCATGTTCGGCGAGGCCATCGTCGTGCTGAACCCCGACGCCGTTCGCGGGCTCATCTACCTGCGCAAGAGCTCGATGCAGCTCGCCTCCAAGATGCGGTTCGTGTCGGCCCAGTTCGAGGCGCTGCTCGCCGGCGATCTGTGGCTGCGCAACGCGCGCAACGCCAACGCCATGGCCGCGCGCCTGGCCGCGGCCGTAGGCGGCATCCCCGGCGTCACCGTGACCAGGGCGGTCGAGGCCAACGCCGTCTTCGCCGTCCTGCCCCGCGAGGTGGCCGACCGCGTGCGCAAGCGGTTCCGCTTCTACACCTGGAACGAGGCCACCGGCGAGGTTCGCTGGATGACCGCCTTCGACACCACCGAGGCCGACGTCGACGCCTTCGCCGCGGCCATCGCCGAAGAGTTGGCGGCTGTGTCCTAGGCCTCGCTCCGCTCGGGGCGCCTTTGAGGCGGCGCCGTTCGTCGCGCCCCGAGCAGCGTTTGCTTTGCCTCGCTTCGCTCGGCGGGCTCGGGGCGCCCTTGAGGCGGCGCCGTTCGTCGTCGTTCACGAGCGCTCGTCCCTCGCACTCGCTCTCTCCTCCTCACGACACCGCCGCGCCCCGAGCTGCTTGCTTTGCCTCGCTTCGCTCGGGGCGGGTGTGAGGGGGGTCAGGGTTTGGCGTCGCGGGCGGTGAGGAGTTCGGTCATGTAGGCGATCTCGCCGTTCTGGGTGTCGACGATGTTCTGCGCCATCGCGCGAACCTCGTCGCGGTTGGACAGCTTGAGCACCGCCTTGGCCATCTCCACCCCGCCCCGGTGGTGGCGGATCATGAGCTGGAGGAACAGGACCTCCGCGTCCTTGCCCTCGGCGGACTGCAGGCGCTTCATCTCGTCGGCCGTCGCCATGCCCGGCATCGCCGCGGCGCCGCCCGTGCCCGCCGGCGTGGCGGCGGCCGAGCCGCCGTGCTCGCCGTGGCCCGCCATCCACGCCATCACCGGCCGGGAGCCCGCCTGGTCCAGGCCCCACTGCTGCAGCCATCCCATGAAAATTCCACGCTGGGCCGTCTGCGTCGTGATGATGTCGTACGACAGGCCCCGGATGCGGGAATCCGTGCTGTCGTCCCGTACGGCGAAGCTCATCTCGACCGCCTGGGCGTGGTGAACCGCCATGTCACGGGCGAAGCCGGCCTCGGGAGAGGCGTCTCCTGGAGGCGCGGAGCGTCCGAAGACCAGGAACATGACGACGGCCGTCACCACGCACGAGATCAGCGTGATGAGGACCGAACGGAAGCGTGAGTTGACCATGGCCAGCCAAGAATAGTGATCGTCCTGGACGTTGAACGCAAACGTTATTACCTACCCACTATCCTCCACATAAGTATCGGCAGCTTGACCACACACGTCCTGAACAGCCGTTGGAGGAAACACGATGGGCAAGGAGAGGACGCAGGCACGGCGAGAGCATCTCGCCCAGCTGCGCGCCGCGCAGAAGCGCAAGGAACGGCGTGCGGCGATGCTCATGTGGGGTGTCGGGGCCTTCGTCATCGTCCTCGTCGTCGGCCTGGTCGGCTTCTATGTCATCAGGGAGAACGCGGCGAGCTCGCTGGACGGTGTCAAGACCTACGCCTACAAGGCCTCCCAGCACACAGCGATCAAGGTGAACTACAAGGAGAACCCGCCGGTCGGCGGCGAGCACAACCCCCAGTGGCAGCAGTGCGGGCCCTACGACGCGCCGATCAACCCCGAGAACGGCGTGCACTCCATGGAGCACGGCTCGGTCTGGATCACCTACCGCCCCGACCTGCCCAAGGCGGACGTGGAGAAGCTGAAGGCGCTCGTCACCTCCGACTACATCCTGCTCAGCCCTTACCCGGGCCTGTCGGCGCCGGTCGTCGTCAGCTCCTGGAACCACCAGCTTTCGCTCAAGGGCGCCGACGACCCCCGCCTGCCGAGGTATATCACCAAGTACAAGCAGAACCCGAGCAGCACCCCGGAGTACGGCGCCACCTGCACCGGAGAGGGCAGCACCTCCGCGCTCGCCGCGGACAACCCGCTTCCCACGACGCAGCCTTCCCCCGCGCCGAGCAGCTCGGCGGCCCCGACCCCGAGCGGCTCGACCGCCCCGGAGCCGAGCGCCACGCCCAGCTCCTGACCGCCCCGCGCGGTGCGCGCCGCCCCGGCCGGCCCGGGGCGGCGGAACCCCTCGTCCTCCGGCCTGGAGCGGCGGAACGCCTCGTCTCCCGGCCTGCCCGGAGCGGCGCCGCGCCCGCTCCGGGCGAGGTGGTCATTGCAGGACGCCGTCAGGGTCCACCGCCTCCATCGCGTGGGCCTCGCCGACCGGCCGGCTGGTGAGGATGCCCGCATGGGCGTTGAGCCCCAGAGCCAGCGCGGGATCGTCCCGCAGCGCCTCGCGCCAGCCCTTGTCGGCGATCGCCAGGGCGTACGGGAGGGTGACGTTGGTCAGCGCGTACGTCGAGGTGTGCGGCACCGCCCCCGGCATGTTGGCCACGCAGTAGAACACCGAGTCGTGCACCCGGTAGGTCGGATGCGCGTGGGTGGTCGGCCGGGAGTCCTCGAACGCCCCGCCCTGGTCGATCGAGATGTCCACCAGCACCGACCCCTCCTTCATCCGCGCCACCATCTCGTTGGTCACCAGCTTGGGCGCCTTGGCTCCCGGGATCAGTACCGCGCCGATCACCAGATCGGCGCCAAGGACGGCGCGCTCGATCTCGTAGGTGTTGGAGGCGACCGTCTGCAGATGCCCCCGGTAGATGGTGTCGATCTGGCGGAGCCGGTCGATGTTCTTGTCCAGAAGCAGGACCTCGGCCTGCATCCCGAGCGCGATCGTGGCGGCGTTGATGCCGGTCACCCCCGCGCCCAGCACCACCACCTTGGCGGGATAGACCCCCGGGACGCCGCCCATGAGCACGCCCCTCCCGCCGCCCTGCCGCATCAGGTGGTAGGCGCCGACCTGCGGCGCCAGGCGTCCCGCGACCTCCGACATGGGCGCGAGCAGGGGTAGCGCGCCGTTCGCCGTCTGCACGGTCTCGTAGGCGATGCCGGTGACCCCCGCCTCCACCATCGCCAGCGTGAGCTTCCTGGACGCCGCCAGGTGGAGGTAGGTGAACAGGACCTGGCCCTGGCGCATGAGGGGGTATTCCGAGGCGATGGGCTCCTTGACCTTGAGGATCATGTCGCCCTCCTGCCAGATCTCCTCCGCCGAGCCGAGGATCTCCGCGCCCGCCGCCTGGAAGTCCTCGTCGGGGATCGAGGAGCCGGCGCCCGCGCCTCTCTCGACGAACACCTGGTGGCCGTGGCGGGTCAGTTCGTTGGCCCCCGCCGGGGTGAGGGCGACACGGTGCTCATGGTCTTTCACCTCTCGGGGTATTCCGACCTTCATGAGATCCTCCTTCGACCCGGGGCGGCGGATCGCCCTCTCGTCATCCGTTGGTCTTCCGTGACCGGCTTCCTCGTTCCGCGTCCGACTGTCGTGGGGGGCTTCGCCTGATCGCGCCGGCCGCCTCGCCGACCGGCCCCTGTGGCGCCGGTGCGCCGCGACCGGCTCGCGTGTCATCTGATCGGGAAAGCACTGCCCGGGAGCGCCTTCGGCTCACCCGGGCCCGCCTGCCCGCCGCCGGCCGGCCATGATCCCGCCGCCGGGGCCCCGGACGCCCGGATCGGGACCGATCCAGACATCTGGGCGAATTGTCAGGTTATCTTCAGCCTAGGGCCCTCTCCTTGGACGCTCATCCTGCGGTTAGCTCGTACGCGCGAGCCTCGATAGGCTCGGCCGAGCGATGTCGGTCACCGACCATCAAGGGCGGACGCCTCGTCCTTGAGAGCGGGGTGATGTCAAAGGGGTGAGGATGCGCAACCGTCCGGCGGCCGGCGATCATGGTGATCCGGCCGGCGTGCTGCCCGGTCTCGCCGATCCACCTCCGGCCGACCCCGGAGAACCGTTCCTGATCATGGACGACTCCCGGCACGCGATGGACGAACCGGAGCAGCCGCCTCTCACGCGGGCGATCTCGCCGGAGGACGTTCCGCCCGCGGGCGAGGGCGATCCGCCGCCGGGCTCGGGGGGCGCTCCCCCTGGCGCGGAACCGCCGCCCGCCCCCGGCGGTCCGCCGCCGGGCCCCCCGCGGGCCGGGCGCGGCACGACCATCGCGCTGATCGCCGGGCTGTTCGTGGCGGTCGTCGTCACCGGCGTCCTCGGCACGATCGCCGTGCTGATGACCCGCGAGCCCAACCTGCCGCTCGGCGCCGATCCTCCTCGCCGGCTCGCCACCCCGATCCACTTCGCCCCCGTGACGGGGGTGCGCGCCGCTCCGTGCCCGGGCGCCGAGGCCGTGCTCGACGACGCCGGGACGACGTGTTACCAGGTCGCCCGGGGTGTCACCGTCACGTCGGTGGTCAAGGTCGCGACCGTGCCCGACCAGGACGGCACCTACTCCGTGCGCATCGTGACGGCGCCCGACAGCCGCGGCAAGCTGGCCGCGCTCATCGAGGACACGATCAACCAGCAGCTCGCCGTCGTGGTGGACGACAAGGTCGTCACGGCTCCCCGGGTGGCCCAGCCCATGACCGAGGACAGCCTCAGCATCGCGGGCCTGTCCAAGGAGATCGCGGAGGCGCTCGTGTCCCGCCTGCTCGGCACCGGGGGCCCCATTCCGTCCGCGTCCGCCACCGCTCCTGCCGGCGCCTGCCCCTCCACCCCGCCCCCCGGCGCCACGGCCGATCCCGGCACCGGCACCACCGGCAACCCCGGAACGGGCACGACCGGCGATCCCGGGACGGGCACGACGGGCGGCACGGGCACAGGCGGCGCCACGGTGAACCCCGGCACCGGCGGGACGATCGGCGGCCCGAACACCGGAGCGCCCGGCGGCTCGGCCGACTGCCCGCCCACCGCGGGAGCTCCGGCGGGTGTGCCCAGCGCCCCCGCCTCGCAGCCGGGCTCCATGCCCCTCGTCCCGCCGGCCACGACGCCCACCCAGGCCGCCGCGACGCCCACTCAGGCTGCCGCGACGCACACCCCCGGAGCCGCGCCCCGCACCTCATCGGCAGGTCAGGGCGCCGGCGTTCCCAGCGCCTCCGCGACCGGCGTGTCCGCACGCGACCCCCGGCGCACTCCCGACCCGCGCTTCTCGAGCTGCAAGCAGGCCCACGCCGCCAACTACGGGCCGTACACCAAGGGGGTCCACCCCGAGTACGACTGGTACGTCGACGGCGACCACGACGGCGTGGCCTGCGAACGCGGCGACATCACCTGACCCGCCTCGCGAGAGGCCTCTGACCGCCGGCCGGCGGCGCGGCCCCTCCCGTCCCCGCCTCGGCGGAACGGGACGGTCAGGGGGTGGATGGGGCGAGTGCTATGTCCTGGGGTCTGATGGGGACGCGGGGGAGGGTGAGGCCGGTGGCGGCGCGGACGGCGGCGGCGATGGCCGGGGTCGACGACAGGGTGGGCGGCTCGCCGGCGCCGCGCAGGCCGTACGGCGCCGCCGGATCGGCGTTCTCCATGATCGACAGCTTCATGGGCGGCATGTCGAGGATCGTGGGGATCAGGTAGTCGGTGAACGACGGGTTGAGCACGCGGCCGTCGCGGACCTGGATCTCCTCCATGAGGGCCAGCCCCAGCCCCTGCGCGGAGCCCCCGTGGATCTGCCCTTCGAGCGCGGGCGGATTCAGGATCTTCCCGACGTCCTGCACGGCGGCCAGCTCGACGACCTTGACCAGGCCGAGGTCCACGTCCACGTCCACGACGGCTCGGTGCACGCACAGCGCGAGCTGGGTGTGGGAGTCGCCCTGCCCGGTGACCGGGTCCATCGGATAGGTCGGCAGGTGGCGGTACTCCCGGGTCTCCTCGACCGGCCCGTGCTCGCGCAGCAGCTCCGCAAGCGCGAGATCGGGGCGCTCCGCGCGCAGCGCGGCGAGGCGCTCGCGCACGGCCTCGCACGCGGTCTTGACCGCGCCGCCGGTCACGTACGACTGCCGGGACGCCGAGCTGGAGCCGGCCGATCCGACCGAGGTGTCGGCCGGGGCGACGGTCACCCGCCGGATGCCGAACTCCGCCAGCTCGGTGCGGGCGATCTGCGCCTGCAGGGTGACCAGGCCCTGCCCGACCTCGGCGGCGGCGGTGCGGACGAGGACGTGCGGCTCGTCGCCGAGCAGCTCGACCCTGACGCGGGCCGTCGAGTAGTCGTCGAACCCCTCGGAGAAGCAGATGTTCTTGATGCCGACGCCGTATCCGACTCCGCGGCGCACACCCTCGCCGTGCGTCGTCTGGGCGACCCCGCCCGGCAGCGACCGCAGGTCGTATGAGCCCGGCGCGCCCGGCAGCGGCATGGCGGCCAGCTCGCGCAGCATGTCGGCGAGCGGAGCCGGGGAGTCGATCACCTGGCCGGTCGCCAGCCGCGACCCCTGCGAGACGGCGTTGCGCAGGCGGATCTCCACCGGGCCGAGCCCGCACGCCTCGGCGAGCCGGTCCATCTGCGACTCGTAGGCGTAACACGCCTGGACCGCGCCGAAGCCGCGCATCGCCCCGCAGGGCGGGTTGTTGGTGTACGCGCCGTAGGCGTCGATCGCGATGTTGGGCACCTCGTACGGCCCGACGCCGAGCGAGGCCGCGTTGCCGACGACGGCGAGGGAGGACGAGCAGTACGCCCCGCCGTCCAGCACGATCTCGGCCTTGACGTAGACGAGCTTGCCTTCGCGGGTGGCGCCGTGCTCGTACCGCATGCGCGCGGGATGCCGGTGGACGTGGCCGAAGAACGACTCCTCACGGCCATAGACGATCTTCACAGGCCTGCCGGTGCGCAGGGCGAGCATGCTCGCGTGGATCTGCATGGACAGGTCCTCGCGGGCGCCGAACGCGCCGCCGACCCCCGCCAGCGTCAGCCGCACCTTGTCCTTGGGGAGGGCGAGGCAGGGGGCGATCTGGCCCTGGTCGGCGTGCAGCCACTGCGTGGCGACGAACAGGTCGACGCCGCCGTCCTCGGCGGGGACGGCCATGCCCGACTCTGGACCGAGGAACGCCTGGTCCTGCATCCCGACCTCGTACTCGCCGGTGACCACGACGTCCGCCGACGGCGGGATGCTCCCCACCCGCACCGGCTGGTGGCGGACCACGTTGCCGCCGGGCAGGACATGCGGGCAGGCGGGGTCGAACAGCGCGCGGCGCGCGTCGGTGACGGCCTCGCGCGGCTCGTACGCGACGACGATGGCCGCCGCCGCCCGCCGCGCGGTCTCCGGGTGGTCGGCGGCCACGATGGCGACCGGTTCGCCCTGGTAGCGCACCTGGTCGATGGCCAGCACCGGCTGATCCTTGTGCTCCAGGCCGTAGAACCGCTCGCCGGGGACGTCCTCGTGGGTGAGCACGGCGTGCACGCCCGGCATCGCGAGGGCGGGGCCGACGTCGACGGAGCGGATCCACGCGGAGGGGTGCGGGCTGCGCAGGGTGGCGCCCCACAGCATGTCCGCCAGATACAGGTCGGAGGAGTAGGCGAACTCCCCGGTCACCTTCAGCATGCCGTCCGGCCGGGTGGCGCCGGTGCCGACGCCTTCCTCGACGTTGCTTCCGCGAGCGGTCTGGGTCACACCGGCAGTACATCAGCCCAGTTCAGAGGTTCCAATGGGCGCGGCCGTGAAACGCCGGGGCCCGGCCGGGCGATGAGTTGGAGGTTCATCCAAATCGAGTGGTTAGCCTTGATAAGTGCGTATACGTGATCTTATTGCGGTGGACGGCCTGCGCCTCACCCTCCTGTCGCACCAGAGCCATCTGGACCGGCGGTTCACCGGCGCGCACATCACCGACCTGCCAGAACCCGGACGCTACCTGTCCGGGGGAGAGCTCGTGCTCACCGGGTTGACCTGGCGCCACGGCCCGGGGGACTCCGCGCGGTTCGTCGAAGCCCTGGCCAAAGCCGGGGTGGCCGCCCTGGCCGCGGGGCGGGCGCTGCTCGGCCACGTGCCCGGCGACCTGGTCGAGGCGTGCCGCGAACACGACCTTCCCCTGCTGGACGTGCCCGAGGAGGTGTCCTTCCGCGCGCTGACCGAGGTCGTCGAGGTGCGTCTGGGCATCGGCGGGGCCGCCGACCTGCGGGGGGCGCTCGGCCGACACCGCCGCATCGTCGCGGCCGTCGCCGAGGGCACCGGGCTGGACGAGCTGTTCGCGGTGATCGTCCAGGAGCTCGGGATCACCGGCGCGGTGGTCTCGGCGAGCGGCGCGGTCGTCGCGGGACGGCTGGAGGGCGACCTTCCCGGCCTGCTCGCCCGCGAGTACCTGTCGGCGCCGCGCCTGCCCCATCTGGTGCGCACTCCGCGGGGGCCGTTCACGCTGTTCGCCGTCGACCGGTCGCACCGGGCGGCCGGCTGGGCGCTGGTCCTCGGGTCCGACCTGCTCGACCGCGCCGACACCGGGTTCGAGCTCGCGGCCTGCGTCGCCCTGCAGCGCGGCCGCACCGAGGAGGGCCGCAGGGTGGAGCGGCGGCTGGCCGAGGAGCTGATCGGGCTGGCCATCGCCGGATCGGGGAGCGAGCCGGAGCTGGCGGCCGGCCTGCGCACGTGCGGCATCGATCCGGAGGAGCCGTACGCGGTGGTGACGGCGGCCGTCCTCCGGCCCGGGGCCACAGACGGGCCCGACCCCGCCACACTGGGCGGCCAGGTGCTGGAGGAGCTGCTCGACCGGCGGGTCGTCGCGGCCCGGGGGGCGGACGGGGCCATCGCCCTCGTGCCGCTGCGGATCATGGCGGCCGGCGGGCGGTCCGCGACGGCCGATCTGGACGCGGAAGCGGCCCTGGACCGGGGCTCGGAGGTGCTGTCCGACCCCGAACATGAGCCAGGAGTCAGGTCCGCTGCCAAATCGATGCACATTCATCCGCAAGTGCGGGCGCAAGTGCATGGGCAAATGCACTTACATGTGCAAACATTGGTACACGCGTTGAGGGAACGCGTGACGGCCCTCTCGGACGGGATGCCGAGAGCGCAGGTGACCATCGGCGTCAGCGCCTGGCTCACCGGGGCCATGGGCATCCGGGGTGGTGCCGAGGAGGCCGGTCACGCACGGCGCCTTGCCGAGGCGCGAGGTGGAGGGGTGGTGACCAGTGACGAGATCTACACGCACGCCTTGTTGCTCGCCACGGTGCCGGCCGAGGTGCGCAGGTCCTTCTCCGACCGCCTCCTCGTGCCGCTGTTCGCTTACGATCGGCGGCACCGGTCGGAGCTGGTCCGTACGCTCGACGTCTTCCTTGAATGCGCGGGGTCATGGAACATGTGCGCAGAGCGGCTGCACGTGCACGTGAACACGGTGCGCTACCGCATCCGGCGGGTCGAGCAGCTCACCGGGCGAGATCTCGGGTCCATGCCAGACAGGGTGGATTTCTTTCTGGCACTACGTGCGAGCTGAGGGGCGGTTCGGAAGATCAAATGGAATTCAGCAGCAGAGAATGCCTGCCGGCGCACTGTCCGAAGCCGAGGTTCCGGTGATTGCCGTACCATTGCCCGACACACTAAAGATGGCCGAGAAGGCCGCGGTCAGAGCGATAAGCGCAAGGCGGCGGCGTCGCATGGTTGACTCCTGTCGGTGGCGGATTGTCGGGGCTTACATCTTGAAGGGATGCCGGTGAGCGGTCAAGATCTTATTGGACAGCGAATCAGAACGACCCGCCGCCAGCGGGGTCTTTCCCAGGCGCAATTGGCACATCCCGAACTCTCGGACAGTTATGTGTCACTGATCGAGAGTGGAAAGCGTACGCCCACGGCGGCCGTTCTGGAACTGCTCGCGGCCAAGCTCGAGTGCTCCCTAACGTACCTGATCAATGGCGTCACGGCCGAACAGATGCAAGATCTTGAGCTGCGTCTGGGCTATGCGAGCATGGCGCTCAACAACGGCGAGGTCGCCGAGGCACGGCGCCGTTACGCAGAGTTGCTGGAGGACGGCAGCCTCGTCGGGCTGCGCTCGCTGATGCAGCAGGCCGAGTTCGGCTACGCCCTCGCCAGCGAGGCGTGCGGCGACCTCCGTGACGCCATCGACGTGCTTCTCCGCCTGCGCGAGTCCGCCGGCGACAGCCTGCCCGCCGATCAGTCCATCGCCCTGGCGCTCGCCCTGTCGCGCTGCTACCGCGAGCACGGCGACCTCGGCGAGGCGGTGCAGGTCGCCGAGGAGATCCTGCTCGGCCCCACTCGGCCGATCTGGACCGACGAACTGGTGGAGCTCGGCGCCACCCTCCTCGCCGCCTACATCATCCGGTGGGACCTGCTCCGGGCCCAGCAGTTCGCCGCGGAACTGCTCTCCGCCGCCGAGGTGCTCGGCACCCCCAGGGCGACCGTCGCCGCCTGCTGGAACGCCGCCGAGGTCGCCGAACTGGTCGGCCGCGGCGACGAGGCGCTCTTCCTGGTCGAGCGCGCCCTGGCCGTGCAGTCGGAGACCGGAGACCAGCGCAACCTGGTGCGGCTGCGCGGGGAGTACGCCATCCTGATGCTGCGGGCGCGTCCGGAGGCGGCCGTCACCAGCCGCGACCTGCTGCTGCGCGCCGAGCGTGAGATGGCCGAGTCCTCCGCGGGCGCGGTCACCATGGCCTGGGCGTACATCTACCTGGCCAAGGCCGAGATGCTGCTCGGCAATGCCCAGAAGGCCGTCGCGTACGGCCGCCAGGCCAAGGACCTTCTGGTCGGCGACCGCGCCCCCGCGCTCCTCACCGACGCGCGTCTGGTGCTGGCCAGCGCCCTGCTGCAGGTTCACGAGACGACCGAGGCCGTCGCCGAGTTGGAGGCGGTGGAACAGTCGCTCGAGCATGCCCCCGCCTCGCCGAGCGCCGCCGAGGGCTGGCTGGCCGCGGCCACGATGCTGGAGCAGCTCGACGACGGCGGTGAGGCCAGCGTGGCCGCCTACCAGCGTGCTCTCACCAGCGTCGGCCTCTGACAGGTCGCCCGCCTCCGCTCCGCCCGGCGACGACGCCTGACCCGCCACCCGTCCCCGGCACCCGTCTCAGCGCCCCCGGACCGCCCCGGTCCGGGGGCGCCGGCATGTCCCGCCGGCGACGATCCGCCGGTACGCGGAACCAGTGCGCACGGCGGGCGGGGCGCGCACCGTGCCACGGTTTTCCATAGGCGGCGACGCGCGGTGAGGACTGGGCTCTCACATGAGTAGCCTTAGGGTGCTATGAGGACTTCCCCGCTCGCCGCCGCGATGGCATTCCTGGTCGCCGTCGTCTTGGGCACGGCCTTCGCCGCCCCCGCGCTGGCCCACACGGCGCTCAAGAGCAGCAACCCCGCAAAGGGAGCTACGGTCAAGGGCCTCGATTCGGTGAAGCTGACCTTCACCGAGACCGTGCGATTCCCGGTGGTGCTCGTCCGCGACGCCGCCGGGCAGAAGCACCAGGACGGCAAGCCCAAGCTGGACGGCCCGACGGTCACCCAGAAGATCTCCGGCCCGCTGCCCTCCGGGAAGTACACCATCGCCTGGCGCGTGGTCTCCGACGACGGCCATCCGATCGAAGGCGAGATCCCCTTCACGGTGAAGGCCCCCGAGGCGAGCGCGTCCCCGGGCGCGTCCTCACCGGCGGACGCTCCGTCCTCCTCCTCGCAGCCGCCCGCGACCTCGGCCGCGCCGGGCGGGGGAGCCGCCGAGAGCGCGCAGCCCGGCACTTCCGCAAGCCCGGTGTCGCAGGAGGACGGCCAGGGCGGCGGCATGCCCGCCTGGGTGTGGATCGTCATCTTCGGCCTGGCCGGCGTCGGCATCGGCATGGCCCTCACCCTCCGGAAGAAGTCGTGAGCAAGACCCTTCGCTTCGCGGTCGCGGGGGCGTGCGCGGCGCTCGGCGCGCTGGTCGTCGCCATGGTCGTGGGCGGCGCGGCCACGCCGCGCGTGATCCCCGGCCTGCCCGACGAGGGCACGCTGACCCGCTGGGCGCTGCCGGCGTCCAAGCTCACCATGGACGCGGCGGGCCTGCTGAGCGTCGGGCTGCTGCTGTTGGCCGCGGCCCTGCTCCCGAGCGACAAGGGCCTGCTCGGCAAGCCCGCCCTGACGTATGTCAGGGCCGCCTCGTGGACGGGCCTTCTGTGGGCCGCGGCCGCGGCGTCCACCCTGGTCTTCAGCCTCTCCGAGACCTTGGGCAGCCCCGTCGGCGACGTCCTCGGCGGCGACGAGCTGACCAGCTACGCCAGCCAGGTCCCGCAGGGCATCGCCCTGACCCTCGTCGTGCTGTTCGGCACGGCCATCGCCCTGTTCTCACGGGGTGCGATCACCGCCGGCGCGGCCGGCGGCCTGCTCGTCCTCGCCCTGGCGACGCTGATGCCGCCGGCGCTCACCGGCCACTCCGCCTCCGCGCCCAACCACAGCCTCGCCACGACCAGCGTCGCCCTGCACCTGCTGGTGCTCGCCCCGTGGGTGGGCGGGCTCCTGCTGCTGTGCGTGCACGCCCTGCGGCACGCCCCCCATCTCGACCTGGCCGCGCGGCGCTTCTCCCGCATGGCGCTGTGGTGCTTCATCGGCGTGGGCCTGTCCGGCCTGTTCAGCATGCTGAGCAGGCTGACGTCGATCGGCGACCTGTTCACCACCTCCTACGGCCTGATCGTCCTGGCCAAGACCGCCGCCTTCGCCGCGCTCGGGGTGATCGGCCGCGGGCACCGCGGCCGCACGCTGTCCGACCTCACCGCCGGGCGGCCGGGCGCCTTCACCCGGCTCGCCACCGCCGAGGGCATGATCATGCTGGTGGCGGTCGGCCTCGCGGTCGCGCTCTCGCGCACCGCCCCGCCGCCGCTCGACCTGCCCGTCGACCGTGCCTTCGAGCTGCTGGGCTACCTCGTCCCGCCGCCGATCTCCGTGGCCAACCTCGCCACGCTGTGGTGGTTCGACCTGTTCTTCGCGATGGTCGCCGCGCTGCTGGCCGGTCTCTACGGCGCGGGCGTCGTCCGGCTGGCCCGGCGCGGAGACCACTGGCCCGTCGGCCGCACGATCAGCTGGGGCGCCGGCGTGCTGCTGCTCGTCCTCGCGACCCAGAGCGGCATCGCGCGCTACGCCCCCGTGCTGTTCAGCGTGCACATGACCGAGCACATGATCCTTTCGATGCTCGTGCCCATCTTCCTGGTGCTCGGCGCCCCCGTCACCATGGCCCTGCGGGCCCTGAAGCCCGCCGCGCGGCGCGGCGACCGGGGCCCGCGCGAGTGGATTACCGTCATCCTGCACAGCAGGTTCGTCAAGGTGGTCACCCACCCGGCCATCGCCACGGCCCTGTTCATCGTGTCCACCTATGCCCTCTACTTCACGCCGCTGTTCGCCGCGGCCATGGAGGAGCACCTCGGGCACATCGCGATGACCGTCCACTTCCTGATCACCGGTTCCCTGTTCTTCTGGGTGATCATCGGGGTCGATCCGGCGCCGACCAAGCTGCCCTACGTCGGGCGGCTTCTGCTGCTCTTCGTCACCATGCCGTTCCACGCCTTCTTCGGCATCGCGCTCATGAACATGGGCACCCCGCTCGCCGGCGAGTGGTACGACCAGCTCGGCCGCACCTGGGGGGACTCCGGTCTCGCCGACCAGAGCACGGGCGGGGCCATCGCCTGGGCCTTCGGTGAGATTCCCACCCTGATCGTGCTCATCGCCCTCGCCTTCCAGTGGTACCGCGACGACCAGCGCACGGCCAGGCGGGCCGACCGCCGTGCCGACGCGCGTGCCGCCAAGGTGGGCGGCACCGGCGACGCCGAGCTGGACGCCTACAACGACTATCTCGCCCGGCTGGACCAGACCGGCCGCGAATGACCGTTCGCGGCAACTCGGCGACAGGTAGTGAGAAAGAAAAGGTCAGCCGCCTCCGCCGACGCGCCGTGACCTACCTGCGGGTAGCGTGGCATCAAGGAGTTCGGGCATAGACATCTTGGGCGGGCTCGCGGCAGACCTGCCTCCCAGGGTGGTCTCGCCTCCACTCCGAGGCGATTTTCTCAACCGCTCTTCAAGCACGCGCCGGTAGCGTCTCGTCGTCCCGTCGGCGGTGACGCGGTGGGGCCGGGATCACGCAGCCCTGAGCGGTGCGCGGCCCAGAAGGGTTGGGGGAGTTGTACGAAGAGTTGCGCATGCGCGGAAAGCGAAGTCTGGCGCGGGCGATCGAGGACTATCTGACGGAATGGTCGGAGCGCACAGGGATCACCGTCGAGGTATGGGCCATGCCCAAAGACGGGGTGAACGGGCCGGTGGCCGACGCCGTCTACGCCGTCGTGCTGGAGGCGCTGGCCAACGTCGAGCTGCACAGCGGAGCCCACACGCTGTCCATCGCGCTCACCACAGGGTCCGGCGGCCTGCGGCTGACCATCAGCGACAACGGCATCGGCTTCCCGCCAGGGAGCACCGGCCGCGGCACGGACACGATGAAGCGGCGGTTCAGTGAGGTCGGCGGCACTCTTACGATCAACAGCGTCGTCGGCGAGGGCACGACCGTGAGCGGCCACATCTGAGGGCCGCCGGAGACCGGGGCGGGGGCCGCGGCCAAGGACGTCCGCCGCGATCGGCGCTCAGGGGGCCGTGATGGGGAAGGCACCCGAGGCGCCGGTGGAATGCGAGATGTTGAGCTGGAGCTCCACGGCGTCCACCGGATCCGCCTTCGCCGTGAAGACGACGCCGGCCAGCGCGCCGATGAGCGCGATGAGGCTCAGGACCGGGGTGTGACCAGGTGTCCTCCGTGCGTCCGCCATCCACTTCTCCTTCCGTGCCGGGTGCGTTCCGCGGCACGGCGCCGGCTATGAGCCGGTGCCGCCGCCGCCCGGAGATACGTGGCACGGCGCCCGATCGTTCGACCCGTGTCGCACCGGCCGCGTCGGGCGGTGAGCGGCGCCGGTTCGGCGTGGTGCCCGGTGAAGCGCTTTCCGGTCGGCGGCGGGAAGGCGGCCGCGGTCAGAGGTCGCGGCGCATGCACACCCGGGGCCAGCGGTCCAGGCCGTGCGCGCGTTCGCGCCGGCGCAGGTCACGCAGCCCCGGGGTCAGCTCGGCGTCGTCCAGGCACCAGAACCCGCACCGCTCGTAGTAGGGGGCGTTCCATGGCACGCGGGTGAAGGTGATCAGAGTGAGGGCGGGGAGGCCTTCCGCCTTGGCGTACGCGGCGGCGTGGTCGATGAGCGAGCGTCCCATGCCGCGGCGGGCCGAGGCGGGATGCACCGAGACCTGGTCCAGGTGGAGGTTGTCGTCGATCACGTCGGCGAGGAGGTAGGCGACCGGCCGATCGCCGGCGTCGGCCTTGACCCATGCGCGCCCGGCGCGCTGGTAGCCGGCCAGGACGTCGACGGAGAGGGGTTCGTCCTCGGCGACCGGTGACATGCCCAGGTCGTGGAAGGATCGCCCGGCGGCGCGCTCGATCTCCTGCAGGAGGGGAAGCTCGTCAAGGGCGGCCATACGGATGCTCATCGGCTCATTCTCGCCGCCGTGGCCGCTGGTGAACAGTGTTTATGTGCCGCCCCCGCGCTCCGCGGACGCCGCCCGCGAGAGCGGTTCGCGTCTGCGGTCAGACGGTGATGGGGCCGGTCTTGAGGATGTGCACGAACGCGGACCACTCGCCGCAGGCGATGACGAGGGGAAGACCGTCGGGGTTCTTGGAGTCGCGGACCGCGATCGCGTGTTCGGCCGTCAGGTTGCTCGCCACTTCGACGCAATGGCCGCCGTTGTCACCAGACCACGAGGATTTGCGCCATAAGGCCTGACTCAGGTCCATTTGTCTACCGCTTCCTTGATGACTTTGAGCGAGAGGGACTGGGGGTACGCCTCCGCCCTGATGGCGTCGTAGCGAGCGGTGAGTGATGCGATCGCTTTTCGATCGCCCATCGTGCGTCCGTCCGGTACGGAATCCACATATACCGTATATGGAGTGCCGTGCTGTTCGGCTATAACAAATCCGGCAAGCAAACCGGGGATGGCCTCGGCGTCGAACGGAACGATCTGGATCGTCACCCGCGGATGCTCGGCCATTTCGACAAGGTGCAGCATCTGATCACGCATCACTTCCTTGCCGCCGATCGGCCGCCGGAGAACTCCCTCGTCCATCAGGCTGAGGATCAACGGCGGATTCTCCTTTGACAGGATGTTCTTGCGCTGCATCCTGCCGATCACCCGCTCCTCGACCTTTTCCGGCGTGCTGTCCGGCGCGCGGCCGAAGATGCGACGCGCATATGGCTCGGTCTGGAAGATCCCCGGAACGAGCAGCGGGTCCCAGGTTTGTATTGCCGTCGCCCGGCGCTCCTCGAAGGTGAAACTGCGGAAATGGTCGGCGACCGGCGGCGGTGGCGGCCAGCCTTCCAGATGGAGGGCCTGGAACACGCCTTCCAGGCCGAAGGCCTGATCACAGCGCTTGGCGAAGTCTTCGCCGGGGGTGCGCTTGAGGTTCTCCACCGCTCCGACGAGGCTGCCGGAGAAGCCCACCCGCCGGCCGAGCTGCCCCTGGGTGAGGCCGGCCAGTATGCGGTGGCGCTGGAGTTCGTAGGCGAAACGGGCGCGTGCGGATTCCTCGGGGTTGATTTTTGTCATATGTGGCATTTGAAGCATCCTCTCCATTTTGGGGGTGGTGACATGGGGCGACCACCGTTCCACGGACATCGTGGCGTCGGTGTGTAGTTAATCGGATACTCAAGGTAATGGATGGTGAGTGCCGCGGGAAGGCGGAATCCCTATAGCGCGCTCCGTCGCCTGGCGATGCGCGGGGAAACTCGTGCGGCGCCTAAGCGGACCGGCGGTCATAACCGCTCGGCATGGACGGGCCTTTCCGGGGAGCCCGCACGGCGAACTCATGCCGTTGTGATCCCCGGGCACGGCCGGCGTGGCGGAGGCCCGCGGATTCCATGGTCGTCCGGGCCGATTTCACTTATGGATCAGGCGTCATGCCGCGCCGGTTTCCACAGATTTGGCACAGATAATGTGCTGTGGTGTAGAACCTTGGGGCGCCCTCTGCGGTCCGCCATTCGCGGCAATATGGGTGCGAACGCCGGGCGGGCGCGCGCGGACGGCGCGCGCCTGAACGTGATTCGGTGCGTCCGCGCGGAGTCCGGGACATGCGAGCGGGGCCGGTTCGGTCCGCGACCCGGCCGCGTCCGCGCGGGGCTCGGCGGGCGGCGTGTCGCGTGGGCGGGCGCGCCCCGGCCGCGGTCATGGCCGTGACGCGTTCTCCACGGCGCGTCGCCGTTCTTGACTCCGGATCCCGGAATTGCAGTCAGGGGCGTGCGCCGCCGCTGTTTCGGGCGCCTCGCCACTTCCCGGGGCCCTCTTATAACGAAGCGGCATCGACCGAGGTCGCAGGCTTGTACGGCATCGTAAGACGTGTTCTCTGTCCGGGTATGGGAGTGCAAAGGATCACTTAATGGCACCAATCCCAATGAAATGATGGCAAGACGGACGTCAGTCAGTAAGGCTCGACAACTACGTCCTGATTTTGCGCGGGACGTGAGTCCATGGACGCCGAGCTGGTCAAAGGAGGACGAGTGTCGGTGGCTCGTTCGGACTCCGGGTTCTCGCCGGACGTCGCGGCGGCGCTGAACCAGGCTGACCGGGGAATTCGCATGCGGATGGGCAACCATCACGCGCTCTTCGACTACTGGCGCTTCGCCATGAGCACCATTTGCAGCGTGGACGCCTTCTATGTGGGGTTCTACCGGGAGGGGCGCAGGATCGTCTACCCGTACACCTACGACGACACGATCGCCGTCAAGAGGTACATGCCTCCCGAGGTCTTCGGGTACGGGCCGACGGGGCAGGCCGCGTGGATTCTGAAGCACAGGCGCCCGTACACCTACGACAGCGACGGGGGCATGCTCCTGCACCACGGCGTCGCCTTCGGTGACGAGCAGCGGACGTCGGCCGACGCCATCACGATCCCCATGTTCGGCACGCGCGACGGTGAGCAGGTGGTGATCGGCCTCGCGTCCATCCAGACGTACAAGAGCCACGCCTACACCGATGAGCACGTGCGGGCCTTCGAGTGGACGGCGCGGTCGGTGGCGACCGTGCTCAGGCGCGAACGGGAGGACGAGCTCAACCGGGAGGAACTGGCCGTCCCGGCGCACCGTTCGGAGAACGACCAGCCCTCGGTCGTCGAGGTGGTGCAGGACGTCGCGGCCATCCTCGCCGACCTGCACACCAAGATCTGCGACATCGAGGAGGCCGTCCCCATCGGGGAACAGGGCCTGGTGCGTCTGGTCAGAGAGCTGCGCTATCAATGTGAGCGGGGAATGACCGAGACCATGGACATCATCGCGCGGCCGTCGGTCCACGCGGAGAACCTGCTCAACTCGCTCTCGTCCAAGGAGCGGGAGATCGCCTTGCTGATCGCCCGCGGCGGCATGACGAACAAGGAGATCGCCGCCAGGATTTTCGTCACCGAGTCCACCATCAAAGGGCACGTATCCCGCATATTGCGCAAGCTCGGCGTCGAGCAGCGGTCGGGCATCGCGGCGAAGCTGCAGCAATTCTTCGACTAGTTTCCCTGTCCCCGGCGAAGAACGCCCTGCCTCGCCCGCTCCCGCCGCGGGCGGCTCGCGGGGGATTCGCCGGGCTGCTGCCGGCCATTGTGGTCACCCATTGTTCACGCGGCTTCACTCAGCGAGCCCGGGCAGTACTTAGTACTGCGGGACCCTCCCGGAAAACCCGTCCCGGTGGGTGGCGCTATGTGCGATCGGTGCGGATATCGTCCTTATGTCAAGAGGGAGGGGTTTGTCGGTACCTGGCGGCATTCCGGCCGTCGACACGGGGGGAGACGGGTCGACGTCGCCGGTAGTACCGGCAGAGGCGAGGAGCAGGCTATGGAGGGGTTGACCATCGCCATCCTCGGGATCACGCTGCTGTCCGGAGTCGTCTATTCGTGGATGAACCGCCGGGCGAACGACGCGCTCGTGTCGCTCGCCGGCGATTTTCCGCTGACTCCGGAGGAGGCCGCTCAGATCGCGATGGAGGCTGGTCTGACATGGCGGGAGAGGGCGACCGGTAGGACTGTGCCCGTGATGCGCAGTGGGAACGTGCTGAAGGTGGAGATCGGATGCAGGGCAGGGGTGATGTCGTTCGAGGTCCGCGAGACGCCGACGGGTAGCCGGGTCACCGGCCGGGCCGAGGAGGTCACGGTCGTCCGGATGCCGGAGCTGGGAGGGCTCGGCGTGTCGTCGACGAACGTGCTGTACATGAGGGCGGGAATGCCGAGAAACCCCGCACGGCTGCTCCGGCGGCGCGAGCGGGTGTTCCTCGCGCTCGCGTACGAGGCGCGCTACGGCGGCCTGGCCGTCGGCGCCGGCGAGCGCGGACAGTGGGTGGACGCCGGTCGCGGCCGGTGCGAGGCACTGCCGCAACCCTGAAAGAGCGCGCGGGTCCTTCCCGTCGCCGGGTGGGCGGCGACGGGGAGGACCCGCGTCGACCGGTCGCCGCCCAGCCGGCGGCAGCGGGTCAGTCTCGGACGATGTGGACGTCCACCACAGCAGACCGGCCCGCCTCGACGGCCTCGAGACCACGCCGGAGGGCGGGCAGGAGGTCCGCCCGGTCGGTGACGGTCTCCCCGTGCGCGTGGCAGGCACGGGCGACGGCCGCGAAGTCGGGCGGCGCGCTGAAGCGCGTCCCCTCGGCGTCTCCGCGCGTCGCCGACACCCCTTCGGGGAACAGCTCGAAGACCGGCAGCCTGCTGGCGCGGTAGCCGTCGTTGTTCAGCACGACGGCCATGATGGGCGCGCCCGCCTCGGCCGCCAGGCACAGCGCCGCCGTCGGCACGCCGAACATGAAGCTGCCGTCTCCCACCACGGTGACCACCCGGCGCCCCGGCGAGGCCAGGCTGACGCCGACCGCCCCTCCGAGTCCCCAGCCCAGGCCGGGGGACCCGGTGCCGTACATGCTGGCGGCCTCGGTGCGGCTGAGGTTCTCGTGCAGCGCGCGGGCGTTGGTGACCGATTCCTCGATGACCAGGTCATCGGCGCGCAGCACCGCGCTCAGCGCGGTGACGACCTCGGCCCCGGTCATCGGCCCCGTCCCGGGCTCGGCCTCGGCGGCGCCGGCGCCGCTCGCGGCCGGCGACGGGACCGCCGCGTCCGTCGCGGGCGCGCTGTGGCCCATCTCCTCCAGCCGGTCGGCGATCTGCCCCAGGGCCGTGGCGCCGTCGGCGGTCACCGCGACGTCCACCGGGAAGGTCCACATCGGCATGTCGGTCTTGAGAGGGTCGAGATCGATGTGGACGACGGTCGCGCCGTCCCGGGGGTGGGTGAACCTCGGGATCCACGGCACGTCCGCGTCCACGGCGATGATCAGATCCGATTCCTCGACGGCGCGCTGGGCGTCCGCCGCCGACAGCAGGTTCATCGGATGCGACGTCGAGATGTTGACGCAGCCGCTCTCGGCGAGGTCGACGACCCGGACCCCCAGGTCCGCCAGGCGCGTGACCGCGTGGAACCCTTCAGGCTTGCGGCCGACCTTCGCCGTGATGAGCAGCGGACGTTCGGCGCCCGCCACCCGCTCGGCGATCCAGCGCACGGTCTCGGGGGCGGCCGCGGGCGGGAGGGGGACGGCGTAGCCGGTGGTGCGTCCCAGGTCGGCCGCGGGCGGGTCCATGAGGACATCCCGGGACACCATGAGGTAGGAGGGACCGGGCACGCCGCCCGTCGCCACCTGCACCGCGCGGCCGATGGCCCGGGCCAGCATGCTCGGACGGGTGATCTCCGTGACCCACTTGGCGTACCCGCGGACGGTTCCCGCCTGGTCGGCGACGTCCTGCTGCCAGTGGATGGTGTGGGAACGCCCGCCGGGTGCGCCGGGCTCCTCCGCGTACGGCGTCTTGCCCGCGATGACGACCACTCCGGCCCGGTCGCGCAGCATGTTGTGCATCATGGCGCCGAGGTTCTGCGTGCCGACGTCCACGTGGACGAACACCGCCTGCGGACGGCGGGTCACCTGCCAGTAGCCGTGCGCCGCGGCCAGCGCGACCGACTCGAACGAGCAGATGATGACCTTGGGGGTGGGCGCGCCCGCCTTGGCCAGCGTGGCGATCGCCTCCTGCAGAGGAGCGGAGTCCGTGCCGGGGTTGAGGAAGAGGTGCTCGACACCGTGCTCGGCGAGCAGCCACAGCAGGTGCTCGGCGGTGGTCGCCGGCTGGAAGTCGTCCACGCGGTATCTCCTGACATAACTGACATAGGGGCATTTATCGCGTTCAATCTGCGTCGCCTGTCGAGCGTAGAAGATCGGCGCCCGCGTCGTCTCCCTCCCCGTCTCGGGAATCGAGCCGGAGAGGCGCTGCGAGCATGCGGCGGCTGTACCCGCTCACCACCGGAGTGGTGACGCGGCGCGTGAGACGGATCGGCTCCGATGCGGCCGTTGTCCGCACCCGGCGGCGGCGCGACGGTGATCGGCGGCCCCCTGCCGATCACGCGCCGCCGGTCAGCGGGAGACGTTCCTGCCCTTGTCCCGTCTCTCCGAGAGCCGCACGGCCACGAACGTCACCACGGCCAGCACGACGGCTCCCAGCACGACCTTCGACAAGATGCCCGCATAGCGTTCGACCAGCGACCAGCTCTCACCCAACTGGTATCCGGCCAGGACGAAGACCGAGTTCCAGATGAGGCTTCCCAAGGTGGTGAAGGTGACGAAGGTGGGGAGTGACATCCGCTCCACCCCGGCGGGCACCGAGATCAGGCTCCGGAAGATCGGGATCATCCTCCCGAAGAACACCGTCTTCGCCCCATGCTTGAGGAACCACGCCTCGGCCTTCTCGACGTCGGCCGCCTTCACCAGGGGCAGGCGCGAGGCGATCGCCAGCATGCGCTTTCGCCCGAGTGCGGCCCCGACGCCGTACAGCGACAGTGCGCCGATCACCGAGCCGAGCGTGGTCCAGAGCAGCGCGTCGAAAAGGCTCATCTCCCCCCTGCTCGCGGTGAACCCGGCGAGCGGCAGGATCACCTCGCTCGGCAGCGGGGGGAAGAGATTCTCCAGCGCGATGGCCAGGCCGGCACCCGGAGCTCCAAGTTGCTCCATCATCTTGATCGCCCATCCGGCGACTCCGTCAACGGTCGTGTCCATGACCAACACGCTATTCAAGATCGGGCATTTCGTGACATCGGCATCGACATCGTCGGGCGGTGGACGGGACACCGCGGGCGCGCCCTGTGGAAAACCGCCTCCCGAAGCCCCCTCTCTCCTTCTGTTAGAGGCGTTGTCCACAGGGCAGAGGTCGGCCTGCTCATCGCGGAGATCAGGTCTTTAGTCTCAAGGACACGATTCGAGGGGCCCGGCCGGATACGGCAGGGGTGACGGGTCGTGTCGAGCCAGTCGGATGGGGTGGACAAGTGGTGATCGCGTGTTGCTCGGCCGCTGGAGGGGGCCGATGAGCCGGCCGTTCAGCGGCGCCGCGCGCCTGACGTGGCGCTGGCCGGTGATGGGCGTCGCGCTGCTCGCGATGGCACCCGCCCTGTGGGTCACAGCGACGAGCCCGCGTGCCGCGGCGGCCGCCCGCGGAGAGCCCGCGGTGGAGGAGGGGGCCTGTCCGGTGCCCGTGCCGCCGGGTACGCGCTGCGGCTTCCTCGTGGTGCCCGAGCGCAGGGACGTGGCGGGCAGCCGGAAGATCCGCGTGGGGTACGCCGTCCACCGCTCCACGGCGGCCGACCGCAAGCCCGATCCCGTCGTCTACACCAGTGGCGGTCCCGCTTCGGCGTCGATCCAGCTCACCGGCCGGCTGACCGATCTGCCCCTCGGCCGCGACCGTGATGTCGTCGTGCTGGAGCAGCGCGGCAGCCGTTGGTCGCGGCCTCGCCTCGACTGCCCCGAGATCGCCCGGGCCCTCCTCGACACCTTGGGCATGCCCGGCGGGCCCGACGACCCGGCTGAACGCAGGCGCATGGCCTCCGGCGCCGTCGCCTGCCGTGACCGGCTCACCGGGCAGGGCGTCGACCTGCGCGGCTACGTGACCTCCGAGATCGCCGCCGACGTCGTCGACCTGCGGCACGCGCTGGGATACGACCGCTGGAACCTGTTCGGCGTCAGCTATTCGACCCGCTCCATGCTCGCGGCGGCCCGGGCCGACCCTCAGGGCACGCGGTCGGTCGTCCTCGATTCCTTCCTCCCGCCGCTGACCCGCCGGTACGACGAGGCGGCCGCCGATCTCGCGAGCTCTCTGCAGTCGCTCGCCCGCCAATGGCCGGGGCTGCCCAGGCGCTTCGCGGCGATGGTCCGGCGTCTGAACGAGCGGCCGGCGGAGGTCCGCACGACCGATCCGCTCAACGGCCGCCCGTTCACCGCCCGGCTGACCGGCGACGACGTGGCCACCATCCTGGGCGAGGCGATGCACGAGGTGGACGTCCTCCCGGTCGTGCCCGCGCTCGTGGACGCGGTGGCAGGCGGCGACGACCGCCCGTTGCGGGTGCTGGCCGACCAGGCCGGCGGTGAGCTGGTGTCACGCGACTTCGGTCTCTTCTACGCGGTCATGTGCCAGGACGAGGCCCCCTTCAACGGCTTCCCGGGCGAAGCGCGCCCGCGCCTGTTCACGGTCGTGGCCGACAAGGCGGTCTGCGACGCCTGGGGCCTGCCCGCCTCCACGTCCGCGACCGCCACACGGGGCGCGGCACCGCGACAGCCCGCCGGCCCTCCTCCCGCCCCGCCGGTCACCGCGACCGATACTCCGGTGCCGTCTCCGTCGGCCGCCGCGACCGGTGCTTCCGCGGCGTCTCCGTCGGTCACCGCGACCGGTGCTCCGGCGCAGTCTCCGTCGGCCGCCGCGACGGGTGCTCCGGTGCCGTCTCCGCCCGCTGTCGCCGGCGGCGGCGACGCTGCGGGCGCGGGGGGATCCGCGAGCATGCCGGTGCTGGTGGTGGGGGGTCAGTACGATCCCGCGACGCCGGTCGCGAAGGCCAGGGCCGCGGCGCAGGCGCTGCCCGGCGCGCGGTTCGTCGAGTTCGCGGGAGTCGGGCACGCCGTCTTCCTGTCGAGCCGGTGCGGGCGGCAGACCATCTCGGCGTTCGTGGCCGACCCTTCCGCGGCGGCGCCCTGCGATCCACGCAAGGCTTCCTACCAGATCTGGCGTCCGGGGGACTTCCACGTCACCTCGGTCGTCCAACGGCTGAGCACGGGCGCCTGGTGGCTGCTCATCCCCTTCGCGCTGTTCCTCGTGACGTCGATCGGTCAGCTCGCGGCGGGGTCGCGGGCGCTGGTCAGGCAGAGCGCCGCCGGCAGGGTCTCCTCGGTCGTGGCCCTCACGACGGTCGCCGGCTTCGCCGGGGTCACCTTCACCTTGCTGACCGTGGTCGGCCTCTACGGCGCCGCGGTGACCAACGAGACCGCGCTCGGCGTCGGCGTCCCCTCGGCCGTCCTGTGGTACGGCACCGTGGCCGCGATGTCGGCCGCGCTGAGCGTGGCGGCGCTGCTCCGCAGCCGCCTCCACTGGCAGACCGCCGCGCCGGTTGCCGCCGCCGTCACCTTGCTCCTGTGGTGGTTCCTGTACCTGTGACCATCACCGGGGCCCGCTCTCGCCCGAGTGGCCACATGGCCTGATGGCCTGATGGCCTGTTCGTACGGAGGACAGGGGCGGCGTCAGGGGAGAGTGAGGATCTCGCTGCCGGTGTCGGTGACCACGATCGTGTGCTCGAACTGGGCGGTGCGCTTGCGGTCTTTGGTGACGGCGGTCCAGCCGTCGGGCCACAGGTCGTACTCGATGGTGCCCAGGGTGAGCATGGGCTCGATGGTGAAGGTCATGCCGGGCACCAGCGCGACCGACAACGACGGGTCGTCATAGTGGGGGACGATCAGACCGGAGTGGAAGGAGGTCGAGATGCCGTGCCCGGTGAAGTCGCGCACTACGCCATAGCCGAAGCGCTTGGCGTACGCCGAGATCACCCGTCCGACGATATTGAGCTGGCGCCCCGGGGCCACGGCCTTGATCGCCCGCATCATCGCCTCGCGCGTGCGCTCGACCAGCAGGCGCGACTCCTCGTCCACCTCGCCCACCAGGTAGGTCGCGTCGGTGTCGCCGTGCACGCCACCGATGTAGGCGGTGATGTCGATGTTGACGATGTCGCCGTCGTTGAGGACGGTGTCGTCGGGGATGCCATGGCAGATCACCTCGTTGATCGAGGTGCACAGCGACTTGGGATAGCCGCGGTAGCCGAGCGTCGAGGGGTAGGCGTCGTGGTCGCAGAGGAACTCGTGCCCGATGCGGTCGAGTTCGTCGGTGGTCACGCCGGGAGCGATGTGCCGGCCGACCTCCTCCAGCGCCTGGGCGGCGATGCGCCCGGCGACGCGCATGCGCTCGATCGTCTCGGGCGTCTGCACGTCGGACTCACCCCGGCGGGGCGTCTTTCGGCCGACATACTCCGGGCGCTCGATGTGGGCGGGGACCTTGCGGGTGGGCGAGAGCCGTCCTGGCTGGAGCAGTGTCGTCATGCGCCAAGTCTAGTTCGGCGGCAAGCGGGCAGGATCTGCCTGACGACGAGCGCGTCTGACGTTCTGCGGGCATCGTCATAGGTCATCCGGTGAGGCAAGGAGGGCACATGAGCGCCGACCAGTGGTGGTTCTGCCTGAAGCACATGGCGGTCGAGCCGGACGAGGGTTGTCCGAACAAGGACCGCATGGGGCCCTACGCGACGCGTGAGGAGGCGGCGGCGGCGCTGCAGACGGCCGCCGCGCGCAACAAGAGCTGGCAGGCCGCCGACAAAGAGTGGGACGGAGACTAGACCTGGCGCTTCCAAGGCCGCGCGACCACGAGCCGCCAGACGGCGAGGATGCCGATGCCGCACCAGACGAGGTTGAGCAGGGCCGACGGCCATGCGAGATGAGCGGCAGAGTTGATCATCAAGGCGATCGCTCCGCCGAGGTTGAGCAACTGGTAGGCGAGGCTGTCGCCGGACATCTTCCGCATCGACAGCATGGCGTACGCGTAGAGCAGCACCCCGGCGCCCAGCATGCCCAGGATGTCGATCAGTTGCGGCACCGCCTCATGCCCCAGGGGGAACCGTGGGCCGCCAGGAAGGCGACGAACACCACGAGAGATGGCGACATCCAGAGATTTCAGGCGTGGGTGAATGCGGTGCCAATCGGTTCCCCCTTTGTGGACGTGCCGGCGGTCAGCGACGGGGCGAGCCACGCACAGCGGCCACGGCGTCTCCCCAGTTCACACCGCCTAGCCGGTGCTGTCCGCCAGGCTACCTCGCCGCCGGCCGCCCTCGCGGCGCGCCTTGGCCGGGGATGCGACCTGGAGGAGCAGGCTTCAGAAGCGAGCGGAACCGCGTCCTCTCCAGACATACGTTTTGCTCCCCATGTCCGCTGACCGCGTCTCTCGCCGGGAGGAATGGCCGCTCGCGGAGCCGTGGGCTCAGTCGGAGACGCGGGGACCGGTGATGCGCTCGGCGAGGCGGGCCAGACGGTCGATCAGCCTGCCGCTCGAGCGCTGCCCTTCTCCCGCGGCCATGCTGACCAGATGCTGCGCGGCGTCGAAGGTGAACAGCCCGTCCTGGAAGGGCACGGCGAGCGCGTCATGGGCGAGGCCTTCCAGCTCGGGGTCGCCGCCGTCCAGGGCGAGGATCGTCGCACCCGTGCGCCGGGCGTCGTCGACGCGTTCGAGCAGCGGCACGGGCGCCTTGTCCTCGGCGACGACGAACAGGGTCTCGCCCCGGCGCGCGGCCTCGATGCGGTCGATGCCGACGGCGAGGTGGGGCGCGGCGTCCGGAGGCGGCGACCAGCGCACCAGAGTGGGAGCGAGCTGCGCGAGCCCGGACATGCGCGCCTCGTCGTCGAGGTGGGCGGCGAGGTGCCACGGCTCGACGCGCGGGGTGCCGACCAGCAGCAGCCCGCCGGGCGTGCGGGTCGAGCGGAGAGAGGCTCCGAGCTCCCGGGTGCGCTCGACCCAGCGGGTCGTGGAGAGCACCTCGCGCAGGAAGGCCACCGACGCAGCGTCCATGGCCACCATGGTGCATCATCGCCCCCGCCGCCGTCCCGGATACGAACACCTGGCATGATCGGAAGAGTCGTGCGCGCAACGAGGAGATCAGCCACATCATGAGCGATGTACTACCGGACGTCGGCGGCCTGTCGGTGGGGATCCTCGGTGGCACCGGGGACCAGGGCAAGGGCCTCGCCCGCCGGTTCGCCCTGGCGGGACACTCCGTCCTGATCGGGTCGCGCAGCGCCGCCCGAGCCCAGGAGGCCGCCGACAGCCTCGGCGCCGGGCTCCCGGTCCGCGGCGCGGACAACGCGAGCGTCGCCGCGGAGGCCGACGTCGTCATCGTGGCGGTGCCGTGGGACGGGCACCGGTCCATCCTCGCGTCACTGAGCGCGGAGCTGACAGGCAAGATCGTCGTCGACTGCGTCAACCCGCTGGGGTTCGACAAGCAGGGGGCCTTCGCCCTGGACGTCGAGGAGGGCAGCGCCGCGCAGCAGGCCGCGGCGGTCCTGCCCGGCAGCCGCGTCGTCGCCGCCTTCCACCACATCTCGGCCGTGCTGCTGCTCGACCCGGCCGTGGCCGAGATCGATCTCGACGTGCTGGTGCTCGGCGACGACCGCGAGGCGACCGACACGGTGCAGGCGCTGGCGTCGCGCATCCCCGGCGCGCGCGGCGTGTACGGAGGGCGGTTGCGCAACGCCCGGCAGATCGAGGCGTTGACGGCCAACCTCATCTCGATCAACCGCCGCTACAAGGCCCACGCGGGCCTGCGCGTCACCGACGTCTGAGTCGCCGCGTCTCGCTCGCCCGGCCGGGATATCCGGTGTCAAGCAGGACGAACGTGGCATCGGATCTGACAAAGCGGGGCATTTGCGTTCATTCTTGACAGCATGAGCTCCTTGCATCCGGAAACCCGTGCCGTCCACCTGCCCAGTCCGCCGTTGAACGGCAGCACGCCGATCGCGGTGCCGCTGTACCAGACCTCGGGGTTCGTCTTCGACGATCCCGCCGTCTTCGCCGACGGCATGGGCCGCCCCGACGGCGCCTTCGTGTACGGGCGCCTGAGCAATCCCACCGTGCGCGCCTTGGAGGACGCCGTCGCCGACCTGGAGGGCGGCGTCGCGGCCGTGACCGCGGGCTCCGGCATGGGAGCGATCAATACCGTGCTGTTCGGGCTGGTCCGGTCCGGTGACCATGTGATCGCCCAGGCGGCCCTGTACGGCGCCACCGCCGCCGCGCTCACCGATCTTGAGAATCGGTTCGGCGTCTCGGTGACCTATGTCCCGCAGGACGACCCGGCGGCGGCGCGCGAGGCGGTCCGGCCGGAGACCAAGCTGCTGTACCTGGAGAGCATCGCCAACCCGATGACCCAGGTGGCCGACCTGCCCGGCATGTGCGCCGTGGCCCGCGAGGCGGGGCTGATCTCGGTGGTAGACAACACCTTCGCCTCGCCGGTGCTGTGCCGGCCGCTGGAGCACGGCGCCGACATCGTCGTCCACTCCATGACGAAGTACTTGAGCGGGCACAGCGACGTGCTGGGCGGGATCGCCGTCTTCGCCGACGACGCGCTCCACCGGAAGGTCTGGGCATACGCCAACACGCTGGGCGCGACCCTCGATCCCTTCGCCGCCTGGCTGACCCTGCGGGGCATGCAGACCCTCCCGCTGCGCATGGCCCGCCACTGCGACAACACCCGCCTGCTCGCGACCCGGCTGGCCGGGCATCCGGCCGTCGACGCCGTCCACTGGCCGGGCCTGTCCTCGCATCCGTCGTTCGGCCTGGCGGCCAAGCTGCTGCCCGACTTCGGGGCCGTGTTCTCCTTCGACCTCGCCGGCGGCCGCGCGGCCGGCGAGAGGTTCATGAGCTCGGTGCGGCTGGCGCTGCTCGCCCCCTCGCTCGGCGGCGTCGAGACGCTGATCCTGCATCCGGCCACGACCTCGCACCGCTCGCTGACGGCGGAGGAACTGGCGCGGTCGGGCATCAGCGAGGGCACCGTGCGCGTGGCGGTCGGCATCGAGCACCCCGAGGACCTGTGGGCCGACTTCGTCCAGGCCCTCGAAGCGTGAGACCCGCCGGCTCCGCGGCGTCCGGCCGGGGACCGTACCCGGCCGGGCGAGCCGGGTACGGGTGAGCCGGAAGGTCAGCGGTAGCTGTGCTCGGGGGCGGGGAAGACCCCGGAGACGACCTCGTCGGCGAACGCGCGGACCGCGTGGTCCATCTCGCCGGCCAGGTCGAAGTACTTCTTGACGAACTTCGCCGGCCGCTGGGTGAGACCCATGAGGTCCTGCCAGACGAGCACCTGGGCGTCGCACGACGGGCCCGCGCCGATGCCGATGGTGGGGATCGACAGGGCCGCGGTCACCCGCGCGGCCAGGTCGGCCGGGACGCATTCGAGCACGACGGCGAACGCGCCCGCGTGCTCCAGCGCCTTGGCGTCGGCCATCAGCTCCTCGCCGGACTCGCCGCGTCCCTGAACGCGGTATCCGCCGAACGCGTTGACCGACTGCGGGGTCAGGCCGAGGTGGGCCATCACCGGAATGCCGGCCGAGACCAGCGTCTCGACCTGGGGGAGCACCCGGCGGCCGCCCTCGAGCTTGACCGCGTGGGCGCCGGCCTCCTTGAGGAACCGCGCCGCGGATTCCAGGGCCTGCTGCGGAGACGACTGGTAGGAGCCGAACGGCAGGTCGGCGACCACCATCGCGCGCGAGGACCCGCGGACGACCGCCGCCGTGAGCGGGATCAGGTCGTCGACGGAGACGGGAAGCGTCGAGTCGTAGCCGTAGACCACCATCGCGGCCGAGTCGCCCACCAGCATGACGGGAATGCCGGCTTCGTCGAACACTCTTGCGGTCATCGCGTCGTAGGCGGTGACCATCGGCCACTTCTCGCCGCGCTCCTTGGCGGCCGAGATGTCGCGGACGGTCACCCTGCGCCCGGCTTGGCCGCCATAAAGCGTGGTCGGCGAGCCGGCAATGCGTGACGTAGAGGACATCGTAGATCCCTCCAAGCCTCGAGGCGCCCTTGTGGCGTCCCCGGACGGTCAGATCATCGCATGTCTGACCACCATGGCAACACCCGGGGAGACCCCCCTCATCCCCCCACCTCGGGCCGCCTGCCCCGTATCCGTACAGGACGTTCCCGGCGTGCCCCGGCGGAGCGTTCCGGCATCTCAGGAGGTCGCCTCGGCCCGGGAGCAGCGCTTCGCGACCTGTCCCCGCGGGCCGTGGGGCGAGGGCTTTCCGGCGCCCGGGTATCGAAACGAGACGGTTGCGTATCGAATCTAGAAGCGCTACGGTTGCGTAGCGAAACTCGATCGTATCGAAATGTATGACAGGTATTCCTGGGGGAAGAAGTGGAACAACCGACAGGTCACCCACGTCGGTGGCAGATCCTCGGCGTCATGGTGTTCAGCCTGCTGGCGATCGTTCTGGACAACACGATCCTGAACGTCGCGCTCAAGGTCATCTCCGACCCGGTAGGGGGCCTCGGCGCGACGCAGAGCGAGCTCGAGTGGGCCATCAACTCCTACACGCTGGTCTTCGCCGGCCTGCTGTTCACCTTCGGCGTGCTGGGTGACCGTTTCGGGCGCAAGCGCATGCTGCAGATCGGCATGGTGCTGTTCGGCCTGGCGTCACTGGCGAGCGCCTACTCGCAGGATCCGACGCAACTGATCTTCGCGAGGGCCGCGATGGGCCTCGGCGGCGCCGCCGTCATGCCGGCCACGCTGGCGATCATCTCCAGCGTCTTCGCTCCGCAGGAGCGCGCCAAGGCGATCGGCATCTGGGCCGGCGGCGTCGGGCTGGCCATCGCCATCGGCCCGATCACCGGCGGACTGCTGCTCGAGCACTTCTGGTGGGGCTCGGTGTTCCTGATCAACGTGCCGGTGGTGCTCATCAGCTCGGTGCTGATCGCCATCCTGGTGCCCGAATCGAAGAACCCCGACAAGGCCCAGCTCGACCCGGTCGGCGTGCTGCTGTCGATCATCGGCCTGGTCGGCGTCGTCTACGGCATCATCAAGGGCGGCGAACTCGGCACCGTCACCAGCCCCGAGGTGTGGGCGCCCGGCCTCGCCGGCGTCGCGGTGCTGGCCGCCTTCGTCTGGCACGAGCGCAGGACGGCCCATCCGGCCTTCGACGTGCGTTACTTCGCCATCCCCAGGTTCTCCACGGCCGTCGCCAGCGTCGGCCTGGTGTTCTTCGCGATGATGGGCGTGATGTTCTTCCTGGCGTTCTACCTGCAGATCGTCAGGGGATACAGCCCGTTGCAGGCCGGCGCTCTCGTGCTCCCGTTCGCGGCGGCGCAGCTGATCTTCTCGCCGCTCAGCGCCCAGATGGTCCGCAGGTTCGGCGGCAAGGTCGTCGCCACCGTCAGCCTGGTCGTCGTGGCGGGCGCCCTGGCGGGCTACGCCTTCCTGCAGGTCGACACCCCGATCTGGATGTTCGAGGTGCTCGGCTTCATCCAGGGCGCTGCCATGGCGAACATCAACCCGCCGGCCACCGAGGCCGTCATGTCCTCCCTGCCCCGCGAGAAGGCCGGCGTCGGCTCGGCGATGACCAACACGGTCCGGCAGGTGGGCGGCGCGCTCGGCGTCGCCATCCTCGGCTCGCTGCTGTCGGCCAGCTACCGCGACAACATGGCCGGATCGCTGTCGGCGCTGCCGCCGGACGTGCGGCACGCGGCCGGCGAGTCGATCACGGCCACCATCGGCGTCGCCCAGTCGCTCGGCCCCAACGGCGCCGCGCTCATCGAGCCGGCCAAGCGGGCGTTCGTGGACGGCATGCACGTGACCGCGATCTGCGGCGCGGTCGTCGCCCTCATCGGCGCCGCGGTGGTCGCCAAGTGGCTCCCCGGGAAGAACGCCGCCACCACCCCAGTGGCTCGACCGGAAAGCAAGGAAGCGGCAGTAGTGTGATCTGACCATGGCGACTGAGCAGACGGGGACGGTGCGCACGCCCGGCCGTCCCCGAAGCGAGAAGGCGGAGAAGGCGATCATCGATGCCGCGATCGACATGATCGCCGAAGGCACCGGTGTCGCCGAGCTGTCCATCGAGGCGATCGCCGGACGGGCCGGGGTCGGCAAGACCACCATCTACCGGCGCTGGTCCAACAAAGAGGAACTCGTCGTCGACGCGCTCGCCAGCCTGAAGGCTCCGATACCGGAGCTGCCGGGCTGGTCGGTGCGCGACGACGTCATCCGCTATCTGTCGGTGATGCAGCAGGAGAGCCGCCACCCGCGAACCCGCTGCATCATGAACATCGCGCTGAGCGAGTCCGAGCGGTTCCCGCACCTGGCCGAGCGTTTCCGCGAGATCGTGATACGGCCCAGGCGGGAGGTCCTGCGGGCGGTCCTCCAGCGGGGTGTCGCGTCCGGTGAACTGCGCTCAGACGTGGACGTCGAGGTGACGATGGCGGCGCTCTCCGGAGCGATGATGTTCTTCACCAAGTGGCGCGACAACGACGACGAGCTTCCCGCCGACCTCGCCGAACGCATCACCGACCTCATCCTCTCGGGCCTGCACGCCTGAGAGGAGCCCCTGGCCCCGCCCTCCTTGACATCCCGCCCCGCACTCCTGAGAGCATTCGGTCCGCATTTCCGAGAGCGTCTGACCCGCGCTTTCGAGAGCACCTGGCGGGCTCAGGAATCGGCCGTCTCGCGCCAGCGGTTGGTGATGGGGAGGCGGCGATCACGGCCGAAGTTCTTCGGAGTGATCTTGGGGCCCGGGGGATACTGCCGGCGCTTGTACTCGGCGAGGTCGACCAGCCGGATGATCCTGGCCACCAGCTCGGGGTCGTGCCCGGCGGCGACCAGCTCGCCCTTGCCCATGTCGTGCTCGACGTAGTCGGCGAGCAGCCGGTCGAGCACGTCATAGGGCGGCAGGGAATCGGTGTCCCGCTGACCGGGACGCAGCTCGGCGCTCGGCTCCTTGGTGATGGAGTTCTCGGGGATGGGCGGCGCGTCGAAGCGGTGCAGCAGCTCGCTCTCGCGGCCGGCCTGCGCGTTACGCCATCTCGACAGCTGCCACACCGTCGTCTTGAGCACATCCTTGATCGGGGCGAAACCGCCCGCCGAGTCGCCGTAGAGCGTGGAGTAGCCGGTGGCCAGCTCGCTCTTGTTGCCCGTGGTCAGCACCAGGTGGCCGTGCTCGTTGGACAGGCCCATCAGCAGCATGCCCCGCACGCGCGCCTGGAGGTTCTCGGCGGCCAGGCCGCTGAGGTCGATCTGCTTCTCGAAGGCGTCGACGATGTCCTCGATCGGGACGAGGCGGGAGTTCAGCCCCTGCCGCTCGACGAGGTCGCGCGCGTCGCTCACCGAGTGGTCGGAGGAGTGCCGTGACGGCATCAGCACGACGTGGACCCGCTCGGGGCCGACGGCGTCGGCGGCGATGGTGGCGGTCAGCGCCGAGTCGATGCCCCCGGACAGACCGAGGATGACCGATCGGAAGCCGTTCTTGGTGAAGTAGTCGCGCACACCGAGGACCAGCGCGGAGTAGACCTCCTCCAGATCGTCCAGGTGAGGGGCGACCGCCGGCGGCTCGGGCGTGTAGGCGGGCAGCGGGTCGTCCGACAGCCGCAGCCGCTCGACCGTGATCGTGGTGCCGTCACCGGCGTCCACAGGGAAGGACCCGAAGGTGGCGAGCGGATCGGCGAGCGGCAGCTCAAGGTCGGTGACCAGGAGTTCCTCGCGGAACTGGCCCGCTCGCGCGACCAGCTCGCCCGCCGCGTCCACCACGATGGAGTCGCCGTCGAAGATCAGCTCATCCTGGCCGCCGACCTGGTTGGCGTAGGCCAGGGCGCACCCGGCCTCCCGCGCGCGGTTCACGCACAGCGACAGCCGCACGTCGTCCTTCTCTCGCTCGTACGGCGAGGCGTTGGGGACCACGAGCAGGCCGGCGCCCGCCCGCGCGACCGCGGCGACCGGGCCGCCGTCCTGCCACAGGTCTTCGCAGACGGCGATCGCCACGTCCACGCCGTGCAGCCGGAAGATCGGCAGCCGGTCACCGCGGATGAAATAGCGGTATTCGTCGAAGACGCCGTAGTTGGGCAGGTGGTGCTTGGCGGTCTTGGTGACGACGCGGCCACGGTGGAGCAGCGCGGCGGCGTCCAGCGGCGCGCCCTTCGGCTGCCCGGCGCGCGGTGTGACCCCTGAACGGTCGACGTACCCGACGACCACCGGCAGCTCGCCGAGGCCCTCGTCGGCCAGCCGCGCGGCGGCCGCCGAGAGCGTCGCGATGGAGGCGTCGACGAAGGACGTGCGCAGCACGAGGTCCTCGACGGGATAACCGGTCAGGAACATCTCGGTGAACACGACCAGATGCGCGCCGCGATCTGCGGATCGCCGCGTCCACTCGACGAGTTTGCCGGCGTTGGCGGAAAGATCGCCCACCGACGGGTTGGTCTGGGCGAGGGCTATTCGCAGTTGAGGCACGGTCCCCACTTTACGTGTGGCGGCACCGCGGCGAATGAGCCGGACCGCCCCCTGTGGACGGCCGTGCGCGCCGCGCGCGCCGGGCCGATCCGCGCCCGGGGACAGGTTCCCGGGCCGCGGTCCTGAACTAGGTTCCGGCGGGCCGGGCCGCGGCGACGTCCGCGACGGCGGCGACGGCGGCGCGGCGGCGGATGGCCGGGCCGATCGCCAGCTGCCCGATCGCGGCCAGCAGTCCGAGCGCTCCGACCGTGATCCACAGCGCGGCCTGGCCGATGGTCAGCAGACGGGTGCCGATCAGCGGGGCCAGCAGCCCGCCGGCCGACCAGGCGAATCCGGCAAGGCCGCTGTAGCGCCCGCGCAGATGCGGCGGAGCCAGCATCGCGACGACCGTGCCCGCCATGCCCGCGGTGATCACCTCGCCCAGCGTCCAGATCGCGACGGTGACCGCGTACCCGGCGGGGGTCGAGACGAAGGCCGTGAGCGCGAACCCGAGCGCGCACACCGCCATGCCCAGCGCCAGCGTCCCGCTGACGTCGCGCTTGGCCAGCCAGTGCCCGACCAGCGGCTGGACCACCACGATGAGCAGGCCGTTCACCGCCATCGCGAACCCGTACGCGGAGGCCGGGAGCCCCGAGGCGGTGACCGCCAGGGGCAGCGTCGTGTACGCCTGGAGGTACACGAACGTGTACAGCAGGGTCAGGGCGACATAGGTCACCATCAGCCGGTCCTTCAGCACGTCGCCGAAGCCGCCGCCCTCCCGCGTCCTGCGCGGCCGGGTCTCGGGCACGGCCCGCCACACCAGCACGCCGAAGATCAGCGAGGTGATCGCGTCGATCCAGAACAGCCACACGAAACCCGACCTGACCAGCATGCCGCCCGCGACCATCGCCACCGCGAAGCCGAGGTTGATCGCCCAGAAGATCAGCCCGAACGCGCGCGGCCGGTCGTGCGCCGGGATCAGGTCGGCGATCAGTGCCTGGGAGGCCGGGCGGTAGGCGTCCACGACGACGCCCAGCACCGCCATCGCGGCGATGATCGCCGGCAGCGAGGTGCTGTAGCCAAGGGCGATCATGGTGAACGCCGTGGCCACCATGCCGCCGGTCAGCGTCGCGCGCCGGCCCACGTGGTCGGCCAGCCAGCCCGCGACGAGCTGCGACATCAGGGAGCCGATGCCGAAGACCGCCAGCACCATGCCGGCCGCGGCGAGGGACAGCCCGCGGGACTGGGTCAGATAGATGCCGATGAAGGGCTCGACCATGGTGCCGAGCCGGTTGATGAAGGTGCCGCCGAAGAGCACCCAGAAGGCACGGGGAAACCCGCCGATCCTCGATCGGAGGAGGGACGGCTTGTCGACGATAACGCTGGTCACGCCACCAACCTTTGGACATCGTCCGCCGGCCGTGCCAATCTTTTAGCCGGCGCTAAAACATCGCGGGGAAGATCGGACGCCAAGGGGCGCGGCCCCGCGCGGGCACGTGGCCGGCGCTGGACATCGGTGAAGGGCGGGGGCCCGGTGGGCGTGGAGTGGCGGTTCGAGGCCGACGACCTGGCCCGTCTGCGGTTCGCCTTCTCGCCGCTCTGGGAGCTCGTCGCCAGTTTGCGCGTCCTGCGCGCCCCCGCGCGCCACTCGGTGCACCTCCCGTGGCTGCGTGCCGTCGTGCCGCGCCTCGGCGACCTCGACCTGTCCGAGCTGTTCGCCCTGGCGCCCACCTACGGCTACATCGCCGACTTCCTCACCCCGCCGCCGGACACGCCGCTCCCCGACTTCGCCGCCGAGCTGGCCCGCGTGCGGGACACGCCGGCCGGCAATGCCGCGGAGGAGGCCGCACGGGTCCGGACCCCCGACGAGGGCGCCATCGGCCGGTTCCAGGCAGACCCGGCGGCCGGGGTCCGGCGGGTGGCCGACACCCTCGCCGCGTACTGGGAGATCGCCATGGCCGAGTTCTGGCCGCGCGTGTACGGGCTGCTGGAGGCCGACCTCATGTGGCGCACCCGGCGGCTGACCGCGGGAGGGGCCCAGCAGTTGTTCGCCGACCTGCACCCCTCGGTCCGGTGGGAGGGCGACCGGCTCATCACCGCCCGCCACTGGTGTCACACCGGCGCCCTGGGCGGGGACGGCCTGCTCCTGGTGCCGAGCGCCTTCCGCTGGCCCGACACCGCCATCATCACCGAGCCCTACCAGCCGATGCTCGTCTACCCGGCGCGCGGGGTCGGCACGCTGTGGGAGGCGGGGCCGCCCCCGGCGCCCGGCGCGCTGGCGGCGCTCATCGGCAAGACCCGCGCCCAGCTGCTGCTCTCACTGCGCCACCCCGCCTCGACCACGGCCCTTGCCAGGCGGATGTCCCTCACACCCGGCGCGGTCTCACAGCATCTGTCGGTCCTCAGCGCCAGCGGCCTGGTCGTGCGCAGGCGCCTCGGACGAGAAGTGCTCTACCGCCGCACCCCCACCGGCGACACTCTCGCCAGCGCCCCCTGACCGGGTGCGGCGGGGTCTAGGCCGCCGCCCGGGACGAAACCGGGTTCCCCCGAAGACGCCACCGAAGCGACCGCGACGATGGCTGGAGCGGCCTCGCCACCGCCCCTGACCGGTGGCGCGGCGGGGTCCGGGCCGCTGCCCGGACGAAACCGGGAGTTCGCCCGGGGACACCGCCGAAGCGACCGCGACGAGAGCGGCTCGGCTGGAGGACGGGAGCGACCTCCAGCCGAAGGCGGGGGATCAGCAGAAGCTCAGCAGAAGAAGGGGCGGACGGAGGGGAGGGCGGTGAGCGGGGCGCGGCCGGCCGCGGGACTCGAGCCGCCGGGGTAGACGTCGAGGGTGCCCCGGGCGGCGCCGTTCTCGCGCCCCGGCCCGTCGGCCACGGCCCGTGAGGACTCTCCGCCGTCGCCGGGCATCCCCCCGGAGGCCGTGCCGCCGGGCCGCCCGGCGGCTCCGGCGATGGGCGCCGTACCGCCCGGGCGAGGATCCGCCGGACGGGCGCCCGGGGGCCCGGGGGCATCAGAGGAGGCGTCCGGCCGGGGACCGCCGCCGGAGGTTCCCTCCGGAGAGGGTCTCACCCCTGGGCCGGGGAGGCCCCCCGGGCGGACCTCCTCGGTTTCTCCGTTTCGGGTCCCCCCGTTCGGGGCCGAGCCGTGCGAGGTCGAGCCGTTCGCCGTCGTTCCGTTTCCGGGCGTCCGCCCCCCGGGCGCACCGCTCCCCGTCGTGCCGTCACCAGGAGGGACGTTCGCGGTCGTGCCGTCCTCCGGGCGGGCGCGATCGGCGGGGACGCCGGCGGACGGCCCGCCGGTGTCCCCGCCGCCGCCATGCCGGGACCCCGCCCCGGACGGCCCTGGGCCGCCGGAAGGGGCGAAGGCGCCCCGCGGCGGGACCGCGGCGGACGACGAGGCGTCGCCACCCTCGTGAGATGGCCCGCCCGCCCTGCGCGCGGGCATGTTGCCCGCCGTGCGCCGCGCCGCGGCCCCCCACGTGGACGGAGCGGGGGAGGAGGACGACGGGGCGTACAGCCGGCGCGTGGTGCGCTGCAGGCCGCCGGGCGACAGGTGGATGCCGGTCGCGACCAGCCGCTGCCCGTACACGTCGGTGATGCGGACGCTGTACGGGCCGGCCCCCGCCCCGTCGCCGGCCACCCAATAGTTGTCGGACGCGCGGGACAGGTCGCGCCAGAGGCCGCCGCGGAGGATCTGCAGCCGGCGCAGGGGGTTGCCGTGGTCGACGGCCTGGATGGCCAGCCAGTCGGCGGAGGACCCCCGCTTGAGGCGGAAGGCGACGGGCCTGGCGACCTCGGGATTGCGCACCCGGTGATAGTCGACCGGCACGACGCCGTGGCCGGGAGCGGCGATGCGGGCGAACGCGGGGCGGCTGAGGTCGAGCTCTCCGGCCGCGCACGACCGGCACTCGTCGACGACCTGGACGCGGACGATGCCGCGCGGGCCGGTGACGTCGAGATACGCCCCGCAGGCCGCCGAGCCGGCGTACTCCGCGGGGGAGACCGCGGCGACAAGGTCGCCCTGCACGGCCCCAGTGAGCGAGCAGTCGCCGCTGAGCGTGCGCAGCAGGCCCGCCGGCCGGTCGGGGCCCGGCGCCGCGGCGGCGCAGGCGGCGTTGCGGCCGGCCTGGGCGCCGAGCGCCACCATCGTGAGCGCGCTGCCCATCGCCAGCGCCCACATCAGCCGCTGCCAGCCCGCCGCCCGCGGGAGACGCGGCGCGTCGTGCCGCGTCGCCCTCGCCTTCTCATGGGCGGCCTTCACCCAGGGCCGTGGCCGTCGTCTCAGGGGCGCGGGCCTGGCGTGCCGCCGATCCGCCTCCATGTGCGCTCTCCTCGCCGGAAGTCGGGCCTTGACGAATGCGGAACGGCACCATGCTGTCACATTAAGCAACCGCCGGCTGCTCTTGTCTCGTGTCCGGTGTGGAATGCCGATCGCAGGGCATTCGGTGACCGAGATGCGCGAAGCCCATCGAGGGTGGACGCGGCGCCGACTCCACAGGTGGAGTCGCGAGGCGTCGAGAAGGCCCGAAGGCGGGCGCGAGCAGGTGCGGGAGGTGAAGCGGGCAGGTGGTGGCCCGCCGGAGGCATTGGGCCGAAGATGGTCTGAGGCGTCCGAAGGCGTCCGGATGGATGGAGAACGGCGGGAGGTGCCGGCGTCGCTCCTCACTACGGACCCGCGTAACGTGTGCGAAACACCAAGCGGGCAGACTGGTAGATGACCAGACATGTCTTCCGCCGATTCAGAGACTGGCTCAGCGAGACGACGATGGTGTCCGAACACCGTCCGGCAGAAGGGGATGCCTTGGACCGCCAGCAGGAATTCGTGCTCCGTACGCTCGAAGAACGCGACATCCGGTTCATCCGGCTGTGGTTCACCGACGTGCTCGGGTTCCTCAAATCCGTGGCGATCGCCCCCGCCGAGCTCGAAGGCGCGTTCGCCGAAGGCATCGGCTTCGACGGGTCGGCGATCGAGGGCTTCGCCCGCGTGTACGAGTCGGACATGCTCGCCAAGCCCGACCCGTCGACGTTCCAGATCCTGCCGTGGCGCAGCGAGACGCCGGGCGCCGCCCGCATGTTCTGCGACATCCTCATGCCGGACGGCTCGCCCTCGCACGCCGATCCTCGCTGGGTGCTCAAGCGCACGCTGGCCAAGGCGGCCGACATGGGCTTCACCTTCTACACCCATCCCGAGGTGGAGTTCTTCCTCCTCAAGGAGCGGCCGGAGGGAGGGCAGAAGCCGGTGCCGAACGACTCCGGCGGCTACTTCGACCACACCCCGCACAGCTCCGGCCATGACTTCCGCCGCAACGCGATCATGATGCTGGAGGCCATGGGCATCTCGGTGGAGTTCAGCCACCACGAGGGCGCCCCGGGCCAGCAGGAGATCGACCTGCGGTACGCCGACGCGCTGACGACCGCCGACAACATCATGACCTTCCGGCTGGTCATGAAGGAGGTCGCCCTCGAGCAGGGCATCTGGGCGTCGTTCATGCCCAAGCCCTTCACCGACCATCCCGGCTCCGGCATGCACACCCACATGTCGCTGTTCGAAGGCGACCGCAACGCCTTCTACGAGCCGGGCGCCGACTACCAGCTCTCCAAGATCGGCCGGTCCTTCATCGGCGGCCTGCTGCGGCACGCCGCCGAGATCACCGCCGTCTGCAACCAGTGGGTCAACTCCTACAAGCGGTTGTGGGGCGGGGCCGAGGCGATCGCCGGGCTCGGGGGAGAGGCGCCGAGCTACATCAGCTGGGGGCACAACAACCGCTCCGCGCTCGTGCGCGTCCCCATGTACAAGCCGCACAAGGGCAACTCCACCCGGGTCGAGTTCCGCTCGCTGGACTCCGCGTGCAACCCCTACCTGGCGTACGCGGTGATCCTCGCCGCAGGCCTGAAGGGCATCGAGGGCGGCTACGAGATGCCGCCCGGCGCCGAGGACGACGTGTGGGCGCTGACCAGCGCCGAGCGTCGCGCCCTCGGCATCGAGCCGCTGCCGCAGAGCCTGGACGAGGCCATCACTACCATGGAGCGCAGCGAACTGGTCGCCGAGACCCTGGGCGAGCACGTCTTCGACTATTTTCTGCGCAACAAGCGCGCCGAGTGGCACGAGTACCGCCGCCAGGTCACCGAGTTCGAACTCGGCCGCTACCTGCCGGTCCTGTAAACGCGGTTCAGGGACGATTCGTCGTCGGACACGAGGCACAGGGCGCTGGGCCGGGGCGAACGCCCGGCCCAGCGCCTTTCCTCGGCCCTGGCCGTCCGTCCGTGGCTTCTCGTGAGGGACGGCCTGTTCCGGCTCTCATCCGGCCGGCCCCCTCTCGCGGCCACTTGAGCACCCGCTTCGGGCATGCCGACGTGATCGACGACCGGGGCTCAGCTCACCGGGTGCCAGCCGGGGGGAGGGTCCTCGCCTGTCCGGCCGTCGACCGCCTCTCGCAGGAGGTCGGCGTGGCCGGTGTGCCTGCCGTACTCCTCGATCAGGTCGCAGACCAGGCGGCGCAGGCTGGCGTGCCGCCCGTCCGGAGTCGAGATGTGAGCGAGCTGGTCGAGGCCGCCGCCGGTCAGGGCGGTCTCGAGCGTGGCGCGCGAACGGGCCACGGCGTCGTCCCAGAGCCGGTACAGGTGCTCGGGGCTGTCGGTGTCGGCGGAGGTGAACGGCCAGTCGTCGCCGCCCTCCCAGTCCTCCTCCCACGGTGAGCCGAGCGGCTTGCCCTGGAACTTGAGGTCGAACATGTGGTCTTCCACCACGGCCAGGTGCTTGAGGAGGCGGCCGAGGGTGAGCGTTGAGGCGCCGACGCGGGTCCGCAGCCCGTCCTTGTCCAGGCCGTCGGCCTTCCAGCGGAAGGTGGTGCGCAGTCGCTCGAGCGCGCCCAGCAGGTGCGCGGTCTCGTCGCCGGCCAGTGGCGGTTCCCAAGGAGCATCGGTCATGACGTAACCGTGGCACAGGCGGGCTCGGACCCGCCATCGGCCTGGAGCGCAGCAGTGGCAGATCGCCGATCCCGTTGGACGCCCGGGCGAGCGTGAGATGCGATCGCCGCTGGAATGGCCTGGTCAACCTGGAATGGCGTCGTGGTCGTGGCTGTTGGGGTGGTCGTACCGCTTCTGCCGCGAGGGTCGGCGGCTCGGCCGGCGGTGGTGGGCCTGCCCGCCGACCGCCCTTTCGAGCGTCATGCCGCCGTTACTCCCGGCTAACGGCCCCGTCACCGTCACCTGGTGCAATGGTGATCAAGCTCTACAGATAAAATCTGACGGCATCTAACGGAATTTACGGTCTATTGCTCCTGTTGGGAGCAGCATGGGGGGTGCTACCGCATGACAACGACGTCCGCAGGTGTGCAGACCGCGCTCACCGTACCGGCGCGCTTCCGCGGTCCCGAGGGCACCGCGAACGGCGGCTGGGCGGCGGGCACACTGGCGGCGACCCTCGCGGGCATGCCGGACTGCGCGCACGCGCTGGAGGTCACCCTCCACCGGCCGATCCCCCTGGACACCGAGCTCGCCATCGGCCACATGGCCAACTCCGCGTCGCTCTACCACGACGGCGGGCTGCTCGCCGAGGCCATCCCCGTGGCGCTGGACGTGACGCCGCCCCCGTTCGTGCCCTTCACGGACGCGGCCCGCGCCGAGGCGGGGTTCGCCGGTCTGACCGGTCACCACCCGGTGCCCGGCTGCTTCGTCTGCGGCCTGCGCGACCCGGGCGACGGACTGCGGATCTTCCCCGGCCCGGTCGACGGCACGGACCTGGTCGCGGCCGGCTGGCGGGTGCCGGTGACGGTGACGGACGACGACGGCATCGTCCCCGACGCCCTGGTGTGGGCGGCGCTGGACTGCCCGTCCGGCTGGGCGAACGCCGACGCCGGAGGTCCGGGCCTGCTCGGGCGCATCACGGCGCAGGTCTTCCGGCGCGTGTACCCGAACGGCACCTACTCGGTCGTGGCACGCTCCACGGGCCGGGAAGGACGCAAGCTCTTCGGTGAGAGCGCGGTGTACGAAGTCGACGGCACCCTCGTGGCCGCGGCCAAGGCCACCTGGATCATCCCCGCCTGACCGGCCCGGCATTCCGCCTGACTTGCCCGGGACGCGGGGGTCAGAGGGGCAGGGCCATGCGGATCAGCGAGATGGCCCAGACGACCAGCAGGGCCAGGACGCCCGCGCCGAGCAGGGTGGAGGCGCCGAAGACCGACCAGCGCAGCAGCCGGTAGGTCAGCGGCACGCGGTCCTCGGCGCCTCTGCTCGGCGCCCACGGCCCGCGCAGGTCGGCCGTCGTCAGCTCGGCCTCCTCCTCCGTGCCGGGGCCGCCCTCCGGGTCCGCGTCGTCCCTGGTGTCCGCGTCGCTCTTGATGTCCGCGTCGTCGCCGGCATCCGGGGCCGTGGGGCCGCTGCGGGCGTTCCGCGCGGCCGGCGGGCGGTCGTCGTCGCGGTCGCCGGGCCTCTCGAGGAGGTCCGTGGCGCGGGCGCGGGAACGCCGTTCGGCGTGGCCGGCGTCCCCGTTCAGGGAGTTCTCGCCGGTCGCGGGCGGCTCACCGGCCAGGAGGGGGCCGGTGCTCCCGGCGGAGCCCCTCTCAGCCCCGGGACCCGGGGCGGCGGCGGGCGGGTGCTCGTCGCCCGCGGGCTGAGAGCCGTTCAGGGGAAGGTCGATCAGCCACGCCAGCAGCTCGGCGATGGCGGCCTCGTCGGCCGGGAGGCCCGAGGCCAGGTAGCGCACCTCGGCGGCCGTCCTCGCCAGGTCGCGGACCATGTTGCCCAGGCCGACGCCGTCGAACCACTCCGGCAGCCGGTCGGCGTCATGGCCGACGGCCGTCGCGTGCAGCAGGTCCACTTTGGTGACGACCACGGCGACGCGTTTCTGCCGCCCGCCGTCGGCCCGGGCGGCCAGTTCGTTCCTGACCCGCTGGAAGGTGTCGGAAGGATCCTCGGGCGACAACACGACGCCGGCGCGCTGGAGGGCGTGCCGCTCGGCGTCCGAGAGGCCGTGCTGCACCAGCGGCAGGGCGAACGGGTCCACGACGATCAGCATCGCCTCGCCGTGCGCCAGGTAGCTCATCGCCTCCACCTGCGTGGCGCCGGTGAACCCCTCTCCTGAGGGATCGAACAGGTACAGGATGCGGTTGCCGCTGCGGGTGCGGGAGCCGGGCAGGGTGACGTCCACCATGGTCGCCGACGGGGCGCGTGTCGTGGTCTTGGACACCTTGCCGAGCCGCAGTTCCCGGCGCAGGCGCGAGAACGCGATCTCGTCGCCCTCCACCACGAAGCCCGCCCGGCCCTGCGCGTCCTTCACCACCCGGTGCAGCGCGTTGATCGCCAGCACCATGAACGTCGTCTTGCCCGCGTCGGGCCCGCCGATGAAGGGCAGTGGCTCGATGCGCGCCCTGCCGATGCGGGGCGGCAGCGCGCGCCCGCATTCGGGGCAGTACGCCGGGAGCCGGAAGCGGCCGAGGACGATGGCGGTGGGCAGCCGGGTGCCGCACCGGCACACGTGCCGGAAGACGCCGTCGCGGTTCGGCCGCAGGTGCCGGTGCCGCCGTCCGCAGGTGGGGCAGGCGTATTCGGGCAGGCTGATGCGCGCGTAGCACTGGGGGTGCGGGCAGGTCTGCAGGATCCGCCGCACCCGCATGAAGACCGTCTCCACGCCGAGCAGCAGCAGCAGGCAGGCCAGCCACAGCACCAGCCCCGCCACCGCCACCAGCGCGTACGCGGCGGTGAGCGCCGCCGCGACGGCGGCCAGCGGGATCGCCGCCGCGGCGACGCCCACGACCAGGCCGAGCCAGATGGGGAAGACGAAGAAGCCCTGCACGTTGCTCATCAGCCGCCGGGTGACGGCGGCGACCGCGAGCCGTGCGGCCTGCCCCATGGCCGGGACGGCCGAACGCTGGGTCCGCCACCAGTCGAGCGCGACCTGGCCGAACAGATAGTGGCGGTAGGCGGGGTCCCGTTCCTCCTGCGGAGCGCCCGGGCTCGCCTTCACCTCGGGGGTTCCGGCGGCGACGGGGGAGGCCCCGCGTGCCGTGACCGGCAGCAGCACCCGCCCGGCGCGCAGGAAGTAGTGGCCGAGACCGGCCAGGGTGGCGGCGGCCAGAGTGAGCGCGGCGACGACCGGGAAGCCGTACAGGAGGCCGAAGTACATGCACACGGCCCACAGGGCGATCAGGAAGACGACGACGACCGGCATCAGCCCGCCCTCGCTTCCCGGCCACCCGGGTTCACCGCCGTGCGGGCGTTCATCGGGATTCCCGCTGCCATGGACGGCCGCGCCGGCCCTTCGCCATGTCCTTGAGCGCGGCGGCCAGCTCGGGGTCGTGCTTGAAGCGCGACTCCGCCGAACCGAACAGCGACCAGCTGTTGAGCTGCGCTCTCGCCCAGGCGTCCAGCTCGGGCACCGTCGTGTCGGCCAGGTGCAGCCGCACGGCGATCTCGAGCAGGGCCGCCTGATCGTCCCTGGTCCTGCGCGCGTCCATCCAGCAGCGTGCGAGGCCGGCCCGGGCGAGGGCGGGCAGCTGCTTGACGACCTCCGCCCGGAACCGCGGATCGCGCTCGGCCACGGCCCGGGCGGCGCAGGCGAGGCCCTCCTCCAGCAGTTCCTCGTCGGCCTCGGGCCGCAGGTCCTCGAGCCGGCGCAGCACCGCCGCGGCGCGCGCCGGGTCGGCGGCGTCCCGGACACCGGCCACCAGCAGCACCACCTCGGCGTCCGCGGCGGGGTATCCGGGCACGGTGTCCCGCACCAGCTCGGCCAGTCGTACCGCGTCCGGGCCTTCGACGCCTCCGGCGAGGAACGTGCGCGCGGGCAGGTCGCTGAGACGGGACGACCGCCCCATGGCGGCGCCGAGCCTGTGCACGAGTGCCGCGCATTCGGCATGGCCGGGCGGTTCCTCCCACACCGACAGGACCGCCGCGTCGAGTACCCCCGCGTCCGGTTCCGCCGCGCCGGACCTGCCGGCATCCGGCTCCCCGGCGGGCGCCTCCCCGGCGGCAGCGGCGGCGTGAGCGGCGGCGGGCGAGGCAGGTCGGGCGCCGGACGCGAAGGCGGTCGCCGCGGCCAGATGCAGATCGATCAGCTTGACGGTGGCCTCGACGCGGGCGACGCGCTCTCGCCGCACCCGCGCCAGGATCACCGCCGTCCCGGTGAGCGGCGCGGACGACAGGTCGCGCGAGGCCAGCCGGTCGCACACGTCGTCGGTCAGCATCCGGTCGCGCACCGCCGGGGACGACTCCTCCAGGCCGAGGAGCGTGCCGGCGAGCACGGCCTCCCGCATGTCCGGCGGTGTCCGGTCGAGCAGCGGCCCGAGGTCGCCGGTGCCGTCCCGGGCGACGGCACGGGCCGCGGCGGCGAGGTGGGCCTCCTCGACGGGCGCGCCGACCGCGCCGGCCGTGGCGGCGAGCCGCGCGAGCCCGTCCATGTCGCGCACGGCCGCGAGCGCCCGGGCGGCCTCCTCGCGTAGCGTCTCGCGGGTCCGCGGCCACGCCGGGGGCGCGGGGGGCGGCAGCGCGGGGTCGCGCAGGGCGAGGACGGCGCAGCGGGCGGCGCACAGTTCGGCGGTCTCGGCGGGCGCGAGAGCTCGTGCGGCCGCGGCCAGCTCGTAGTCCATCCGGTCGCACACGCGCCCGAGGTCGGTCCACAACCACTCGGGAAGGTCCGCCGAGAGCATGCGCGCGATGGCCGCCTGCTCCTCGGAGGTCACGCTGTCGTCGCCGCGGCAGAACGCCAGCAGGGCCGCGCTGGTCTCGGGCTGGAAATCGCCGGCCTCGTCCATGCCGCCCGCGGAACGCAGCTCGCCGATGGCGTCGATGCCCGCCAGGTCCAGGCGCCGCCAGCAGTCGGCGACCGTACGGGCGAAGCGGCCGAGCGGGACGCCCGCCGCCGGCGGCGGGTCCTCCAGCCGGACGACGGCGGCGTCGATGTCGGAGGGCAGCCAGACGTCGGGCGTCGTCCCGACGATGAGCTGCGGCGCCGCGCCCGGATCCGCGCTGTAGGTGCAGAACGGCAGCCGCGCGGCCACCTGCCACGGCAGCGAGTAGGAGATCACGCCGATCCAGCGCACGATCTCCTCCACGTCGGCGCACACCAGCACCACGCGCCCGTGGCCCTGTGAGAGCGCCCTGACCACGGTCTGCAGCAGCGAGCCGAGCCGCGCGTAGGCGTTCTCGCCGCCGGCGGCGAGCCAGGAGGCCAGCGACTCGGGGTCGACCTGGTCGCCCGGCGGCAGGTCGGCGAGCGCGGGCAGGGGAGCGCCGGCGGGCGCGGGCAGGTCGGACCACAGGGCGGCCCGCCAGAACTCGACCGGCCGCACGCCCGTCAGCTCGTCGGGCTCGGCGACGACGGCATGGCCGAGGTAGTTGCCGTACCGGCCGGAGTAGTCCTGCCCGAGGTAGACGCACCGGGTGAGGACGCACTGGGCGCCGACCGGCCCGTAGGCCAGCGCGACGGGCAGGCCGGCGACCTCCGCGGGGGTGGGGGCGAGCGGCGCGCCGGGCGGCGGCCGGTAGGACAGGTAGGGCGCGACCTTGCCGGTCAGGCCGGGCGGCAGTCCCGGCGACTCGGCGACGAACTGGAACCCCGCCCGTCCGGCGGGCCCCGCCTCAGCCGAGGTGTAGTGCAACTGCCATGCCATCACCGCCCACCCCCTCTCGCCGTCGAGCCCTCTCGCGTGTCGAGGGGGCGGAGGGCGGCCGGGGGCGGGGGAGCCCGGGGGAGGGCGGGCTGGTCATCGGCGGACTCCGGCGAGCATGCCGAAGCGGTGCAGAAGCCATAGCAGCGGGTCTTCGACGCGGTAGGGGCGGATGCCGCCGGGGCCGACCGCGTCGGCGCCGGGCACCCCGCCGAGGGCGGACAGGCCGAACAGGGCGAAGTCGATGAAGTGCTGGCGCAGGTAGCGGTCGACCATGCCGGCCTGCCACTCGTCCAGCAGCGCCCTGATCTGCTCGTGGACGGCCTCGCGGTCGTCCAGGTCGAGCGTGCCGGACGGGGTGCGGGCCCGGTGCAGGGCCGACTGGGCGTCCATGTCCTCCTGCAGCGCGTCGATCTTGCTCAGCGCCACCGCCACCGGCACCTTGAGCCGCCCGGACCCCGCGCGGTCGCGCAGCAGTTCGGTGACCCGGCTGATGACGTTGATCGGGTCGCTGTCGGGGTCGCCCGCGTTGACGCCGCTCCTGGCCGCGGCGATGCCGCTGAGCGACGCCTTCGCCCCCGGCAGCTCCAGCGGGTCCACGAGGAAGACGATCGCGTCGGCGGCGTTGAGGTAGCGCAGGTGGGTCTCGGTGGACTCGCGGCTGCGGAGGTCCTCACCGGCGGTGTCGAAGAGCACGAGCGTCAGCGACATCGTCTTGGAACGCAGCCGTCCGGGGACGGTGCGGGTGAGCAGGTACACCAGCGGGTCGCGGGGCTCGGTGGCCGCCGGCCGCGTGGTGGCGAGCAGCCGCTGCTCGCCGTACAGCGGGCGGGCGAAGTCCTGCTTGTAGCGGGCGATCGTGCGGTCGTCGCAGGCGACCAGCGAGGAGTCCAGCTCGGCTCCGACCCGGTTGGTCAGCTCATGCAGCAGCACGGCGATGTAGGTGCTCTTGCCCGACCCCTTCGCCCCGACCAGGGCGACGATCTTCCCGGGGTTCGCGCAGTACTCGGCGGGCAGGCGGTTGTGGCACTCGGGGCACACCCGCCACCCGGTGGAGCGGGTGCACCGCGGGCAGTCGGCCCGGCGTCCCGGCCTGCGCACGGAGAACACCGGGGGCAGCGACGCGGCGGCGGGCGAGCCGAGGTAGTCGGCGAGGGTCTCGTCCAGCACCGCCTCGCATCCGCCGCCGCGGCCGGACCTGCCCGCGCAGCGGAACGCGATGCGGTTGCGATCGAGCCGCGCGAAGCAGAACGGGCAGGTGATCACCAAGGGGTCATCCCACCTTCATCCGCCGGACCGGCGGGTCGATCAGGGTGACCTCGCCACCGGGGCCGGCGAAGACCGAGGCGTCCCCGTCGGCGAAGGCCGGGCCGGGCTCGTCGTCGCCGAACCCGCCGGCGCCGAACGACGGGCCGGGCCCGTGAACGGGATGGAAGCCGGTGGCCGGCGTGTCGCCGTAGGAGCCCCGCGCACGGGCGACCTCGACGGCGCCCTCGGCGAAGCAGCGCAGCCAGTAGGGCTTGGCCTGCCGCGGGGCGGCGACGACGAGGCGGGCGGGGATCTCCAGGTCGTTCCAGTCGTCCAGCAGGATGCCGTCGTCGGCGGACTTGGGCTGGACGTGCCCGGGTTTGAGCACCAGCGCCAGGCGGCGCAGGCGCACGGGCCGGTCGGCGGTGACCTCGACCACCAGCGAGCGCCGCCACGCGGGCCCCTGCTGGCTGAGGTCGTACCGCACCGGGACGCGGCCCGGCAGCCGCAGGCTGACGGCGGCGCCGCGCACCCGCTCGCCGCGCACCATGGAGGTGGGGGCGACCTCGACGGTGACCGGCTCGCCCTCGGGGACGTCCAGCCGCACCCCGCCCTGAGCCCGGTAGGCGGCCGAGTTGACGATCATGCTGCGGCCGTTCCAGCGCACCTCGACCTCGGGCACGTCCGGCGGCCACACGAAGCCGACGTACACCGTGACGCCGCGGCGCTGGGCGGTCAGCCGGGCCGGGGGGGCCAGGTTCACGTGCTCGATGTGCGCGCCGACCGTGGCGAGCTCGCCGGACACGGTGACCGCCAGCAGCACGCCCTGGCCGCCGCCGGGGCGGATGGACTGGCCGTCCCTGGTGGGCGCGGTCGGGATCGCGCGGGTGGCGGCGCGCAGCTCGGCCAGCGACAGGGTGGTGCCCATCGGCCAGGGCGGCGTCGCGTCGAGTCCGACGATCTCAAGGGCGCCGGTCGCGAGCTCCTCGTAGTGGACGAGGAACGTGCCCGGGGCCGACGGGTCGGGCCGCAGGGTGAAGTCGGCGACCGGCCGGGGCCGTCCGAGAGGCGTCATCGTGCGCCGGACGCCGGGCGTGACGACCTCGCCGTCCGGATCGGCGTACACGGCGCAGACGGTGTAGCTGTAGCTGGTGCCGTTGGCGACGTCCCGGTCGCGGAACCCGGTGTCGCCGGCGGGCACCGGGCGCCCGTCCCGGGTGACGATCACCCGCGTGGCCTCGGCCGGCCGGGTCCAGCGGCCGGACACCACCCCGTCGCCCGCGGTCAGCCGCAGGTCGGCGGGTTCCGGCCGGACGACCACCGAGGCGGCGAGCGCGGGCATGGCGACGGCCTCGTCCCTGCGGGCCACCACCCAGTAGGTGACCGGGGTGTTGACCGGCGGCCCGTCGTCGCGCGCGGAGGGCCGGTCGGCCGTCGCCAGCAGGATGCCGTCCCGGTAGACGTCGTAGACGATGCGGCCGGCCCGCGACGGCGAGGGCTGCCAGACCAGGCTCACCCCTTCGCCCTGGACGGCGGCGCGCACGGCCCGCGCCGGATGGGGGGCCAGCCGGGCGAGCAGCTCGGTGGCGCCGGGCAGGTCGGGCACGCGCTGCAGGGCGTCGCGCAGCGCGAGCCAGGCGTCGTCGGAGTCGAGGGCGGCCCGCGCCCGGTCTCTGAGCCGGACGGCCTGCGCGAGCCGGGCCCGCACCTCGGTGGCCAGCTCGGCGGCCTCGCCGGCGAGCGCGCCCGGCTCCAGCGCCTCGGCGAAGTCGGCCGCCGCGTGGATCTCGCCCGCGTCGACCAGTTCGCGCAGCCGCGTCGCCGCGCCGCCGCCGAGCCCGCCCTCGCCGCGGACCGCGAAGATCAGCCTTCGGGCGTCCCCGGCGTCCAGGTCGAGCTCGGTCGTGGCGTGGCGCAGCAGCGTGTCGTCGTAGGGGTGCTCGCGGACCCGTTCGCGCAGGCGGGCGACGATGTCGTAGCGGATGAGCGCCGCGGGGTCGGGGGAGTTGCGCAGGGCGGCCAGCACCGTGTCGGCGCTGATCGTCCACGGCCCGCGGGTGCGGGCGGCCCAGTGGCGCCCCACCTCGGCGATGGCGTCGGGCACCGAGCCGCCGCCTTCGACGGCGAACCCGCCGAGCACCCGCATCTCGGCGCACCGGTCGCCGAACAGGAACCGGCCCAGGTGGGGCGCGCCGAGCACCTCCAGCGCCTCGCGCACCTTGGCGAACCCCGGGTAGGGGGCGGCGTCGGGCAGCGCGTCGGGCTCGCGGACCTCGATCGACCGTTCGGCGGCCAGCCGGACGGCCTCCTCCTGGCTGACGCCGCTGGAGCGGGCGATGGTGGACAGCAGCGCGGGGGAGAGCATGCGAAGCCGGCCCGCGGCGTCCTCCAGCCGTCCGCCGGCCCCCGCCAGCCTGCGCGCCGCCCTGCGCTCGGAGTCGCCGAGCGCCTCGCGCAACGGCGTGAGGTCGCCCTCGGCGGCGGCCGAGAAGATCGGGGAGAACCGGGCGTGGTCGGCCTCCAGCCGGTCGGCCAGCCGCTTGTACTTGAGCATGCCGCGGGCCCGCCGCCAGCACTGGCGCACCTGCCGGACGGTGTCGGCGACCTGCGCGGCCGTCATCGCCTCGCTGAGCTGGTAGCGGACGCGCAGGTCCTCCGGCGGGAGCCCGCCGGCCTCGCGGGCGGGCTCCAGCACCTCCCGGGTGTAACGCTGCTCGTCGAACGCCATACGACCGCCTGGCTAGCTGACCTGGACGCGGGACAGGGCGGCCCGGGACTCGGCGACGTCCTCCTCGGACATGCCGCCGATCTGGATGCGGAGCTCGAGCTCTTCGCCGGTCTCGCGCTCGCGGGCGGTGACCTGCAGCAGCCCGGAGCCGTCCAGGGCGAAGGTGACCTCGATCGGCCACCCGGCCGGCTTGCCCTTGGGGATCTTCAGCACGCCCTCGGCGATGAGGCCGTTGTCCTCGACCTCCTCGGACTCGGCGGTGCCGGCCTGCTCCATGACCTCGATGGTGACCCCGGTCTGCCCGGCGTCGATGGTGTAGAAGTCCTGCGTGACGCCGGAGGGGAGCGCGTCGTTGGCGTGGACGAGGTGCTCGACGCTGCGGCGCCTGCTCTCTTTGTCGGTGACGATGATGCCGAAGGCGCGCGAGGCGACCGTCTTGATCGTGCGCCCGGCGATCTGCTCCTGCTGCTCGGCGCTCAGCCCCGCCCGCTCGGCGATCTCTTGGGCCTTGGCCGGCTCGCCGGCCCGCATCAGGCGCCGGTAGGTCTCTTCGAAGGCGAAGAGCGCGGCGCCCTTGGCGACGGCAAGGTCGGGGTCCTGCAGGCGCGGGGTGAGCTGGAACTCCTTCTGCAGCGCCTCGGTGACCGCGGGCATCTTGGTGGAGCCGCCGACCAGCACCAGGTGGTCGTAGGCGCGCACCCCCTTGGCCGCGGCGGTCTCCATGGTGCGCCGGGTGATCTCGATGGTGCGGTCGAGCAGGTCGCGGGTGAGCTCTTCGAAGGCCTCGCGGGTCAGCTCGACCGTGCTGACCCTGCCCTCGTGCATGACGCGGACGACGTGGTGGGCGCGGGTGGACAGCGTCTTCTTCAGGTCTTCGGCGTCGCGGCGCAGCTGCTGCTCGGAGTGCTTGTCCAGCAGCGGGTCGCCGGCGCCCGGGTGTTCGGCGCCGAAGCGCTCGGCCAGGTGCTCGGCCAGCCGGTCGTCCCAGTCGGCGCCGCCGAGCTCGTGGTCGCCGTCGGTGCAGACGACCTCGATGTCCCCGCCCTGGATGCGCATCACGGTGGTGTCGAAGGTGCCGCCGCCGAGGTCGTACACCAGGATCGTGCGGTCGGTGTCGGGGTTGAGCACGCCGTAGGTGATCGCCGCGGCGATCGGCTCGGAGATGATGTCGATGACGTTGAGGCCGGCGATCTGCCCGGCCTTCCTGGTGGCGTCGCGCTCGGCCGCGCCGAAGTAGGCCGGGACGGTGATGACGACGTCCTCGACCGTCTCGCCCGTCGCGGTGGCGGCGTCGTCGGCCAGCTTGCGCAGGACGAACGCGGAGATCTCTTCGGGGGTGTAGGGCCTGCCGTGCCTGACACGGGGGGTGTCCTGGCCCATGTCGCGCTTGATGCGGCTGACGACGAGGTCGGGGTGCAGGACCGCGCTGTCCTTGGCGGTGGCGCCGACGACGACGTTGCCGGGGGATTCGAAGAAGACCACCGAGGGCGTGGTGTCGCTGCCCTCCATGTTGCGCAGCACCGTGGGACGCCCGACGTCGTCGACATAGGCGATGCACGAATACGTCGTACCGAGGTCTATCCCGTGAACAGCCATCGCCTACTCGCTCCCCTTCTCCGTGCCGCCGCCCGCGCGTCCGGCGGTGCCGTTCGCCCCGTCGCGCGCATTGCCGGCCTTGCCGTCGTTTCGGTTGCCCCGCTGCTGCCCCGGGCCGTCCCCGTTGCCCGCTTTATCTGGCTTTTTCGGTTTCTTCGTATTTTCGGGTTTCTCCTGCTCGGCCACCCCGGGGTCCGCCCCGGCGTCCCCGCCCGCCTCCGCCCTGGCGTCCGTCGTCTCCGCGGCGCCGGCCTCCGCCCTGACGCCCGCGCCCGCCTTCAGGCCCGCGTCCGCCTCCGGACCCGCGTCCGCCTTGACGGCCGCGTCGGTCTCCGCCTTCACGGCCGTGTCCGTGCCGTCGCCCGGTGCGGTGGCGCGCCCGACGACCACCGACGCCTTGCGCAGCACCCGTTCGCCCGTCGTGAACGCCTCGCTCAGCACCTCGACGACCGTCCCGTCGGCCTCCTCGGCCACCGGGCTGGTGCCGGCCGGCCGGTGGAGGGCCGGGTCGTAGGCGTCGCCCGCCCTGACGCCGGCGCGCTCGGCGCCCGTGCGCCCGAGCACCTCGGCGACCTCCTCGGCGATGGCCGAGAAGAGCGGCCCCGCCAGCTCGGCGGGCGGGTGGGCCGGCCCTCGCCAGCGGGCCGCCTCGCGCGCCACGGTGTCGTGCAGGCGATACAGGCGGGCCCTGACCGGGGTCAGCGCCTCCTGCAGCAGCCCGTGGCGCAGCTGCTGGTTCTCGGCGTGCAGGCGGTCGATGACCTGCTCCCGGTGTGCCGCCCGCTCGTGTTCGCGCCCGGCGGCCTCGATGAGGGCGGCGACCCGGCGGGTGAGCTCTTCGACCTGGCGCGAGAGCTCCCTGGCGGCGTCGGGCCGTCCCTCGGAGGGCGCGGAGGGCGTCGCGCCGTCTGCGGCGGGCTCGCGCGGCTCTTCGGGGGGAGGCGCCATCTATCTCCTCGCGGCGGAATATGCATTCCTGACGTCAGTAACTCTAGGCCACCGAAGACCCCGCCCGGTAGAGATTCGTCTGTCCGATAATGAGCTATATGTCGGACTGATCGACACCGTGGAGGTGGGCTTTCGGAGGCAAGACCTGCACCGTATATACATCCTCCTCGGCTTGGCATAGGGAATTCTCGGTTGGATATGACTTAGATCCCATAGGTCCCATTAGTTACGTACATTCCGTGCCGGGCGATGTCAGCCGAGATCGTCGGCGGTCAGGAGGCGGGCCGCCCGCTCGATGGCGGACTCCACGGCGCCGACCCGGTCGGCGAGCAGGCCGACCGCGCCGACCGCCCTGGACACCGGGTCGCCCTCCTCGCCGCCCAGAGCCGCCGCGCGCACGTGGCCGGCCTTCACCTCGGCCCACCGCCTCGCCTGCTCGGGCGTCATCGTCCCGCGCAGCTCGGCCAGCTTCAGCAGGTTCGCCTCCGCCGCGCCCGCGAGGGTCTGCGCCTCGCCCAGGTAGTGATCGTCGATCACCGCGTCCAGTTCGGCGTCGTTCATCACCGGCACGACGCGCTCGGCCAGCTTGTTCATGTTCCGGTAGGAGCCCTGCAGCCGGAACGGCGGCTCGGTCCGCGACGCGTCGGACTGCGAGGCCGAGGCGATGTACGCCTGGTTGGCGGCCAGGACGACCTGCCGCACCCGCAGCAGCTTGCGCAGCACGGAGGTGATCTGGTCCAGCTCCGCGGCGGAGTAGGGATGGGCGAGCCGGTCCGGCCGCACCGCCTGGCCGCCCCTCGCCAGGTCCAGCAGCGACGCGAGGTCGTCCCCGTCCCTGGCCGCGAGCGGGGCGAGGACGGGGTTGGAGGTGAGCGCGTTCTCGATGTAGCTGAGCGCGAACAGCTCCTCCCGCCCCGACAGGACGTCGCCGAGGTTCCACACGTCCGCGCGGTTGGCCAGCATGTCGGGGATGCGGAACCGCCCGCCCGACTCGGTGTAGGGGTTGCCCGCCATGCAGACCGCGAACCGCTTGCCGCGCAGGTCATAGGTGCGGGCGGCGCCGTCCCACACCCCCTCCATCCGCCGCTGGGCGTCGCACAGCGAGATGAACCGCTGCAGCAGCTCCGGAGAGGTGTGCTGGATGTCGTCCAGGTAGAGCAGGACGTTGCTGCCCATCTCCAGCGCGAAGGAGATCTTCTCCACCTCGCGCCGGGCGGTCGCGTCCGGCGCCCGCGCGGGATCGAGCGAGGTGACGCCGCTGCCCAGGGCCGGCCCGTCGACCTTCACGAAGACCAGCCCCAGCCTGCTCGCCACGTACTCCATCAGGGTCGTCTTCCCGTACCCGGGCGGGGAGATCAGCAGCAGCAACCCCATCTGGTCGGTGCGCCGCGTCTCGCCGGCGGCGCCGAGCTGCTTGGCGAGGTTGGCGCCGATCAGCGGCAGGTAGACCTCGTCCAGCAGCCGGTTGCGCACGAACGCGCTCATCACCTTGGGCTCGTACTCGCTCAGCCGCAGCCGCGCCCGCTCGCGCGCCACCAGCTCCTCCCGCCGCCGCTGGTAGGCGCGGAAGGCGGGCACGCGCTCCAGGCGGAAGCGCCGGGTGCGGGCCATGAACTCGTCGATCCGAAGGCGCAGGCGCCGCCCGACGACGCGGGGATGGGTCCCGAGCAGCCCTTCGACGGTCGCCGCGAGCACGGCCGAGGAGTCGTGGCGCCGCAGCGCGTCGCCGCAGAGCTCGATCGCCACCGCCTCCGCCGGCTCGTCCTCGGCCGGCTCGTCCTCGGCCGGCTCGTCCTCGGCCGGCTCGTCCTCGGCCGGCTCGTCCTCGGCCGGCTCGTCCTCGGCCGGCTCGTGCGCGGCCGCGGCGGGCAGCGCGCCGAGCCACGCGCGGACGAGCTGGTGCCTGGCGGCCAGGTCGTCGCCGAGCGCGCGCACGTCGTCCTCGAACCGGCGGCAGGCCGGGGACTCCGGCCCGCCGAGGGCCGCGCGGAACCGGGCGAGCAGGGCGCGGGCCCCCGCGCCCGTGACGAACCCGTCCCGCGCCTCTGCCAGCTCCTCGAACAGGTACTCGGCGGCCACGCCGAGGTCGGCGTCCCCGGCGATCGGCCCGGTTCGGCGGAAGAAGCCGGCCATGGCGTCCGCCAGTTCGGCGCACAGCTCCCCGGCCGCCCGCGAAGGCCCCGCCGCGCCGAAGGCGGCCCGGGCGCGGGCGAGCGACCCCGCGCGCGTCGACCAGGCGCCCCTGGACGCCTCGTCGGCGCCGAACGCCCAGAACAGCTGGGCCGCCGCCCGCTCCCGCGGCGGATGGCGCAGCAGCCCCGCGTCCGCGCGCAGGCGGAGCAGGACCGCGAGGATCGCCGCCGCGTCGTGGTCGTGCACGCCGCGCTCGTACCCCTCGTCGAGGCGCGACGCGGCCACCCGGCGCACCACGGCGAGCAGCCCGCCCTCGGTGACCGCCGCCGTGCGCAGCGCCTCCGGCGACAGCCCCTCCCGGCCGGCCTCGGCGTCGGCGAGGATCGACGCGGCCAGGTGCTCGGCCCGGTACACCTGGGGCGTCTCGGACACGAGCGTCTGGTCCCAGAACGGGCGGGTGGCCGCGAAGTCCTCGTCCCGCACGGGGGAGAGGTAGTCGGTGCCGGTGATGGCGAAGGCCGGCGCCCCGTCGTGCGGGACCAGCGTGAGGTCGAACGGCCGGGTGTCGACCGAGAACCGGTGCGCGCCCAGCCTGATCGTCCTGCCGTCCGCGCCGTACAGGTCGAGACGGTCGCGCAGCGCGCGTCCGGCCTCCTGGCGGGCGGCCTTGAGCCGCCCGTCGAGCTCCTCGGCGCGCACCGGGTCGCCGAGCGCCCGCAGGTCGGCGGACACGGCGCGCAGCTTGGCGACCATCGGGTCGGCGGCGAAGTAGGCGTTCACCTCGTCCAGGGACGCCAGAGCGGCGGCCCGGCGGCGCACGCCCGCGAGGATCCGCCCGGACGACGCGGCCAGGCGGCCGGCCTTGCGGGTCCGCTCGTCCAGCAGCGCGTGCCTGCGCGAGGTGAACGCCTCGACGACCTCCTCCCGCTTGGCGGTGAGCCGGGCCAGGAAGTCGTCGAACTCGCCGAAACGCGACTCCAGCGTCTCCAGCCGCAGCAGCAGCCGGCCGAGCTGCTCGTCGCACCGCTCTGGGGTGTCCGCCATCGCGATCGCCCCGGTGGCGGCCTGGCCGAGCAGCGAGAACTCCGCCGCGAACCGCGCCCGGCCCTCGGCGGCGAGCAACTCGGAGCGCCGTCCGGTCAGGACGGCCCGTGCGCGGTTGACCCCGGCGAGCACCTCGCCGATGCGCTCCAGGATCGCCGTGCGGACCGTGGCGTCGGCGATGTCCAGGCCGCCGACGACCTCGGTGAGGACCTCCAGCCCTTCCGCCTGATCGTCGAGCCGCCGCCCGATGGGCGCCGCGCCCGCCGCGGTGGCGACCGTGCCCGCCTCGGCGGCCAGCCGCTCGACGTCGGCGTGGTAGCCGGCGAAGGCGTCCTCGCCCCGCAGGAACTCGACGGCCCTGCCCGCCGCCGCGTCCAGCTCGTCCGCGAGTCCCGCCGCCAGCTCGTCCGCCCTGGCCTGGTCGGCGTAACGCATCTCGCGGACGGTGACCAGACGGCCCCGCGCCTGGCGCAGCTCCGCCAGTCGCGCCACCCACTCGCCGGCCGTGCCCGGCGCCTCGCCGCGCAGGCGCCGCACCATGGAGGCGACGCGCCCGGCGGCCTCCTCCAGCGTGGCGGCGGCCCGCTCGGTGAGCGCGCGCACCTGCTCGAACTCCTCCAGCGCCTGCCCGGCCGCCGTGCGCACCGCGGCGAGCGGGGTGCGCAGGTCGCCGAGCTCGGCGTCGCCGAGCCAGTGGTAGTGGTCCGCCATCCGCTCGCAGGCGGCGACGAGCGCCTCGAAGACGGCCGCGGACGGGCTCGTCCCGCCGGCCATGCGGCTGATCGACAGCGCGTCGGAGATGCCCCGCACCAGATCGGCGTTGCCCACCCGCTCCAGGGGGCCGGTGCCGGCCGGGCGCACGGCGGCGTGGGCGTCCGACTGGTAGGGCGTCCGCCACACCTGCATCGGATGGACCCGCGACGGCTCACCGGACACCTCGCGGAACACCACGAGCGTGCCGTCCTCGAACAGCGAGTAACCGTGGCAGGTGATCGGGCCGGCGACCTCCTTGCGGATCAGGTTGTACGGCAGCAGCAGGCTCCGGCCCTCGGCGCGGGCGTGGAAGACGAACAGCACGTCCTCGCCGTTGGGGGAGCGCACCTCCCGCTCGTACTCGAGGCCGGCCACGTCGGCGTCGAAGGTCTTGGTGACGCCGGTGGCCAGGTGGTACCCGCCGGGGAAGATGATCCCCTGGTCCTCGGGCAGGCGGCGGCAGGCCTGCCCGATGCCGTCCAGGCGGGCCACCGCCCGCGTCCTGGTGTCGTACACCAGGTGCCGCCACCGCTCCTCCTTGTACGGCCGGACGCGCAGCAGAATCAGCGGCCCGACCCTGGCGTGCTGAACATCGGCGTCGGCCAGACTCTGCAGCGGCTCGTCGACGGGCTCGCGGTAGATGCCCTCGCCCGTCTCGGTGTTGTCCTCCACCTTGATCGTCAGATCGCCGCCGACGGTCTCGACGAACACCTCCCCGCCGATGGAGATGTGCGGATGGCGTCCGGGGACGTGGTCGTCCCGCGTCGTCGCGGTCCAGGCGAAGTCGTGCGAGGCGGGCAGGACGTCGTCGCGCTCGCCGCGGTCGTCCAGGTAGGAGACCGCGCCGTCGGGGGCGAGGCTCCAGCGCAGCACGCGCACGTCCTGCGTGCGCGGGCCCGTCTGGAAGACCGCCAGCAGCCTGCCCTCCGCCTGCCGCAGCCGCAGCAGGCGGGTCTCCCGGTAGTAGCGGTACAGCTCGGCGAAGTCGCGCCGGAAGCGGGGGTCGTCGAGCAGCCCGGCAAGGCCCTGCGCGCCCGCGTCCTCGAAGCGGAACGCCTCGCCCTCGCGCACGAACCGGTGCAGGGAGAAGACGTCCTCGACCGCGGTCTCCGGACGCATCCCGACGAACACGTTGTAGCCGAACAGCATGAGCCCGCCGACGGCGACGATGTCGCGCGGCACGCAGTTGTTGCGCGTGCGGATGCGCTCGGCGCCGGCCAGGCGCAGCTCCGCGCCGCCGAAGACGCCGAGGCGCTCGGTGTTGAGCGCCTCGGCCCGCCGGCCAAGTTCGGCAGCCTGCTCCGCCAGCCGGGTGCGCAGAACCTCGTAGGCGCCCGCGTCCAGGGTGGCGTCCTGCGGGCCGGTGAGAAGGCCGGTCACGGGGGCCGCCGTCACTTCTCTGCGCCGGCCGCGCCCGCGGCGACGGCCGGTGAGACCGCGCCCGTCACGACGGCGGCCGCCGCGTCCGCCGCGCCCGTTCCCGCCGTGCCCGCGGCGGTGAGGGCGGACAGGGGCGCCTCGGCGACGCCGAGCCGGCGCGCGGCGTCCAGCAGCGCCCGCAGCTGCCCGCTGTCCGGGCCGCCCGCCTTGATCAGCCGCATGAGCAGCGCCGAGATGGTCAGGTTCTTCACGTCCGAGGAGCTGAACGCGCCGAGCATCCGGGTGAGGTCCTCGGGGAAGCTGGAGGTCCCCGCAAGCCACGGTCCGGCCAGCTTCTTGGCCACCTCCGAGTGCTCGACGAAGCCGTCCACGCTCTTGCCCATGGCGATGGAGCCCATCAGCCGGTCGAAGAACATCCCGTCACCGCCGACGATGTCGATGTCGGCCTTCTCCAGCCCGGCGGCGAGCACGATGGCCTGCGACTCGGCGATGGAGCGCTGGGCGTCCAGCGCGGCGATCCGCAGCTCCTTCTCCGCGTCCAGCCGCAGGCGGTACTCCTCGTGGGCGCGGCTGGCGTCGTTCAGCGCGGCCATCGCCTCGGCCTTCTCCTTCAGGCCCTCGGCCTCCGACTTCAGCCTCTCGCCGACCGCCGTGGCGGCCACGAGGGTCTTCTCGCGCTCGACGGCCGCCTCGGCGAGGCCGACCTTCTCGATGGCCGCGGCGTCCCGCTCGCGCACCTGCACTCCGGCCAGGCCGGCCGCGGCGGCCTCGGCCTGGACGCCCTCGGCCAGGCGGATCTTGGCCCTGGCCTCGAACTCGGCGGCCTGCTGGCGCGCCTCGGCCAGCACCAGTTCCTCGCGCGCCCTGTGCCGGGCCGCCGCCTCGGCCGCCTCGGCGGCCTTGATGTCCTTGACCAGGCCCTCCTGCGCCTCGGCCTCGGCCTGGATCACCACGGTCTGGCGCACCCGCTCGGCCTCCTCGACCGCGCGCAGGCGCTTGATGATCTCCTCCTGCTCGGCGACGGTCTTCTCGACCGCGACGCGCTCGCGGATGATCTCCGCCATGGCCCGCTTCTCGGTCTCCAGCTCCTTGTCCTTGGACATCGAGGAAAGCTGGGTCTCGCGCTCGCGGGCGATGACCTCCAGCTGGCGGTCCTTCTCGATGCGTTCGGTCTCGATCGCGATGACGCGCTCGCGGTTCTTCTCGGCCACCGCGACCTCCCTGGCCAGGTTCTCCCGCTGGACGCCGAGCTGCTCGTCGGTGCGGATGTCGGCCGCGCGGGACTTCAGCCGCTCTTCGGCCTGCACCCGGGCGATCTCGGCCTCCTCACGGGCCCGCATCGTCTGGACCTCGCGCTTCTGCTTGCTCTCCGCGTCCGCCTGCCGCCGCTCCAGCTCCAAGATCGCTTCCCGCGCGTCGACGTTCTGGCGGGTGATCTCCTTCTCCTCGTGGCGCTGGAACTCGTTGGTGCGGACGTGCTCGATGGCGGTCAGTTCGGTGATCTTGCGGATGCCCTGGGCGTCGAGGATGTTGGCCGGGTCCAGTGCGGCCATGGGCGTCTGCTCGAGGAAGTCGATGGCGGCGTCCTCGAGGCTGTAGCCGTTCAGGTCGGTGCCGATGACCTGGATGATCTGGTCGCGGAACTCGTCGCGCTGGGTGTAGAGGTCGACGAAGTCGAGTTGCTTGCCGACGGTCTTCAGCGCCTCGGAGAACTTGGCGCTGAACAGCTCCTGGAGCGTCGCCTGGAAACTGGCCCGGGCGGTGCCGATGGCCTGCGCCACCCTCACCACGTCCTCGGCGGTCTTGTTGACCCGTACGAAGAAGGTGATGCGGATGTCGGCGCGGATGTTGTCCCGGCAGATCAGGCCCTCCTGGCCCGACCGCTCGATCTCGATGGTCTTGACCGAGATGTCCATCACCTCGGCCTTGTGCAGGACGGGCAGCACGACGGCGCCGGTGAAGGTGACGTCGACCGTCTTGACCTTGGAGATGATCAGCGCCTTGCCCTGTTCCACCTTGCGGAACAGGCGGGTGAAGACGAGCAGCGTGGTGAGCACGATGAGCAGGACCACGGCGAGCAGCACGCCGAAGCCGGTGGAGATGACGTCCAATTGGGGTCCTTTACCTGATGGGGGCGTCAGGCTCGAGTTCCGCGTCGTAGGGGGTGACCCAGAAGAACTCGCCGTCCGCGTCGTAGGCGAAGATCAGGGCGGTGTCGCCCGAGCGCAGCGCTCGCTCATGCCCGGCTGCGCTCTCGTCTCCGGCAGGCGGCTCGAACCCGTTCCCGCCGCGGGGGGCGGACTCGGCGACGAGCCCTTCCCGCGGCGCGTGGCTCGGCCACTGCGTCTGCCTGACCTGGATGACGGCGGAGGAGCCATCGGAGGCCCTGACCTCGGCCTGGCCGAAATCGGAGCTCACGCGGCCCGTGCGGATGACACACGTCCTGCCCACGAAGTCGTCGCGGGAGGGCGATCGATGAACGGCGAAGACCCGGCGCAGGGGCGCCACCAGCACGCGGGTGACGAGCCACGCCGAGAGCGACGCCCCGACGAGGACGGCCGTCCTGGCGGCGACGGACGGAACGCCGAGCAGCGCCGTGCCGGCGAGGCTCGCGAACCACGCGACGGCGAGGAGCAGGGAGACCGTCACGGTCGCCGGCACCCCGCCGAGACCGAGCGCGGACAGCGCTCCGGCGCCATGACCCGCCTCGCCCGCGTCCCCGGCGTCGAGCATGTCGATCCCGGCGCTCCCCAGCAGGACCAGGATCCAGTAGCCGACGGTGACCACCAGCGGGAAACTGAACAGCACGGTGGGAAAACCCAACGCCGTGCGGACGAACTCCCCCATCGTCTGACGCATTCCCCTCGTTTTCCGGCCCCGTTTCGATCAACGAACCGGCCCTGCGAAAGTTCCCCCTTTTCCGGTGTTCACCGGGGAAGACCGGCAGATTCGGACACTCATAATTGAGACATGACAAACCGGATTGTGGTCGTCGAGCACGAGGCCGAGGCCGGCCTCGGATTCTTCGCCGGATGGCTGGCCGGCGCGGGCATGACCTGCGAGATCGCCCGGCCGTACCTGGGCGGCGAGTTGCCCGCCCTCGGCGCCGGACCGTCCGGGGAGCCCCCCGCCGACGGCCTGATCGTCCTCGGCGGCGCGCCCTCGGCCTGGGACGACGAGGGATCCCCGTGGCTGCCGGCCACCCGCGAGCTGATCAGGCGGGCGGTCGAGGCGTCGCTGCCCACCCTCGGCATCTGCCTCGGCGCCCAGTTGATGGCCCTGGCCTGCGGGGGAGAGGTCCGGCCTGGCGCGGCCGGGCTCGAGGTCGGGCTGGGCGAGGTGTCGATCCTGCCGCAGGCCGCCGGCGACCCGCTGTTCGGCGGGCTGCCGCTCACCGCGCGAGCGGTGCAGTACCACCAGGACGCCGTCACCGTCCTGCCGCCCGGCGCGGTCCCGATGGCCACGGGCGCCGCCTACCCCAACCAGGGGTTCCGCCTCGGCGACCGGGCCTGGGCCGTACAGTTCCACCCTGAGGCCTCCCCCGAGATCTTCGTGTCCTGGACCGGGCCGAACGCCGCGGAACTGGCCGGGGCCGGGTACGACGCCGCGCGCCTGGACGCCGAGGTCACCGCCGCCGGGCAGGAGCTGGCGGCGACGTGGCGGCCCTTCGCCGAGGCCTTCGCCGCCGTCGTCCGGGGCGGACCCGCGGCCGGCGCCGCCCGGGCACCCATGTCCATTCACGGTGACCGGGCGATTACGTAGCGAAACCACTAACGACGAGGCGGTGAGGAAGCGGCTACTTTGAGCATGTGACCGCCGAGTCCCGTATGCAGACCACAGCAGGGCGCCTCGCCGGGCTGGGCTTCGCCGACGGAGCCCAGGCCGAGCGGCTCCTCGACGAGCTCGGACCCGAGGCCGTGGGAGATCTCGATCTGCTCGCGGCCCTGGTCGGAGCCGCCGATCCCGACCTCGCCCTCACCTCGCTCAACCGCCTCGCCGAGCGCGACCCGAGCGTCCTCGGCGCACTGCGCGCCGACCCTGGCCTGCGATCGCGGCTGATCTGCGTCTTCGGCCTGTCGGCCGCGCTCGGAGACCACGTCGTCCGCCACCCCGGGCACTGGAAGCTCCTGGAAGGCGACCAGGCCGTCCAGCGCGCGCCCCGGCAGCAGATGCGCGCCGAGCTGCTGGAGGCGGTCGGCGCCGACCCGCGCGAGGCCGAGCCGTGCGCCCCGCACGGCGGCACCGACACGATGTCGGCCCTGCGCGTCGCCTACCGCGGCAGGCTCCTGCACCTGGCCGCGCGCGACATCACCGGCGCGGCCTCGCTCTCCGAGATCACCTCCGAGCTGTCCGACCTGGCCACCGGCGCCCTGGAGGCCGGTCTCGCCATCGCCAGGGCCGAGGTCCCCGAGAGCGCCGACGTGCGGCTCGCCGTCGTCGGCATGGGCAAGTGCGGCGCCCGCGAGCTCAACTACATCAGCGACGTGGACGTCATCTTCGTGGCCGAGCCGCGGGACGGCGTCGACGAGACCAAGGCGCTCCAGGCCGCCACCCGGCTCGCGCAGGGCATGATGCGCGCCTGCTCCGCCAGCACCCCCGAGGGCTCCCTGTGGGAGGTCGACGCCGCGCTGCGGCCCGAGGGCAAGGCCGGGCCGCTGGTCCGCACCCTGGCGAGCCACCTGACCTACTACCGGCGGTGGGCCAAGACCTGGGAGTTCCAGGCGCTGCTCAAGGCGCGCCCGGTCGCCGGAGACCTCGAACTCGGCGGCGAGTACGTCGCCGCGGTGAACGAGCTGGTCTGGCACTCCGCCGCTCGCGAGAACTTCGTCGAGGACGTCCAGGCCATGCGCCGCAGGGTCGAGGCCCACGTCCGCGCCGGTGAGGCCGACCGGCAGATCAAGCTGGGCCCCGGCGGCCTGCGCGACATCGAGTTCGCCGTCCAGCTGCTCCAGCTCGTGCACGGCCGTCACGACGGGCTGCTGCGCCGCCGCGCCACCATGCCCGCGCTCGCCGCGCTCTCGCGGGGCGGCTACGTCGGCAGGGACGACGCCAAGGCCCTGGCCGAGGCGTACACCTTCCTGCGGCAGGTGGAGCACCTGCTGCAGCTCCACCGCCTGCGCCGCACGCACATCGTCCCCGAGAACGTCACCGACCTGCGCCGCATCGGCCGCGGCCTCGGCATGACCGTCGACCCGGTGGGGGAGTTCACCACCCGCTGGAGACGCCACGCCATGGAGGCCCGCCGGCTGCACGAGAAGCTCTTCTACCGGCCGCTGCTGCAGGCCGTCGCCCGGCTGCCCGGGGACGAGACCCGCCTGTCGGCCGCCGCCGCCTCGGCCAGGCTTTGCGCGCTCGGCTACGCCGACCCCGACGGGGCTCTGCGGCACATCGCCGCCCTGACCAGCGGCGTCTCGCGGCGGGCGGCGATCCAGCGCACCCTGCTCCCGGTCATGCTCGGCTGGTTCGCCGACGCCCCCGACCCCGACGCCGGCCTGCTCGGCTTCCGCCAGATCAGCGACAAGCTCGGCACCTCCCCGTGGTACCTGCGCCTGCTGCGCGACGAGACGGCGGTCGCCGAGCGCCTGGCCCGCCTGCTCGGCACCAGCCGCTACGCCACCGGCCTGATGCTGCACTCCCCGGACGCCGTCGCGATGCTCGGCTCCGACGGAGAGCTCGTGCCGCGTCAGAAGGAGTCCATCGCCGGCGAGGCCGCCGCCTCCGTGCGGCGCCACTCCCAGGACGCCGAGACCGCCGTCGTCTCGGTCCGCGCGCTGCGCCGCCGCGAACTGCTGCGCACCGCCGTGGCCGGGCTGGTCGGCCGCATCGACATAGAGGAGGTCGGCCAGGCGCTCTCCGAGCTCAACGACGTCACCATCCAGGCGGCGCTGGACACCGCGATCCACAAGGTCACGCTGGAGCGGCGCGGCGAGTTCCCCACCCGCTTCGCCGTGATCGCGATGGGCCGGCTCGGCGGCTACGAATGCTCCTACGGCAGCGACGCCGACGTGATGTTCGTCCACTCGCCGGTCGAGGGCGCCGACGAGAAGGCCGCCGCCGACGCGGCCCACGCGGTCGCCAACGAGCTGCGCCGCCTGCTCGCCCGTCCCGCGCCCGACCCGCCGCTGCTGATCGACCCCGACCTGCGCCCGGAGGGCCGCCAGGGCCCGCTCGTGCGCACGCTGTCCTCCTATGCCGCCTACTACCGGCGGTGGTCCTCGACCTGGGAGTCCCAGGCGCTGCTGCGCGCCCGGTTCTCGGCCGGTGACCCGCAGCTGGGCGAGGCGTTCATCCAGCTCATCGAACCGCTTCGCTACCCGCCCGACGGCATCGGCGAGACGGCCGTGCGCGAGATCCGGCGGCTCAAGGCGCGCATGGAGGCCGAGCGGCTGCCCCGGGGCGCCGACCCCCTGCTGCACACCAAGCTGGGCAGGGGAGGGCTGTCGGACGTCGAGTGGCTCGCGCAGCTCATCCAGCTCAGGCACGCCTACGAGGTCCCCGAGCTGCGCACCACCCGCACACTGGAGGCCCTGCGCGCCGCCGTCGGCGCCGGGCTGCTGGCCTGCACCGACGAAGAGGTGGTCGCCGAGGCGTGGCGCTTCGCCTCCCAGATCCGCGACGCCATCATGCTCGTGCGGGGCCGGGCCGGCGACAGCATCCCGGTCGACGTGCGCGAGCGCATGCTGATCTCCCGCGCCCTCGGCTACGCCCCCGACGGCTCGGAGGACTTCGTCGAGGACTACCTGCGCACCACGCGCCGGGCACGGGTGGTCGCCGAGCGCGTCTTCTACGGAGGCGCCTGACCCAGGCCCCGGCCGGCGCTGCGGCCGGCCGCTCGGGGGACGGCCGATCTCGCCGGGCCACGTCTCGGCGCGCCGTGGCGAAGGTGCCTGCGCCGCATGACCTTAATGAGTACCTTTGTTGGCGTCTGCTTGACCCCGCCCCCCGTGGAGGAATGGTCGTGCCCCCATCAGGCTTCCTCACAGCCCCGTGGGGCCGGGCCGGTGACGCGCCGTGAACTCGGTCTACATCGACCTCGCCATCGGGCTGGTCCTGGCGTTCCTGCTGTTCTCGCTGCTGCTCAGCGGGGTGAACGAGGGCCTGGTGCGGCTGCTGGGCATCCGCAGCAAGTTCCTGTGGGCCTACCTCAAGGACACCCTGGACGGGGACAAGGGCAAGAAGTCGATCCCCGGCACGATCGCCGAGGTGTTCTCGAGCCTGCCGTTCCGGCGTGACGAGCGTCCGGCGTACAGCGCCAAGCCGCCGCCGGTGGAGAGCGCGGCGACCAGCTGGACGGGCCTGCTGTACGAGCGGCTCCGCGAGATCGACCACGGCAAGGACGGCAAGACGAGCATCGCCTCCATCCCGCCCGGCCGTTTCGCCATGGCGATGATGGAGATCGTCACCGGCGAGGGCGGCGTTCCGGCCATGCTCGCCAAGCTGGAGGCCGGCGGCAGCCCTCTGTACCGGCCGCTGCAGGGCGCCTGGGACACCGCCCACGGCGACCTCGACGCCTTCCGCAAGGCCGTCGAGCAGTGGTTCGACGGCGAGATGAGCCGCCTCACCATGCTCTACCGCCGCTACGTCCGCTGGGTGCTCGCCGTGCTCGGCCTGGTGCTCACGCTGCTGTTCAGCATGGACTCCCTGGAGTACGGCAGGGCGATCCTCACCGACAACGCCATACGGGCCCAGGTCGCGGCCACGGCCGACGGGGGAGCCCAGTCGCTGCGGTCCCTGCGCGAGAAGTGTCCCGACCACCCCGCCGACCCCTACGCCTGCGTGACCGAGGTGCTGTCGGCCCCGGCGTTCGTCCAGATGGTGGGCCACGCCCCGGTGTCGGTGCGCGTGCCCGACGGGGGCAGCCCCAAGTGGTCCTGGAACGGCGGCGAGTGGCTCCAGCGCCTGATCAGCCCGGGTCACTGGCCGGGCTTCCTGGTCACCTTCTTCGCCCTGCTGTTCGGCGCCCCGTTCTGGTGGGACATCCTGCGCCGGCTCACCGGCATCCGCGTGCGGGCAGGGGAGACCGGCAAGTAGAAGCGCCTGGCGCGGCGCCCCGGCATGCCGTCCGGAATGTCATCTTGCAGGTTCGATATCGTCACTTTAGGCATTCGCTCGACTGCGATGCGTGTTGAGATCGTGATCCGGGGGGTAGGAGAGACGTATCTCATTGATCGGGTCGGTTGGGGGGACCATGGGGCGGTTCCGGGCAGGTCATGTCGGGGTGCTGTCGCTGGGCGTCGTGGCGCTGGCCGCGTGCGGGCAGGGGGAGTCCAAGGTCGTCGCGCAGCCGGCCGCATCCCACAAGCAGGCCGGGCCTGCCTCCGCGCAGGAGGCGCGCAAGGCCGCGCTGGCCACGGCGGCCAAGGTGAAGGCGAACGAGCTGGGACAGATCCCGGTGATCATGTATCACCGCGTGGTCGCCAAGCCGTCCGTCACCGACGACCGCACGCCGCAGCAGTTCCGCGCCGAGCTGGAACGGCTGGCCAAGGACGGCTATGTCCCGATCACGGCCAAGGAGTTCGCCACCGGGAAGATCTCCATCCCGGCGGGCCGCCACCCGGTCGTGCTGACCTTCGACGACTCGTCGCCCTCGCAGCTCACCCTGGACGGCGCGGGGAAGCCCAAGCCGGACACCGCCGTCGCCATCCTGCAGGACGTCGCCCGGCAGCACCCGGGCTTCCGGCCGGTCGCCACCTTCTATGTCATCAAGGACATGTTCGGCACCTTCGGGCCCGAGGCGCAGGCGCAGACGCTCGGCTGGCTGCGCGACAACGGCTTCGACATCGGCAACCACACGCGCGACCACCTCAACCTGCGCGGCAGGTCCAAGCAGCAGGTCACCGACCAGATCGCCGCGGGCCACAAGCTGGTCACCTCGCTGATCAAGGACGCCCCGGTCACGCTCGCCCTGCCGTACGGCAACCAGCCGAGCACCAAGGACTGGGCGATGCACGGGGACGCCGCAGGCGTGAAGTACGACTACGCGGGCGTCTTCCTGGCCGGGTACACCCCCGCCGCCTCGCCCTTCAGCAAGGACTTCGACCCGCTCGGCATCCCGCGCATCCGGGCCATGGACAAGGTCGGCGACTGCGCCCGGTTCTGCTCGACGGCCTGGCTCGACTGGCTGAACGCCCACCCGGAGGACCGCTATACCTCCGACGGCGACATCAAGACCGTCGCCTTCCCCAAGTTCAAGGCGCCGTATGTGGCTCAGCGCTTCAACAGGTACACGCTGCCGTACTGATCACTCAGTGCATGTCGAGGGCCATGAGGACGACGAGCCCGATCAGGTGCGAGACGACCACGAACACGATCAGGAAGATGAAGACGAACTTCGCCGGCCCGTGCTCGAAGTGCTGCCCCTCTTTGAGCGGGGGCAGGTGAGCCCGGCGATCGGCGATGCGCTCTTCGAGTGGCTTACGACCGAACAATGCGCTGCCTTCCTGTCTTTCGGGCGGTCGTTCTCGGCCGCCCGGAAATCACAACGTCAGGAACCCGGCGAGGCTTCCTGAGGGCAGGCTCTGGCGGGCTGAGCGGAGATGACGCGAGTTTATCTCCGCCTTGCCCCGGTCTCCGATCCGGGAGCCGCAGGGCGGGAGCCCGGCGACCAGGGCGGCTGGACGGCGACCCTGGACGCGACATATCGTGAGAACGAGTACGCCGCACGACAAGACGTCCATGAGTCTCGTTTCACGGGAGGGACCTTCCATGTCGCACACCCCCAAGAGCACCGGGAGCGCGCTGCGCGAGCTGCTGCGGGCGGTGGCTCAGCTCTCCTCTGCCGTCTCCTCCGGCGTCATCGGCAAGCCCACCGCCCCCGGCCCCGTCGTCGACATCCGTGACGGCAAGGGCCACGACCCCCGCCGCCGCCGGTAGCCGGGCCCGGAAGGTCAGACGCGCTGGCGCTCCAGCTCCGCGAGGAGCTGGAGCTTCTCCTCGCTCTCGCTGCCGGGGGCGGCGGTGTAGACCAGCAGCGTCTGGGACTGGTCGGGGTCGACCAGCGTCTGACAGTGCAGTTCGAGCAACCCGAGCCGCGGGTGCCGCACGCGCTTTCGCGCGCAGTGCGGACCGAGCACCGGGTGCTCCCGCCAGATCGCGGCGAACCGCGGGCTGGTCACCAGCAGCGCCTCGACGATCGCCGCCGCCCGCGAGCCTTGGCCGTCCCGCGTGTACGCGCCGTGCAGGGCGGCGGCGATGAGGCGGTCGTGCACCGGCAGGTCCTCCTCCGGATGGAGGCTCCGCGCGGCCGGGTCGGTGAACCAGCGGTAGTACAGGCTGCGCGCCATCCCCGTATGGGCGGTCTCGTCACCCAGCAGCGCGACGGCGAGCCGGGTCTGCCGCAGCGTCTCACCCAGACCGCTCACCACCTGAGCAGGGGTGTCCTCCAGCCGGTCCAGGATGCGCGTCATCCCCGGGTTGACCCGGTCGCCGCCCAGGACCCGCCGCGGCGCCGCGTGCCCCGCCAGCCGGAACAGATGGTCACGCTCTTCGGCGGACAGGCGCAGCCCGCGGGCGATCGCGGTGAGCATCTGCTCGGACGGGTTGGGCCCGCGCCGCTGTTCGAGCCGGCTGTAGTAGTCGGCGGACATGCCGCTCAGCGCGGCGACCTCCTCGCGGCGCAGCCCCCCGGTGCGCCGCCGCGGCCCGCGCGGCAGGCCGACCTCCTCGGGTTGCCGCGCCTCCCGCCGGGTGCGCAGGAAGTCGGCGAGCCGGTCCCGGTCCATGAACGAAACACCCCCCGCGGTGCCCCGTGCACCTACCTCCCGCAACCACCTCCACGCTGCGAGTATTTCGTCCCCCGCCACGCCGTCAGGCGCCGAACCCGACGTGGGCCAGGCGTTCGGAGAGATCCCACAGCCGTGCCGCGGCGGCCTGGTCACGCGCCGGCCTGTAGACGGCCAGCTCGGTCGGGTCGCCGGTGAACTGGCCGAACCCGTCCGGGCCGTAGAACCGGCCACCCTGCGCCTCCGGGCTGGTCGCGGCGTACAAGGCGGGCAGCAGTCCCCTGTCCACACCCTGCACGAACAGGCCCCAGCGGGCGAGCCGCCGCATGATCGCGTCATGGTGGGAGGGACGCTCGCGCCCCATGTTCGGGCCGGAGGCGTAGAGGTTGGTCAGGGTCGTGCCCGGGTGCGCGACGTTGCTGACGATGCCCCAGCCGCCCGCCCTGGCCCGCCGGTCGAGCTCCAGGCCGAACAGCAGGTTGGCCAGCTTCGACTGGTTGTAGGCGCGCACAGGGGAGTACTTCCGCTCGCCCTGGGGGTCCGCCCAGTCGATCGAGCCGTATCGGGCCGCGCTGCTGGACATGGTGGTGACCCGGGCACGCCCGGCGCGCAGCAGCGGCAGGATGCGCCCCACCAGCGCCACGTGGCCGATGTGGTTCGTGCCGAACTGCAACTCCAGGCCGTCGGCCGTGACCTGCCGGGTGGGCGGCGTCATGACACCCGCGTTGTTGATCAGTATGCCGACCGGCCGTCCCTCGGCGATCAGCTTGTCGGCCAGCGCCGTCACCGACGCGAGCGAGGCCAGATCGAGCTCGCCGAGGGACACGGCGGCGCCGGGGGCCGCCGCCCGGATTCGGGTGAGGGCGGCCTCGCCCTTGACGGGATCGCGGACCGGCAGCACCAGGTCGGCGCCCGCGCGGGCCAGGCGCACGGCCAGCCCCAGGCCGAGGCCGTCGCTCGCGCCGGTCACCACGGCCAGCGTGCCGGTCAGATCGGGTACGGATACGTCTTTCATGAAAACCCCCTGGTCAGCGGCTCTTCTCACCGCTCACCCAAGGCTCCCAGGCACCCCCGCACGGATCCATGCCCGACATATCCACGGATCGCCGATCCCTGGATACGCGCCACCGTTTCGCGCCGCTTCTCGTGCCGATGTGCCCCTGGGGGTGCCCTGTGCGCCCAGGTTTCGCTTCCACCACCGTCGCCGGCCCAGCTCACCTCTTCAGCTCAAGCCTCTTCTCCGACGCGCCCGGGAACACGACGACCAGGTGCTCCTCCCCCGCGTCGCCGACCCGCACGTGGACACGGAGCCGGTAGTGGCCCTTCCCGGCGATCGCCAGGTTGGGCATCGGGGCTCCCGCGCCCACTTCACCGCCGTCCCTCTCCGGCACGGTGAGCCGGCCGCTTCTGCTGACGATCGGCACCTCGCTGACCTGATCCCACCCGGCGATCCGCTGTGGCGGCGCGGTGCGGAAGGCCTTCACGGTGAGGCACACATCACTGACGTCGTCGACGTGCCCGACGAGCGCCGCGCTGCCGGCCACCCCGATGAGGGACCTGTCGTCGTAGACCTTGTTCGTCGCCTGCTCCGCCGCCTCGTCGGCCGCTTGGTCGTCGGGGTCGTGGACCAGATAGCCGGGATCGCCGTCGACGAACAGGAAATAGTTGGCCGTGGCCTGGACGACCCCCTTCGTCCGGGGCCACGGGTCGCGGCACTCGGCGTTCTTCTCGGCGACGTAGGCGGTGTTCGCCTCCTCCGTCTGCGTGGCCGACCGCAGCAGCTCGGGATGGGTCGCGCCGACGACCTCCGGGCAGACGTAGACCAGGTCCCACGGGTCCGCGCCCCAGGTGGACCGCGCGCTCCCGGCCCGCTTCAGAATGGTCTGCTGCTCTTGGCGGTCCGTGGTGCGGCACAGCGCCCGCCCGTACGCCAGGATCTCCTGGTTCGACAGACTGTCGGGGAACATCGGCGGGACCCCGCCCTCTGTGCTCCGCGCCCGGCACAGGAACGCGGCGTCGCGTTCGGCGGGTTTCAGGTCGCCGAAGGCGGGCCGGTCATAGCAGTCCATCGACCAGCCGGTGTAGGTGAGGCGCGGGGTCTGCTCCGGGTGGATCAGTGCGATGAGCGGCAGTACGGCCACGGCCGCCACCGCGACGCGGATCACGCGCCGCCGTGCGGGCGGAAGTTCCGCCGGGCGGCCCTCGGCGGGCAGTTCACGGGCGGTCGCCGCCATCCACACGGTGCCGACGAGCCCCGCCGCGTCCACCAAGACCAGCACCGCCAGATCGCCGCTGGAGATCGCCTGCACCATGACCAGCACCCCCAGATCGCCGCTGGAGACACCTCCGAAGACGAGGTTGAGCAGGATCACCAGCGCGTTCACGCCCAGCGACGACCACCCCGCGATCTGCGTGCCGAGGCTCCACCGGCCGTCGCGCCGCTGCCCGAGGACCGTGACGATGGTCGCCGCCGCTCCACTCAGCAATCCCGGTGCGAGGATGCCGACCGGTCCAAGCTCTGGGAGGTCGAGTTGGTCGAGCAGTTCGTTGGCCATCCCGGCCAGCTCGACCGCGAACATCACGCCGGCCGCCGCGCGCAGCAGACGGGACCGCCAGCGGATGACGAGCAGGAAGAGGACGTCGATCGCGGTCCAGAGCGCGAGCTGGAACGCCGCGTCGACCGGGCCGGGGAGCAGCGCGATCGGATACCACAGCACCAGGGTGTACGCCACCGCCAGATACAGCAGCCGGCGCAGCGCCTTCTCCCGGCGGTCCAGCGGTCCCGGCGCGGGCGTACGCAGGATCAGCCACAGGAGCGCGACCTTCACCACGGTGGCCACGATCAGCACCACGGTCGTCGAGGTGTCCAACCCGCCGCGCTCGTAGAGCCCCGCATAGGCCGGCGGCGACCATTCGACGGCCACCCAGAGCCAGGCGTCGCTGAACACCAAGCCCGCGACCGCCGCCGCAAGAACCAGACCTACTGCTCCAAGCCTGATCACGCGCCATAAACCATCCGAAGGCATGAAACGCGATCTTAGCGCGACACCGCCGCACAGACCCCGATGTCATCCCGGTCCGCGGCTACCGGGACTCGCCGGTGGAAGAGGGAATTGGCGCATGCGAAAGGCCGTCGAGCATGCCCTCCGCGGGAGGGCACGCTCGACGGCTTTTCGGGATGCCCGAGTGCCCTGAATGTGCCCTGACGGATCAACCGTCAGGGCTTCTTCAGGTCAGGAGCCCGACGGCTCACACGTCGTAGTAGAGCTCGAACTCGTGCGGGTGCGGGCGCAGGCGGATCGGGTCGATCTCGTTCTCGCGCTTGTAGGCGATCCACGTCTCGATGAGGTCGGGCGTGAACACGCCGCCCTCGAGCAGGAACTCGTGGTCGGCCTCAAGTGCCGCCAGGACCTCGCCGAGCGACCCGGGGACCTGCGGGACCTGGCCGGCCTCCTCCGGAGGAAGCTCGTAGAGGTCCTTGTCGACCGGCTGCGGCGGCTCGATCTTGTTGCGGATGCCGTCGAGGCCCGCCATGAGCTGCGCGGCGAACGCGAAGTACGGGTTGCACGACGGGTCGGGCACGCGGAACTCGATGCGCTTGGCCTTCGGGTTCGACCCGGTGATCGGGATGCGGATGCAGGCCGAGCGGTTGCGCTGGGAGTACACCAGGTTGACCGGCGCCTCGTACCCGGGCACCAGGCGGTGGTAGGAGTTCACCGTCGGGTTGGTGAAGGCCAGCAGCGCCGGGGCGTGCTTGAGCAGGCCGCCGATGTAGTAACGGGCGGTGTCCGACAGGCCCGCGTAGCCGACCTCGTCGTAGAAGAGCGGCTCGCCGTCCTTCCAGAGCGACTGGTGGCAGTGCATGCCGGAGCCGTTGTCCCCGAAGATCGGCTTGGGCATGAAGGTGACCGTGTGACCGTACTCGACCGCGGTGCTCTTGATGATGTACTTGTACAGCATCAGGTTGTCGGCGGTCTTGAGCAGCGTGCCGAACCTGAAGTCGATCTCGGCCTGGCCGGCGGTGCCCACCTCGTGGTGCTGCATCTCGGTCTCGATGCCGGCGTCGATCAGGCGGCGGACCATCTCGGAGCGCAGGTCGGTGAAGTGGTCCATCGGCGGGACCGGGAAGTAGCCGCCCTTGTAGCGCGGCTTGTACCCGAGGTTGCCGCCCTCCTGGGCCTTGCCGGTGTTCCAGGCGCCTTCGATGGAGTCGATGTGGTAGTAGCTCTCGCTCGCGCTGCTCGAGAAGCGCACATCGTCGAAGATGTAGAACTCGGCCTCGGGACCGAAGTACACCGTGTCGGCGATGCCGGTGCCCTTGAGGTACTCCTCGGCCTTACGGGCGACGTTGCGCGGGTCGCGGCTGTAGGCCTCACCGGTCAGCGGGTCGTGGACGAAAAAGTTGATATTGAGCGTCTTGTGCTGACGGAACGGGTCCACGACGGCCGTCGACGGGTCGGGCAGCAGGAGCATGTCCGACTCGTGAATGGCCTGGAACCCGCGGATCGACGAGCCGTCGAACATGAGGCCGTCGGTGAAGACGCTGGCGCCGAAGTTCTCCACAGGGAAGGTGAAGTGGTGCGTCGTGCCCGGCAGGTCGGTGAACCTGACATCGACGAACTGCACCCCTTCGTCCCTTATGAACTTCAGGACGTCGTCGGCGGAGCTGAACATCCAACCTCCCAGGGGCACGGGCTTGCAGACTTGAAAGTAGGCCTGTGCCGTTTCCACCCCATGTCTCGTTTGTTTCACGGATGTTAAGCAGATGGGGGGGTATGCCGCCGGAGGCACCTAGGCGGCTCCCGGCTATCTTACCTGCATGGGCAAGCAACCTCGCTGGACGCAGACGTGGATCGGCGGCACCCGCGCCGCCGGCGTCGACCTGGGGTATCCGGGCGAACGGCTCGGCTTTCCCAGGGCGGGCAGCGGGTCGGTCTCGGGGTTCGGGCGGCGCCTCGGCGCGATCACCGTCGACTGGCTCATCTGCACCTGGGCGATCGCCGGGGGCCTGCTGCGGGCCGACCCGCGCGGCGCCACCTGGGTGGGCCTGGCCGTGTTCGCCGTCGAGTACATCCTGCTGGTGGGCACCATCGGCATGACCTTCGGCATGCGGCTGTTCGGCGTCAGGGTCGCCACCCTGGACGGCGGACGGCCGGCGTTCGGCTCGGTCGTGCTGCGCACCCTGCTGCTGTGCCTGGTCATCCCGGCCGTCGTCTGGGACCGCGACCAGCGCGGCCTGCACGACCGCGCCGCCCGCACCGTGGTCGTCCGCCTCTGATCTCCGCGGCTCTCCCGCCGCGCCCGCGGGGCGTTCACGTCCGAGCGCGGCGGGCGGCAGGGGGGCTCAGAGTTGCCGGCGGCAGGAGAAGATCGCCGTGCCCGGCAGCAGCCGGCCGCGCAGCGGGCTCCAGCCGCCCCACTCGCGCTCGTGCCCGTCCGGCCACTCGGGCTCCACCAGCGACGTCAGCGTGAGCCCCGACGCCACGATGGCGCCCACCCAGTCGCCCAGCGTGCGGTGGTGCTCGACGTAGGTCGGCTCGCCGTTCTCGTCCTGCTCCACGTACGGCAAGCGGTCGAAGTACGAACGGTCGGAGGTCAGCCCGCCCGGGCCAGGGTCGTCCGGGAACGCCCAGCGCACCGGGTGGCTGACCGAGAACACGAAAAGCCCGCCCGGCCGCAGCACCCGGCGGATCTCGGCCAGGACGGCGCGGGCGTCGGCGACGAAGGGCAGCGCGCCGAACGCCGAGCAGGCCAGATCGAACGACTCGGAGACGAAGGGGATGCGGCCCGCGTCGGCCTGGACCACGGGAACGCGCGTGCCGAGCTCCACGTCGATGCGGCGGGAGTGCTGCAGTTGGCGGTGGGACAGGTCGAACGCGGCCACCTCGGCGCCGTGCCCGGCGAGCCACCGGCCGCACTGACCGGCTCCGCACCCGACCTCGAGCACCCGCCTGCCGCGCACGTCGCCCAGCAGGCGCGCGTCGGCCTCGTCCAGCCCCTCGGGGCACCAGACGAAACCGTCGTCGCGCAGGAAGCCGCCGTGCTCGGCCTGGTACTCGTCGGCCGCGGAATCCCACCAGTGGCGGCTGGCCCGCGTGCTCGGCGCGTCGCCGAGCACGCGCCGGGCGACCGGAGCGGGGCCCGCCGTCACCGCATCTTGCCGCGGGGCATGCGGGCGCCCTTCGGCATCGGGCCCTTCGGCACCGGCAGCGTCTGCGGAAGCGCCTTGAGGCGGTAGTTGACCTCGGAGACCGCTTCCTTCTTCAGGTTGCGGGGGAGCTTCATCAGGTGGCGCTGGAGCTTTTTGATGGGCACCTGACCGTCGCCGTCACCGCACTGGATGTCGTACACCGGCACGTCGATGGCCACGCGCTGAACGCGCTTCTTCTCGGCGACCAGCATGCGCTGCACCCGCGGGCCGGGCCCCTCGGACACAAGGACGATGCCGGGGTAGCCGACGGCCCGGTGCACCACATCTTGGTCGCGGGTGACCGCGACGGCGGGGGTGACCTGCCAGTTGCCGCGCATGCTCTGCAGGATCGCCGCGGCCGCCCCCGGCTGCCCGTCGAGCATGGAGTACTGCGCCCGCTGCGCGAGCTGCCCGAACACCAGCAGGCCCACCGTCAGCGCGACCATCACGCCGAGGATGATGAGCTGCCAGAGCAGGCCGGTGACGAGCCCGACGACGATGAAGACGACCAGCGTGGCGAGCGCCGACGCGTAGACGATCGGCATCCCCTTGGGGTTCGCCTTCTTGATGATCTGAGCGACCATGCGGAGCTGCTTTATGCGCCCCGGGCGCTCTGAGTCTGCGGGCTTGTTCGCCATGGTTGAAGGATACAAATGCAAGGGTGAAGAAAGGAAAACGTGACCTGATGGCCGGTCAGACCGTGACCCTCGGCGTCGCGACCGGTCATCGCCCGGGCACGCCGAGCGACCGGCGCGCGGCCGGGGCCGCGATCGGTGCGAGGCGGGGGCCGATACCGGGCCGCCGGGCCGGCCCTTCGCGCACGTCGCCGGCCTCGCGGGATTCGGGCGGGGCGCCGCCCTATGGCGGCGCGGCCGAAGAACGGCCCAAGGTGGCGCGGCGCGGCCCGCTGACGCCCTACGGCGGCGCGGCCATCGGCCGGCCGCCGGGGGAGGGTCTCGAAAGGGAGCGGGGTCAGGCGGTCTGCCGTGCCTCGACGGCCTGCTTGTACAGGCGCCCGGCGCGGTAGGACGAGCGGACGAGCGGGCCGGACATGACCCCGGAGAAGCCGATCTCCTCGGCCTGCGCCTGCAGCTCGACGAACTCCTCGGGCTTGACCCAGCGGTCGACCGGGTGGTGCCGCGGCGTCGGGCGGAGGTACTGCGTGATGGTGAGCAGGTCGCAACCGGCCTCGTGCAGGTCGCGCATCGCCTGGACGATCTCTTCGCGCTCTTCGCCCATGCCGAGGATGAGGTTGGACTTGGTCACCAGGCCCGCCTCGTGGGCCATCGTGATGACCTGCAGGGAGCGCTCGTAACGGAACGCCGGGCGGATGCGCTTGAAGATGCGCGGCACGGTCTCGATGTTGTGCGCGAACACCTCGGGCCGGCTTCCGAAGACCTCTTCGAGCTGGTCGCGGTGGCCGTTGAAGTCGGGCACCAGCAGCTCGACGCCGCACCCGGGGATCACGGCGTGGATCTGCCGCGCGGTCTCGGCGTACAGCCACGCGCCGCCGTCGGGCAGGTCGTCGCGGGCGACGCCGGTGACGGTGGCGTACCGCAGGCCCATCTGCGCCACCGACTCGGCGACCCGGCGGGGCTCGTCGGTGTCGTACTCGGCGGGCTTGCCGGTGTCGATCTGGCAGAAGTCACACCGCCGCGTGCACTGGTCGCCGCCGATGAGGAAGGTCGCCTCGCGGTCCTCCCAGCACTCGGAGATGTTGGGACAGCCGGCCTCCTGGCACACCGTATGCAGACCCTGATCTTTGACGAGCGATCGGATCTCGTTGAACGTGGGCCCGTTGTGGAGCCTGGTCTTGATCCACGGGGGCTTGCGTTCGATGGGGGTCTGGCTGTTGCGCACCTCTAGGCGGAGGAGCTTTCGGCCTTCAGGAGCTACGGTCACGTCTCCAAGCTTACGACTCCGCCCGCACCGCACGGTCACAGGGTCATCCGACGAATTCGTGCTCGCGAGCCCGGTGGAGGAAGCGGTCAGAGACGGCCGGAGAGCAGGTCTTCCTCCTGGACGTCGAGCCCTTCGACGCCCAGGGCCTCGGCCAGGCGCTTCTCGGCGAAGGGGAGAACCTCGTCCACGGTGATGCGCCGCCCGGTCTCGGCCGACAGCGAGGTGACCCCGGCGTCGCGGATGCCGCACGGGATGATGCGGTTGAACCAGCTCGGGTCGTTGGCGCAGTTGAGCGCGTATCCGTGCATGGTGACGCCCTTGGCCACCCGGATGCCGATGGCGCCGAGCTTGCGGTCGGGCAGGCCGCTCGCGGGGTCGCCCGCGACCCAGACGCCGCTGCGCCCCTCGACGCGCCCGCCCACCACGCCGAAGTCGGCGCAGATCTGGATCAGCGCCTCCTCCAGCAGCCGGACGTAGGCGATCACGTCGATCGACTCGGTCAGCCGGACGATCGGATAGCCGACGAGCTGGCCGGGCCCGTGCCAGGTGATCTTCCCGCCGCGGTCGACGTCGATGACCGGCGTGCCGTCTGACGGGCGCTCCTCGGGCCGGGTGCGCTTGCCGGCGGTGTAGACGGGGGCGTGCTCCAGCAGCAGGCAGGTGTCGGGGATCAGCCCGGCCACCCGGCGGGCGTGGACCTCGCGCTGGAGCTCCCACGCCTGCTCGTAGGGGACGTCCACCCCGAGCCGGACGAGCGCGAGCCTGCCGGCCCCGCCGCCCATGGTGCTCTTCTGCCTGGTCTGGTCGGCGCGCTCAGTCACGGTGCCACCTTAACGCGAGGTCACGCGCTCAGGTGGTCAGCAGGCGGGGCTCGACGCGGACTTCCTTGACGCCACCGTCGCCGTCGCGCTCGATGCGGTAGGCGTAGCCCCGCGGATTCACGGTGACGGCCTGGATGAACTCGCGTCCGACGTAGTGCAGGCCCACGCCCTCGTCGGCGGCGTAGCCGTCCGGCAGTTCGCCCGAGGCGATCGACTCGTGGAGCAGGGCGCGGCGCTGGGGGTCGGAGTTGTAGTGGACTCCGCAGGAGTAGGGGAGGAGGCCGAGGCCCTCGGCCCACGGCCGCAGGACGGGCCCGAAGGAGTCGGTGTTGCCGCCCACGTGCCAGCACAGCGCCCCCGCGCTCTGGCCCGCGAGGACCACGCCGGCCCGCCAGGCCTCCTCCATCGCCTCGTCGAGGCCGTGCAGCCGCCACAGCGCGGCGAGGTTGGCGACGCTGCCGCCGCTGACGTAGACGGCGTCCTGCTCCAGGAGCCACTCGCGGGGGTCGTCGACGTTCGGCATGGGGAACAGCGCGAGGTGGCTGACCTCGACGTCGAAGGAGCGGAACGCGCCGTACATCTTCAGCAGCCACTCGGCGTCGTCGCCCGTGGCGGTGGCGAGCAGCCCGAGCTTCGGGCGGTCCTGGCCGGTCAGGTCGAGCGCGTAACGGAGCAGGCCGGAGGGTTCCATGGTGCCGAGGCGCGACGCCGGGACGAACGAGCCGCCGCCTATGGCGAGGATGTGGGACTGGCCGAGCCTGCTCATGATCTCTCCTGCTGCCTCTGGGGAGGGCGAAGAGGAACCCCGCCTCGAAGGCTCGGGGGCCGGGACGCGGCTCACCCTCCCGTTTTCACCGGACCGGCACCCTAGAGTATGGCGGCCAGTGCGTCGTCGAGACGCGGATGCGCGAACCGGTACCCCATCTCCAGCAGGCGGCGGGGGAGCACACGCTGGCCGATGAGCACCCCCTCGTCGGCGAGGTCGCCGAGAGCGGCCCGAAGCGCGAACCCCGGCACCGCCACCGGCATGGTCGGGCGGTGCAGCGCGCGGCCGAGGGCCCTGGTGAACTCGGCGTTGGTGACGGGCGTCGGAGCGGTGAGGTTCACCGGCCCCGACACCTCGGGCTCGGCGATGATGTGCTTGATGGCGCCCACCCAGTCGTCGACGGCGATCCACGAGACGTACTGCCGGCCGGACCCCAGGGGCGCGCCGAGGCCGAGCCTGAACACCGGGAGCATCTTGCCGAGGTAGCCGCCCTCGCGGCTGAGCACATGCCCGGTGCGCAGCCGCACGACCCGGACGCCGGCCTCCTCGGCGGGCGCGACCTCGGCCTCCCAGGCGAGCACGAGCTCGGCGAGCCACTGCCCGTGCGCCCGGGCCTCGGCTCTCTGAGATGGGCCGGGCGCGGTCTCTTCGGACGCGGCCTCGGGCTTCAGGGGACGCCAGTGCGCCGGGGGCTCGAAGGACTCCTCGACGGGGTGCTCGCCGGTGTCGCCGTAGAAGCCGATGGCGGAGCCGCTGAGCCAGACGGCGGGCCTGCGCTCAAGCCCCGCGATGGTGACGGCGAGGGTGCGCGTGCTGTCGACGCGGCTGGCGACCAGCTCGCGCCGGTGCTCGGGCGTCCACCGCCGGTCGGCGATGCCCGCCCCCGCGAGGTGGACGACGGCCTCCGCGCCCTCCAGCACAGAGGGGGCGAGAATGCCCTCACGCGGATCCCAGAACGCCTCGTCCGGCGCGGCGGGCGTGCGGCGGACGAGCCTGACGACCGGCCGGCCCTCGTCGCGCAGGGCGCGGACCAGGGCCGAACCGAGGAGCCCGGACGAGCCGGTGATCACGACTGCCATGGGATCACCCTACGTCCGCGCGGCCCCCCGGCCCAGGCTGCCCCGCCTCACCGCCGCGTGTCAGACCGGCCGGCGGCCGGACCACGAGGTGGTCCGGCCGCGGCGGGTCGGGTCGGATCGGGCCGGTCAGCCCAGGCCGAGCTGGTTCTCGAAGCGGCCCTCCTCGAGGCGGCGCTTGACGGTGGTCAGGAAGCGGGCGGCGTCCGCGCCGTCGACCAGGCGGTGGTCGTAGGTCAGCGCCAGGTAGACCATCGAGCGGACCGCGATGACCTCGCCGTCGGGGGTGTCCAGGACGACCGGGCGCTTGACGACGGTGCCGGTGCCGAGGATGGCGACCTGCGGCTGGTTGATGATCGGCGTGTCGAACAGCGCGCCGCGGCTGCCGGTGTTGGTCAGCGTGAACGTGCCGCCGGACAGCTCGTCCGGGCTCACCTTGTTGGTGCGGGTGCGCTCGGCCAGGTCGGCGATCTTGCGGGCGAGACCGGCGATGTTGAGGTCGCCGGCGTCCTTGATGACGGCGGAGGCGAGGCCGCGCTCGGCGTCGACCGCGAACGCCAGGTGCTCGTGGTCGTAGTAGGTGACCTCGTTGGTCTCGCTGTTGATGACCGCGTTGAGCTTGGGGTGCTGCTTGAGCGCCTCGACGGTCGCCAGCGCGAAGAACGGCATGAAGCTGAGCTTCACGCCCTCACGGCGCTGGAAGTCGGCCTTCGCCCGGTCGCGCAGCCGCGCGATCTTGGTGACGTCGACCTCGACGACCGAGGTGAGCTGCGCGGAGGTCTGCAGCGACTCCATCGTGCGCTTGGCGATGGTCTGCCGCATGCGCGACATCTTCTCGGTGCGGCCGCGCAGCGTGGTGTCGGCCTGGACCGGCTCGGGCGCCGCGGCGGCGACCGGCGCCGGGGCGGCGGCCTGCGGGGCCTGCGCCTGTGCCGGGGCCTGCGCGGCCTGGGCCTGCGCCTGCGCGGCCTGCTCGCGCTGGACGCGCGCGGCCTCGAGGACGTCCTGCTTGCGGATGCGGCCGCCGACACCGGTGCCGGTCAGGGCGTCGAGGTCGACGCCGTGCTCGGTGGCGAGCTTGCGCACCAGCGGGGTGACGTACGGGCTGTCGCCGGTGACGGGAGCCGCGGGCGCGATCGGCGACGGCGCCGCGGTGGCGGCCGGGGCCTGCTGCGGGGCCGGGCGCGGCGGAGCCTGGGGCGCCTGGGGCGCGGGCTGCGGCGCGGGCGGCTGCGGGATGGAGGAGACCGGGGCCTGCTGGGGGGCCGGCTCGGGTGCCTTGACCGGCTCGGGCTCGGGCTCGGGTTCGGGCTGCGGCTCGGGCTCGGGCTCGGCCTGCGGCTCGGCCTGCGCGGGAGCGGCGGCGCCGCCCGCGGCGCCGTTCTGGTCGATGACGGCGAGTTCGGCGCCGACCTCGACGGTCTCGTCCTCAGCGACGACGATCTTGGTGAGCACGCCCGAGGACGGAGACGGGATCTCGGTGTCGACCTTGTCGGTCGAGACTTCGAGCAATGGCTCGTCGGTCTCGACGTGGTCCCCTTCCTTCTTCAACCAGCGGGTGACGGTGCCCTCGGTCACGCTTTCGCCGAGCTGGGGCATGGTTACGGAAACCGGCATGGTGTCGTCTTCTCTCGCGTTTCCTGTGAGGGCTTAGTTGTGTACGTGCAGGGGCTTGCCGGCAAGGGCGAGCATCGCCTCGCCGACGGCCTCGGACTGGGTCGGGTGAGCGTGGATGAGCTGGGCCACCTCGGAGGGCAGGGCCTCCCAGTTGTAGATGAGCTGCCCTTCTGTCACGAGTTCACCCATGCGCTTGCCGACCATGTGCACCCCGAGCACGGGGCCGTCCTTCTGGGAGATGATCTTGACAGCGCCCTGCGTGCCGATGATCTGGCTCTTGGGGTTGCCGCCGAGGTCGTAGACCAGCTCGGTGATCTCGTAGCCGCGCTCCTTGGCGACGGCGGAGGTGATGCCGACCGAGGCGACCTCGGGGTCGGAGTAGGTGATGCGGGGCACGCCCGCGTAGTCGATCGGCACGGGGGAAAGCCCGGCGATGTGCTCGGCGACCAGGATGCCCTCGGCGAAGCCGGCGTGCGCGAGCTGCAGGGTGGGGATCAGGTCGCCGACGGCGTACACGCCGGGCACGCTGGTCTGGCAGAACTCGTTCACCACGACGGTGCCGCGCTCGACGGTGACGCCGGCCTCCTCGAAGCCCATGCCCGAGCTGACGGCCCCGCGGCCGACGGCCACCAGCAGCAGCTCGGCCTCGAAGGTCTTGCCGCCCTCCAGCGTCACGACGACGCCGGTGTCGGTGGTCTTGACGCTCTCGAAGCGGGTGCCCAGCTCGTACTTGATGCCCCTGCGCCGGAAGGCGCGCTCGAGCAGCTTGGAGCTGGACTCCTCCTCCAGCGGGAGCAGGTGGGGCAGCGCCTCGACGATCGTGACCTCGGAGCCGAACGACTTCCAGACGGAGGCGAACTCGACGCCGATGACGCCGCCGCCGAGGACGATCACCGAGGACGGCACGCGGTCGAGCTTGAGCGCGTGGTCGCTGGTGATGACGCGCTCGCCGTCGATCTCAAGGCCGGGGAGCGACCTCGGCACCGACCCGGTCGCGAGCACGATGTTGTGGCCCTCGACGACCTGGTCGCCCACGGCGATGCGGTTGGGGCCCTGCAGACGGCCCTCACCCTCGATGATCGTGACGCCCCTGCTCTTGAGCAGGCCCTGCACGCCCTTCCAGGCGCGGTTGACGATCTTGTCCTTGAAGGCGTGGACGCCCGGCATCTCGACGCCCTCGAAGTGGGCCTTGACGCCGACGCTCGTGGCCTCGCGGGTCTCGTCGGCGACCTCCGCCGCGTGCAGGAGCGCCTTGGTGGGGATGCAACCCCGGTGCAGGCACGTGCCGCCGATCTTGTCCTTCTCGATCAGCGCGACGCTCTTGCCCAGCTCTGCCGCCCGTAGGGCGCAGGCGTACCCGCCGCTGCCGCCACCCAGGACGACGATGTCGAAGGGGCCGCTGCCATCAGCCACTGGAAAGCTCCTTGTCGGAATCGGTGGGCCTCACCGGCCGGTCATGCCCGCACTCGCGGCGCGCCCGGCCTGCCCAACAGCATCTTTTCACTTGTCTCGTGTGTTCGTGACGCGCTCGGCCGCCGGTGTGGACCGGCGGCGGCGCGCTTGTCAGCGTCCTGCGCTCATCATGCCTCGCGGCCGGCCTGGTGACGCTCGGCCAGCGCGACGAGGGTGCGCGTGATCATGCCGGTGCCGCCCTTGGGGATGTATCCGTAGGGCGCGTCCTTGTTGAAGGCGGGGCCGGCGATGTCGACGTGGGCCCAGCGCACGCCCTCGGGGACGAACTCGCGCAGGAAGATGCCGGCCGCGAGCATGCTGCCGGAGCGCTCGGGGTTGAGGTTGGCGATGTCGGCGATCGGGGAGTCCAGCCCCTTGCGCAGTTCGTCGGGCAGCGGCATGCCCCAGGCGGCCTCGCCCTGGGCGTTGGCCACCTCGACGACCTGCTCGCGCAGTTCGTCGTCGGAGGCCATGACGCCGCAGGTGCGCCATCCGAGGGCGACGATCTGCCCGCCGGTGAGGGTGGCGACGTCCACGATGAGGTCGGGGTCGTCCTCGCCGGCGCGGGCGATGCCGTCCACGAGCACCAGGCGCCCCTCGGCGTCGGTGTCGAGGACCTCGACGGTCTTGCCGGCATAGGTGTGGAGCACGTCGGAGGGGCGCTGGGCGCTGCCGCTCGGCATGTTCTCGGCCAGGCACAGGTAGCCGACGGCGTTGACCCGCAGGCCCAGCCGGGCGATGGCGAGCAGGGCGCCGAACACCGCGCCCGCGCCGCCCATGTCGGACTTCATCCAGGCCATGGAGGCGGACGGCTTGAGCGACAGGCCGCCGGAGTCGAAGGTGATGCCCTTGCCGACGAAGGCGACCGTCGTCTCGGCCTCGGGGTGGGCGTAGCCGAGGCGGACCAGCCGGGGCGGGTTCACCGAGCCCTGGCCGACGCCGACGATGCCGCCGTACCCGCCTTCCTTCAGGGCCGTCTCGTCGAGGACCTCGACCGACAGGCCCGCCTTGCTCGCGGTCTCCTCGGCGATCTCGGCGAAGCGCGCGGGGGACAGGTCGGACGGCGGGGTGTTGACCAGGTCGCGGACGAGCGTGACGGACTCCGCCAGCGTCGCGGCGCGGTTCACGGAGCCTTCGGCGCCGGGGGCGTCGCTCAGCACGGTGATCGCCTGCAGCGGCGCCTTGTGCTCGTCGCCCGTGCGGTAGCGGGTGAAGTCGTAGGCGCCGAGCAGCGCGCCCAGGGCGACGGCCTCGGCCTGCCCGGGGGTGGCGGCGGGCAGCGCGAAGGCGGCCCCGGCCGTGCCCGCGAGCGAGCGGGCGGCCGCGCCGGCCGCCCGGCGCAGCGTCTCAAGATCGTGGGCGCCGTCCTCGGCCGGAGCGTCACCGAGCCCGACGGCGACGATCACCGGTGCGGGCACGGCGCCGAACGAGGGGAACTTGGCGATCTCGCCGGCCTTGCCGGAGAACCCGAGCGCGTGGAGCGTAGGCGCGAGCCCGCCGGTGATGGCGGCGTCCAGGGCTTGCGCGCCGGGTGCCGGGCGGGGGCCGTCGGGCGAGGTATTGATGCCGACTACGAGGGCGTCGGTCTCGACCGATCCCGAGTCAGAGGCGTTGAGTCGCACTGTCGTCACGTGTGCCGATGCTAGCCGTGCTTCTCCAGTACGCATAAACGAGGGTTCATCCTATGAATATGTGAGCCCTCTTGGCCTGCTTGGTGCTGATATCGCTAGCATCACTGAACGGGTCCGGGCCGTGACGCCACGGGCCCCAGGTGAGAGGGCGGGTCAGAGGGCGGCGGCGCAGACGATGAGGGCGGCGGTGGCGGCGATCTCGACCAGGGCGCCCAGCACGTCCCCGGTGATCCCGCCGAGCCGCCGGGTGGCGTGCGCGCGCATCGCCCAGGCCGCGCCGAGGCCGGCCGCGACCGCGAGCGGGTAGATCAGCGGCCGGCCCGCGAGCAGCCCGAGCACGAGGGCCCCGGCGGCGGCCGCCGCCGTCGCGGTGATCGCCGTGCTCTGCCGCACCGTCCCGGCGACCATGGCCCCGAGGCCGCCGGGGCGGGCCGCCGGCACGCCGGCGACGCAGGCCCAGGTCACGGCCAGCCGCCCCGTGACGCAGGCGAGCACCAGCGCCGCGGGCCCCGCCTCGGCGGCGGCCGCGGCCTGCGTGAGCAGCGTGAAGACCAGCGTCACGACGCCGAAGGGGCCGATGTCCGACCGCTTCATGATGTCCAGCGCCTGGTCGGCGGGCCTGCCGCTGCCCAGGCCGTCGGCCAGGTCGGCGAGGCCGTCCAGGTGCAGGCCGCGGGTGAGCACGGCGAGCGAGCCCAGGCCGAGCGCGGCGGCGAGCAGCGGCGAGACGACCAGGATCGCGCCTGCCATGATCGCCGCGGCGGCCAGGCCGAGACCCAGGCCGATCAGCGGGGCCAGCGCCATGGCCCAGCCGGCGGTGACGCGGTCGGTGCGCGGCAGGCCGGCCGGCCAGACGGTGAACGTCCCGGCGGCCAGGCGCAGCCCGGCGGCGACGGGCTCCTCGGGGTCGGGTGCGGGCATGTCAGGGGACATATCAGCTGCCGCGGTCAGATGGGAAGGGGGACGACGCGGCCCGCGACGACGAACACGGCCTCCTCCGACTCCGCGGCCAGGCGCTGGTTCAGCCGGCCGAGCGCGTCGCGGAACACCCGCCCGCTGGCCGTCGCGGGGACGACGCTGAGGCCCACCTCGTCGCTGACCGCGACCACCTGGGCGCGGGTCTGCCGCCAGGCGGCCACCAGATCGTCGCAGCGCGCGGCGACCGCGTCCAGGGCCGTGCCGAAGCGGCCGGGCTTGCGGCCCCTCGGCCGGTCGTGGGCGGGGTCGTCCCAGGCCCCGCACGCGTCGAAGACCGCCGCGAGCCACGTGCCGATGCCGTCGATGAGCAGCGGGCCCGCCTCCGAGCGCAGCAGCGCCTCCAGTTCGGTGGTCTCGATGGTCGTCCAGTGCGGCGGGCGCCGCGCCCGGTGGGCGGCGACGCGGGCGAGCCAGTCGGCGTCCCGCCCGCCGGTCGGCCCGGTCGCGACATAGGCGACGTCGGGCTCGGCGATCAGCCGCAGCTCGGCCTCGGCGGACTTGCCCGAGCGGGCGCCGCCGAGCACCAGCACCCGCCCGGCGAGGGACGGGCGCGCGCGAGACGGCGTGCGCGTGTCGATGATCGTGCCGTCGTCGACCAGCCGGCCGCCCCAGAACCCGAGCCGGCGGCGCAGCTCGTCCTCCGAGGGGAGCCGGTGGTCCAGATGGATGGCCACCACCTGCGTCCGCGCGGTGACCAGGCCGCGCCTGCGCAGGTCGCCGAGCCGCTCGGGCCGGTCCAGCAGGTCGATGAGCACCAGGTCGTAGGCGTCCTCCGCCCAGCACGGCGAGGGCGCGCCGGACAGGTCGTCGGCGGAGACGGCGTACAGGACACGGCCGCGGTCGGGGCCGCTCACCGCGTAGCCGTCCGGCGTGACGGTCATCCGGTAGCCCTTGGGCATCGCCGCCGGGGGAACGAGGCGGAGTCCGGCGGGCGGCGCCAGCCGGACCACGTCGTCGAGCACCACGGCGGTGGGCAGGCGGTGGCCGGAGGACAGGCGACGGCAGGAGGCGCAGCCGCAGCCGGGCTCGGGCCAGCCGTACGGACCGGCGGTGCCGGAGAGCAGGACCTTCACTATGCCCTTGCCGCGGGGGCCGCTTCGGCCGCCGTCGCGATTCCGGGCCCGGCCGCGGGTGCCGGAGGACGGAACGTGGGCGGCATCGGTCGGCCTCCAATCTCGGCTGTCGCACGGTCGCGCAGGTTGTGCGCGGTTCTCCCGGCCCCCTGGCCTGTCTCGCCGCGCGCACGGCAAGATCTGCGGCAGACTCCAGGAGATAGGGTCTGCACAGCCTGGTGAGGGCATTGGGCAAACCCCACGAAAAGGAGCGTATGGCATGACTTGGCGCTGGCGTTATGAAAACGCTAACGGTGGTGAGGTTATGGACGGCCCGCTTCCGCGCGAGATCTTCCCGAGTCAGGCCGATGCCGAGTCATGGCTCGGAGAAAACTGGCGCACCTTGCTCGAATCAGGAGTAGAGCAGGTCACGCTGCTGGAAGACGACAAAGTCGAGTACGCCGGGATGTCCCTGCGTGTGGAGTGAGCGCAGGGCCCCTTGGCTTTCCTGATGTCCGTGTGACAAATGTTGTCAGAGTGAACGAAAACGCAAGGGGCCCGATAGGACGCCTTTACGGCCGTGCCTTCATGCCGGCCCGACCGCGGCGGCCGTGACCGCTACCGGCCCGGGCGGGTGGCCGGACTCTGGGTCTTGGCCGGATCACGCTCGACGATCGCCCCGAGCGCGGAGTCGATCTTGGCCATGACCTCGGCCTCGAGCTTGACCCCCGATGCCTTGACGTTGTCCACCACCTGCTCGGGCCGGGTGGCGCCGACGATGGCCGACGAGACGTTCGGGTTCTGCAGCACCCAGGCCACCGCGAGCTGCGCCATGGTGAGGCCGAGGTCGGCGGCGATGGGCTTGAGGTCCTGCACGCGCGTCAGCACCTCGTCTTCCATGAAGCGCGAGATGAAGTTCGACCCGGTCGGGTCGGTCGCCCGCGAACCGGCGGGCGGCGCCTGGCCCGGCTGGTACTTGCCGGTCAGGACGCCCTGCGCGATGGGCGACCAGACGATCTGCCCGACGCCCTCCTTCTCGCAGAGGGGCACGATCTCGGCCTCGATGACCCGCCACAGCATCGAGTACTGCGGCTGGTTGGAGATCAGCCGGTCGAACCCCATCTGGTCGGCGATCCTGAGCGCGTCGGCGATCTGCGAGGCGCTCCACTCGCTGACGCCGACGTACAGCACCTTGCCCTGCCGCACGAGGTCGTCGAAGGTCTTCAGCGTCTCTTCGAGCGGTGTCGTGTAGTCGTAGCGGTGCGCCTGGTAAAGGTCGACGTAGTCGGTCTGCAGGCGGCGGAGCGACCCGTGGATGCTCTCGGTGATGTGCTTGCGCGAGAGCCCCGAGTCGTTCGGCCCGCTGCCGGTGGGCCAGTAGACCTTCGTGAAGATCTCGACGGACTCGCGGCGCACGCCCTTCAGCGCGCGGCCGAGGACCTCCTCGGCCTTGGTCGCGGCGTAGACGTCGGCGGTGTCGAAGGTGGTGATCTCCGCGTCGAGGGCCGCGCGCACGCACTCCTTGGCGGAGTCCTCCTCGACCTGGGAACCGTGGGTGATCCAGTTGCCGTAGCTGATCTCGCTGACCTTGAGGCCGCTGCGGCCAAGATGGCGATATTGCATGTGAATGACCCTAACCGTTGCCTACCGTTGATCTGTTTGGGGGTAGTCTGCCCCGGGTGCGGCGGTTGATCACACGCGGGGTTGTACGGCGCGCGCTCACCGTGGCGGCCGTGGGCGCGGCCCTGATCATGGCGGCCGTCGCGCTGCGCGCCCTCGCACGCCGCCCCACCCCCGCCCCTCACTCGCCGGCGCCTCCGGCACCCCGCCGGGACACTCGACCGGCTCCGGTGCGCCGCGGCGCGGTTCGTCCTCCGGCTTCCTCAGGACCCGGCGAGGCACGGCCCTCGGCCGAACGGCGCAGGGGACGGTGGGCGGTGCCGGTCGCCGTCCTGTGCGTCGTCGTCGTGGCGGCCGGTCTCCTCGGCGCCCGTGCCGTGCGGGACGCGTCCTCGCCCGCCGTCGTGGCGGCCCCCTCGGCGCGCGCCGAGGCTCTCACTCCGGCAGGCCCTTCCCAGAGCGGGGTGGCCGGGCCGTCCGGCGTCGCCGCCCCGTCTCCGGACGTCACCGGCGGGCCGGCTCGGTCGCCGGCGACCGGGTGCCCTCCTGAGGGGAGCCGCGTCGAGGCGCGCCCGCTGGACCCCCGCGTGCTTCGCGCGGTGAACCACCAGTGGCGCCGTGTCGAAAGGTGGCTGAAGGCCAACGCTCCGGTGACCTACGCGGGACTGCGCCCTCCGGCGAGGGCGCGCACCATCGCGATCGCGGAAACCCAGACGGGCATGCCGTTCCCCGCCGCCCTGCGCGCCTCGCTGCTGCGTCACGACGGCTCGGGCGCGAAGGGGCCGGGGGGCGCGGAAGGCGCGGAAGGCGCGGAAGGCGCGGAAGGCGCGGTGCTGCCCGGGTGGCGGGCCTTCGGCGTACGGGAGATCCGCGACACCTGGCGGGCCCTGTGCGCCGCGTCCACGGACTCGCCGTCGGCGGCGGAGCGGTGGGACGGCCGGCTCATCCCCTTCGCCGCCTCCGCCGCGGAGCCGGCGGCCGCGGACGCGACGCCGGCGTCCCGTGCGCCCGGCGGCGGCACCGCGCCCGTTCCCACGGGCGCGACCGGCGGGACCGGGGTGATCGACCCCCGGCGCGGCGCCGTGGGGCGGTTCGGCGCCGCGGGCACGTCATTCGCCTCCGGCGTGCGCTGGACGTCGTTCTACGCGCTGCTCAGGGCGACGGCCCGGTCGCTGGAGACCGGACGCCCGGTGCGCGGCCTGCGCCCCGCGGTGACCGACGGCCGCCTGCACTGGACAAGCCGCTGACCGAGGGCGCGCCGGTGAGCCGTCCACGAGGCTCGGCGGCTTCTCGCCGTACGAGCGGCGCCGGTATCGCCGCACCTTCCTCCCGCCGTCGCGGCGCCCTGAAATGCTCCACACCGGAGCGGGAGAGCCGCCCGGCCAGCGAAGGTGGCGCTGTGCGGGGCGGGAGTCGTGGTCCCGCTGAGGGGCGGCACGGGAGCGGGGTCGGCGGCCGGGTGGACGCCGGTGGTCGCTGGGGCCGGGCTGGAATTGTGGTCCGCTGAGGAGTGGTGCGGGGGCCTGGGTGGACGTCGGTGGTCGCCCGGTTGGCCGGAGGGGGGCATGGGCGGCGCCGGCCTGCCGCCGCGTGCGGAGACCGGCCGAGGGCACGTCATGAGGCCTGCCGGTGAGATGGCAGGGCGGGGTCAGTTCTTGGGGGGGACGGGCTTGCCGCCGGGCAGGAGGGTCGGCGGAGGGAAGCGCAGGCGGCGGATCTGCATCGCGCGCATGGCGGCGTAGAAACCGACGCCCTTGAGGCTCTCGTCGGGCAACTGCTGCGCGACCTCCTTCCTCACCCGCTGGGACACCCACACGGCGCTCACCGCGACCACGATGATCATCGCCGGCCACAGGATGGTGATGGCGTAGGAGTACAGGGCCATGCCGGCCTGGCCGCCGAACATCGGGACCGTCCAGAGGATCACGAGCAGCAGCAGCGAGACGGGAAGGAAATACTGGCTGATCGTGCGGCGGGAGTCGACCCAGTCGCGGGCGAGTTTGCGCGCGGGCCCGCGGTCTCTGGCGGGCAGATAACGGTCATCTCCCTTCAACATGCCCTCGCGGGCGCGCGTCCGCTCGGCGGCCTGGCGCTCGCGCGCCTGCTTGTAGGCCTCTTTGCGGTTGCTGGGAGCGGTAACCGGCTGGCGGCGACGGCCTTCGGCCTCGCGGCGCTTGGGGGTTGGCCGGCCCTTTCCCGCGGTTTTGGCCTGCGTCTCTGAAGACGATGAGGGGCTGTCATCCGTGGGGGCCTGCGTGCGACGTCGGAACACGACGTCAGCCTACCGGGGGTGCAACTTAATGACGCCCTCGTGCGTTATGCGTAGGGTGGACCTACGCGACTTTGCCGCGATAATCGGGGGCTGACGTTGAGCGGGCAGCCTATGGAGTTGCGAGGCGGCGCGAGGGAGCATGGATGCCAGCGAAGCGAGCATACGGCCGGCGAGCGTCGCAGCGAGCGGGAGCATAGGCACAGCACTACCTAAGAAGGGGACGGCCAACGCGCATGAGCGTGATGAAGAGACTTTCCATGATCTTCAAGTCCAAGGCCAACAAGGCCCTGGACAAGATGGAGGATCCGCGCGAGACCCTCGACTATTCCTATCAGCGGCAGCTTGAGCTTCTGCAGAAGGTACGCCGGGGCGTGGCCGATGTCGCCACCTCGCGCAAGCGGGTGGAGCTGCAGATCAACCAGGTCCAGCAGCAGGCGAAGAAGCTTGAGGACCAGGGCCGCAAGGCGTTGAGCGTGGGGCGTGAAGACCTTGCGCGCGAGGCGCTGAGCCGGCGCTCCGGGCTGCAGACCCAGATCGCCGACCTGCAGGTGCAGCACAACAACCTGCAGGGCGAAGAGGAGAAGCTCACCCTCGCCAGCCAGCGTCTGCAGTCCAAGGTGGACTCCTTCCGCCACAAGAAGGAGACCATCAAGGCGACCTACACCGCCGCCGAGGCGCAGACCCGCATCAACGAGGCGTTCTCCGGCATCTCCGAAGAGATGGGCGATGTGGGCCTGGCGATCCAGCGGGCCGAGGACAAGACCGCCCAGATGCAGGCGCGCGCGGGCGCGATCGACGAGCTCCTGGCGAGCGGCGCCCTGGACGACTTCAGCGGCCAGCGCGGCGACGACATCCAGGCCGAGCTCGACCGCATGGGCGGCGGCACCGACGTCGAACTCGAACTCGCCCGTATGAAGGCCGAGCTGGGCCAGGGCCCGGCGCCGCGTGACGCGATCGAGGCCGGCCACCCGGGTCAGCAGCAGGCTCCGCCGCCGCAGCAGCAGCCCCAGTCGCAGCCGACCCAGCAGTACCGTCAGCCGGGGGAGGGCCTGTGATCGTCCGCATCATGGGCGAGGGCCAGGTCGAGGTCGCCGAGGGCGACATCGACGTGCTCAACTCGCTCGACAGTGAGCTCGAGGCCGCCATCGAGATCGATGACGAGGCACAGTTCCGCACCAAGCTGCACGCGCTGCTGGACAAGGTGCGCCAGATCGGCAAGCCGCTTCCCGACGACTCCCTCGAGCCCTCGGAACTGATTTTGCCGCCGGCCGACGCTTCGATCGATGAAGTAAGGGGCATGCTTGGCGATTCGGGACTTATCCCGGGATAGCTTGTTCATATGACACAAACCCGGTATGCCCCCGACCGGGGTCTGACGGTGCGCATGGTCACCACCATGTTCCTGCTGGGCCTGCTCTATGTCGTCTTCGTGGGCGTCCTGATCGCCCTGGGGGTCCAGGCGATCGTGGTGCTCGTCCTCGCCGGCGGCCTCCTGCTGGTCCAGTACTTCTTCTCCGACAAGATCGCGCTCTTCGCGATGCACGGGCGAGAGGTCACCCAGCAGGAGGCGCCGGAGCTGCACGGCCTGATCGACCGGCTGTGCGCCATGGGCGACGTGCCCAAGCCGCGGGTGGCGATCGCCGACACCGACGTGCCGAACGCCTTCGCCACCGGGCGCAACCAGAAGAACTCCGTGGTCTGCGTGACCACGGGCCTGCTCCGCCGGCTCGACCCGCTGGAACTGGAAGGCGTCATCGCCCACGAGATGTCCCACGTGGCCCACCGCGACGTCGCGGTGATGACCCTCGCCTCCTTCCTCGGGATTCTCGCGGGCCTCATGACCCGCTTCGCGCTCTACTCCGGGCTCGGGCGCGACCGGGGCAACAACAACGGCCCGCCGATCGGGCTCATCATCATGCTGGTCTCGATCGTGGTGTACGCGGTCAGCTTCCTGCTGACCCGGGCGCTGTCGCGCTACCGCGAACTGTCGGCCGACCGGGCCGGCGCCCTGCTCACCCAGCGGCCCTCGGCCCTGGCCAGCGCCCTTGTGAAGGTCACCGGCGAGATGTCCCGCATCCCGACGCGCGACCTGCGCGAGGCGCAGCCGTTCAACGCCTTCTTCTTCACCCCGGCGATCTCCGGGCGCGGCGGCGCGAGCCTGGCCACCCTGTTCGCCACCCACCCGCCGCTGGAGCGCCGGCTCGACCAGCTGAGCAAGATCGCCGCCCAGCTCGGCCGCGGGGCCTGAGCCGATGGGCTGGCTGGACGCGTTGCTCGGGCGCAGCAAGCCCGCCCCGCCGAACCTCGACGCGCTGTTCGCGCTGCCCTCCGCCGCGGTGACCCTGCAGGCGGCCACCGCCTTCGAGCCGACCGGCCTCGGCTCGGTGTGCTTCCGCTCCGCCGAGGGCGGGGCGTTCGTCACGCTCGAGCAGGACATCAAGGCGCTGCTCGGCGAGGTCGAGATCGAGCAGTCGCAGGACTCCTACGGCTACACCTGGCTGCTGGTGCGCCGCCCGGCCGACGACCTGAGCGCGCTGGTCACCGACCTGCACGGCGTCAACTCCTCGCTGGAGGGCGCGGGGTTCGGCCCGTCGCTGCTGTGCTCGCTCGTCACCTTCACCGATGCCTCGGGGCGGAGCCTGGCCGTCGTCTACCTGTACAAGCAGGGCACCTTCTATCCGTTCGCGCCGCTTTCGGGGCAGCGCAGGGACAACGCGCTGGAGCTCCAGGTTCGCGGGGCGATCTCCGGTGAGCTGCGCGTCGAGCCCGACCTGTCCCGCTGGTTTCCCCTCTGGGGCGCCCCCGGCCTGTGATCCATCCCCCGTCGCGTCTTTGCCGCTCGTCAAGGGGGCGTACGAAAACGATCACTCTGGTCGTTCCGCCCTTAGCCAGGCCAAACGCGGGGTATACCACCCCGCAGATCAGCCATCGCCGGGGGGAAACAGGTGGCAGTGACCGACCATGGCCGCGCTGGGGCGGCCGCTGAGACACACGCCGGGGAGCGCCTGCGCGCCGTCGTGCCGCGCGTGATGTCGGTGTGCATCGCCGTGGCCGCGGTCTACTCGGCCGTGATCGCGCTGGTCGCGCCGGTACGCAACCTGCTCAGGCCGGTCACCGGCCTCATCGAGATGGCGGTCTTCCCCGTCGAGCCGAACCTGGGCTACGCGGTGTTCCTCGGCATCCTCTCCGGAGCCCTGGCCCGGCACAAGCGCGCCGCGTACTGGGTGCTCGTCGCCTTCTTCTCACTGCTGGTGCTCGGCAACCTGGCCGTCGTGCTGTCGGCGTCGCTCATGCCCGACCTGGTGGAGGAGTTCGCCCTGATGGGGCAGGTCGTCGCCTCGGAGGTCAACCTCTCGGTGTCGGCCCTGGTGCTCGGCGTCCTGGCGGCGGCGCACGACCAGTTCTTCGCGCCGATGCGGCGGGCGTCGTTCCGCAAGGCGTTCCTCACGCTCGGCTCGCTGCTCGCGGTGTCCTTCGGCGTCGGGTACGCCCTGGTGACGCTGTTCCCCGGCACCCTGCAGGCCAAGGACCATCTGGCCTGGGCGCTGGAAAGGACGCTCGGCGGGGTGGTGACCCTCGACTTCTACCGGACGGGACGGCCGCCGTTCTGGGTGAACTCGGTCATCGGCCTGCTGGGCGCCGTCGCGGTGCTGGTCGCCTTCGCCGTGCTGTTCCGCTCCCAGCGGGCCAAGGCCGAACTGCCGCCCGAGAACGAAGAGCGCATCCGGGCTCTGCTGGCGGCATATGGCTCGCGCGACTCGCTCGGGTACTTCGCCACCAGGCGCGACCGGACGGCGATCTTCTCGCCGAGCCGCAAGGCGGCGATCTCCTACCGGGTGGTGGGCGGGGTCTGCCTGGCCGGCGGCGACCCCATCGGCGACGTCGAGGCCTGGGGCCCGGCCATCCGGGCGTGGCTGGACGAGGCGCGGCGCTACGGCTGGGCGCCCGCCGTCCTCGGGCCCAGCGAGGCCGCCGCCCACGCCTACGCGCGCGCCGGTCTGCGCGTCCTGGAACTGGGCGACGAGGCCGTCATCGAGGTCGCAGAGTTCGGACTGGAAGGCCGCGAGATGCGGGCGGTGCGGCAGGCGGTCAACAGGGTCAGGCGCGCGGGCTTCACGCTGCGCGTCCGGCGCCACGCGGAGGTGTCGGCCGAGGAGGGCCGGCACCTCATCGAGCGCGCCGTCGCCTGGCGCGACACCGAGACCGAACGGGGCTTCTCCATGGCCCTGTCCAGGCTCGGCGACCCCGCCGACGGCGAGTGCGTGCTGGTGGAGGCCAAGAACGCCGCCGGTGAGCCCGCGGCCCTGCTCTCGTTCGTACCGTGGGGCGACGACGGCCTGTCGCTGGACCTGATGCGGCGCGACCGCCACGCCGACAACGGGCTGATGGAGTTCATGGTCGCCGGGCTGATCGCCGAGGCGTCGGGGCTCGGCGTCAAGCACGTCTCGCTCAACTTCGCCATGTTCCGTTCGGTGTTCGAGGGCGGGGCGCGGCTCGGCGCCGGGCCGGTGCTGCGCCTGTGGCGGCGCGCGCTGGTGTTCTTCTCCCGCTGGTGGCAGCTGGAGTCGCTGTACCGGGCCAACGCCAAGTACCACCCGCGGTGGGTGCCCCGCTTCCTCGCCTACGACGACACGCGCGACCTGTTCAAGGTGGGGCTGGCCTCCGCGATCGCCGAGGGGTTCCTCACCGTGCCGAGCCTGCTCACCCTGCTGCGGCGCCGCGGCCACCAGGACGGCGGGCGGCCGGGTCAGAGCTGACCCGCCGCGGATCACGCTACGGGTACGGGTTGGTTCCGTAGGTAAAGATTGCGCCAAGTCCACGCCACAATGGGGTGCGTTAAGCCCATAAGTGGGGGGATGGAGGGCGCCATGTCGAACCCGGTGCCGTTACGGCCGGGGGACCCCGCCCGGGTCGGGGGCTACGAGCTCACCGGTCGGCTGGGGGAGGGGGGCCAGGGGGTCGTCTACCTCGGCCGCTCGCCGGCGGGCGCGGCGGTGGCGGTGAAGGTGCTCCGCTCCGACCTGACCCAGAACGAGGAGGCGCTCGCCAGGTTCGTCCGGGAGGTGTCCACCGCGGTCCGCGTGGCGACCTTCTGCACCGCGCAGGTGATCGAGACCGGGGTGGCCGACCATCGGCCGTTCATCGTCAGCGAGTTCATCGACGGCCCGACCCTCACCGACGTGGTCGAGCGGGACGGGCCCCGCCAGGGGGCCGCGCTCTACCGGCTGGCCATCGGCACGGTCACGGCGCTGGTCGCGATCCACCAGGCGGGGATCGTCCACCGCGACTTCAAGCCGTCCAACGTGCTGCTGGGCGCGGACGGCCCGCGGGTCATCGACTTCGGCATCGCCAAGGCGCTGGACAAGACCTCCACCCTGACCTCCATGGTCGTCGGCACGCCCGCCTACCTGACCCCCGAGCAGCTCGCGGGCGAGCAGGCCGGTCCGGCCGCCGACATGTTCGCGTGGGCGGGCACGATGGTGTTCGCCGCCACGGGCGAGGCGCCCTTCGGCGCCGACAGCCTCCCGGCCGTCTTCAACCGGATCATGAACGTCGAGCCCGACCTCGGCGCGCTGGACGAGCAACTGCGCGCCGTCGTGGCCGCCTGCCTGTCCAAGGACGCGGCCGCGCGTCCGGCCGCGGGCGAGGTGCTCATGCGCCTGCTGGGACACGGCGGCGCGGGGGCGGCGGCGCCGGCCGTGATCATGGCCGAGGGCACGGCCGTGGCCCAGGCCCCGCCCGCCCCCTCCTACGCTCCGCCGTTCAGGCAAGGCGCGGCGCCGCCGAACGCGGTGCCGCCGAACGCGGTGCCGCCGAACGCGGTGCCGCCGGGCTCGGCGGAGGGCCGGTGGGCGTACCCCGGCCAGGCCCGAGGGCCGGGACACGGGCTGCCCGCGCAGGCGTACCCGGGCCGGCCGCCGAGCTGGCAGCAGCCCGCGGGCGCCCCGCAGGGAGCGCCGTCGCACGCGGGCCCGCCGCCACCCTGGGCGGCCGGTCCCACCTCGCCGGGTCCAGGCGGTCCAGGCGGTCCAGGCGGTCCGGGCCGCGCCGAGGCGACCTCGCTCAGCGGGTCCGGCCCCCCGGGGGCAGGCGGGAAGGGCCGCGTGCCGCTGGTCGTGGCCGCCGCCGTCGCCGGGGCCCTCGTCCTGGGCGGCGCCGGATACCTGATCGCGCAGGCGGCCGCCGAGCCGGGCGGCCGCGTCGCCGGCGGCGCCACCCCCGGCCGCACCGGGGGCACCGGCGAGCCGGTCGGCCGCACCTCCGGGCAGGCCACGGCGCCGGCGGGGACGACGGCCTCCGCACCGCCCCCCGCCACCAGGACGGTCGCCCTGCCGGGCGGGGCCATCACCGTCCACGAGAACGACGACGACCCGATCAGGCTGACCTACTACAGCCTCGACAACGGCAAGCGGGTCTACATCCGCGAGTACGGCGTGAACTCCTTCGCCAAGAGCGGCAAGTACTTCGACTACACGGTCAGCGACGACGGCCGCCGGGCGGTCGGCACCGACACCCTCTACACCAAGGACGGCTACTCCACCGTCTCCCTCGTCGAGCGGGCGGGCGGCAGGCCCAAGGTGATCAGGATCGCCAAGGCGCCGGTGTACCCCACCTACCCGCAGTGGTCGCCCGACGGCACCAAGGCGCTGGTCACGCTGAACAAGGCGACCGGCGACACCAGCCAGGGATACGGCTACGCGATCATCGACCTGGCCGGGGGGAAGGCCGAGATCGTCCACGTGAAGGAGAAGGACGTCGGCCGCTGGAGCTACTTCTGGCGCGGCGACGGCAGGGCCGTCGGCACCTGGGCGCTGAACGGCGGCACCGAGCGCGTCAGGTTCTACGACCTCGGCGGCACCGTGCTGCAGACGCTGCTGGAGGTGGGAAGCCCGCTGACCGTGGAGGGCGACGACATGTCGCCTTCGGGGGACCACTTCCTCACCGCCTGCGCCGGCGGCCGCCGCCAGATCTGCGTGTGGAGCCTCGACGGCGAGGAGCGCGCCCGGTTCTCCTTCCCGACCGACCGGGTCATCGGCTGGTACGACGACGCGCACATCGCGGCCTGGCGCAAGAAGGGCGAGGGCTACGAGGCCGTGGTCGTCGACCTCGGGGGGAACGCCACGCGCGTGCTCGCGACGGCCGGCTCAGCGGACTACCAAAAACTGTTCCTGCGCTACACCAGGACCGGCTGAGGTTGGTCAAGTTCCGGCCGCGTCCGGGAAGGGCGCGCCGGAGCGGGGGCCGGGCGGTGATGCCATGTGCTCATGACCAAGTTCAGTGTGGCGCTGGCTGCCACGGCCTTCGTCTTCGCCGCAGCACAGGCGGCCCCCGCTCTGGCGGCCTCCGCCCCCGAGCCGGCCCCCGTCCAGTCTCCGGCGGCGCCCGCGCACCGCGTGCGCGCCGCCGCGGAGACGGTGGAGCTCTCCGTCGTCGGACGCGGGGTCGTCCAGGCCCCCTCGGACGTGATGCGGATCAACGTCGGCGTCGAGGTGCGCAGGGAGCGGGCGGGGGAGGCGTACGCGGCCGTCAAGGTGGCCGGGCTCAAACTGACCCGGGCGCTGCTGGCCGCCGGAGTGGCCGAGCAGGACGTGCGCACCAGCGACCTGTCGCTCGGCGCCGAGTACGACAAGTACCCCAAGGTCGTGGGGTACCGAGCCACCGAGGGCGCCGAGGCGCTCGTGCGCGACCTGTCCCGCGCGGACGCGGTGGTGGACGCGGTCGCGGGCGTGGGGGAGGAGGTGCGCCTGAACGGCATCTCGTTCGAGGTCTCGAAGGAGGCGGCGCTGGTGAAGGCCGCGCGCGCCGCGGCCTTCCGCGACGCGCAGCACAAGGCCCGTCAGTACGCCGTGTTGTCCGGGCGCCGGCTCGGCCGCGTGCTGAAGCTCGAAGAGGAGGGCGACTCGCCGCCCTCCCGCTTCGCGATGATGTCGGAGAAGGGTTCCATCAACCCCGGCCACGGCAGCGTCACCATCACCGTCCGCGTCGTCTACGAGCTCATCTGACCCCGCCACGGCTCCCCCCGCCGTCCTGGGAAGCAGCCGCACGACCGGAGGGCCGGGCCGGCGGCACGCCTTCCCGGCGTCCTAGGGGAGGGCGAGCATGCGGTCGAGGGCGACCTTGGCCCAGTGGGCGGTGTCGGCGTCGACGGTGATCTGGTTGACGACCTCGCCCTCGACGAGCGATTCCAGCGCCCACACCAGGTGCGGCAGGTCGATGCGGTTCATCGTCGAGCAGTAGCAGACCGTCCGGTCGAGGAAGGTCACCGTCTTGTCCGGATGCCGGGCGGCCAGCCGCTTGACCAGGTTCAGCTCGGTGCCGACGGCCCACGCGGACCCGGCGGGGGCCTGGTCGAGCATGGTGATGATGTACTCGGTGGACCCGACATAGTCGGCCTTGTTGACCACCTCGTGCTTGCACTCGGGGTGCACCAGCACGTTGACGCCGGGGATCCGCTCGCGTACCTCGTCCACGCACGACTCCGAGAAGCGGCCGTGCACCGAGCAGTGGCCCCGCCACAGGATCATCTTGGCGTCCCTGAGCTGCTGGTCGGTGAGGCCGCCGTTCGGGCGGTGCGGGTTGTAGACCACGCAGTCGGACAGGGACAGGCCCATGTCCAGGACGGCGGTGTTGCGGCCCAGGTGCTGGTCGGGCAGGAACAGCACCTTGCGCTCGCCGGCCTGCTTGTCCGGGCCCTCGGGACCCTGGTCGTAGGCCCAGGTGAGGGCGCGGCGGGCGTTTGAGGAGGTGCAGACGGCGCCGCCGTTGCGACCGCAGAACGCCTTGATGTCGGCCGAGGAGTTCATGTAGGTGATCGGCACGGTGACGTCGGCGATGCCGAGGTCGGTCAGGACCTCCCACGCCTCCTCGACCTGGTCGAAGGTCGCCATGTCCGCCATGGAGCAGCCGGCGGCCAGGTCGGGCAGCACCACGCGCTGGGAGTCGCCGGTCAGGATGTCGGCCGACTCGGCCATGAAGTGGACGCCGCAGAAGACGATGTACTCCGCGGAGGGCCGGGCGGCGGCCTCGCGGGCGAGCTTGAACGAGTCGCCGGTCACATCGGCGAACTGGATGACCTCGTCGCGCTGGTAGTGGTGCCCGAGCACGAAAAGCCGGTCGCCGAGCGCCGCCTTGGCCCTGACCGCGCGCGCGACCAGATCCGGGTCGGAGGCCGCGGGCAGCTCGCCGGGGCAGTCGACGCCGCGCTCGCTGTGGGTGTCGGCGCCCTGGCCGAGGACGAAGAGCGGAAGGCCGGTTTCGGTGGTCGTCACGGCTTACACCTCTTAAGGGGGCTTATCGTCTAGTTGACGACTAATGATGGCATACGCCAGGAGATGCACCGCGCAGAGGGGGTGAAGAGCGGACCGAACCCTGAGACAGGAATGTGTGGAGGTGCCCGGCTGTTGGTAGCGTCTGAGTGAGACCTCAGAACCAGGCCTCCGTCCCCGAGGGGCGTTGGCAGACGGGGAGTCAACAGATGACGGTTGAGAGCAGCGAGACCACGCAGCAGGGCCTTGTCCTGACCGACGCGGCCGCGTCCAAGGTGCGCACCCTGCTCGAGCAGCAGGGCGAAGAGGGCCTCCAGCTGCGCGTGGCGGTGCAGCCCGGTGGCTGCTCGGGCCTGCGTTACCAGCTCTTCTTCGATGACCGCTCGATGGACGGGGACGTCGTCTCCGACTTCGGCGGGGTCAGCGTCGTCACCGACCGCATGAGCGCGCCCTACCTCATGGGGGCCACGGTGGACTTCGTCGACACCATCGAGAAGCAGGGCTTCACGATCGACAACCCGAACGCCACAGGCTCCTGCGCCTGCGGCGACTCGTTCAACTAGATAGATCCGCCGGCGCCCCGCTCGAGCTTTCGCCGGGCGGGGTTCAGGCATGCCCGCGCCCACCCGCATCGCCATGTCGCCCGGCCGACACTGTTCGGTTGCCTCCGGGCGCCGGTCCCGCGCGGGCCGGGGGGCGCGGGATTCGGCGTGCGGACCGCTGTCGAACCGGTAGGGGTGTGCCAGGGTCCGCCGGGCTCCGCGGCAGGTCACGCGAGGGCGCGCAGTGACGTGGCGCGAGCGGCCGGAGGCGCGGGCCCGTGCTGCGCCCCGTGCGGAGATCGTCCACGAGCGGTTCACGACGCTGGGACGATTTCCGTGGCGTATTCTTGGCGGGCTCATCGAGGCTGACAACGAGGAGAGCGAGCCCGTGCGCATCGCCGTCACCGGATCCATCGCGACCGATCATCTGATGACCTTCCCGGGTAGCTTCGGGGACCAGCTCATCGCCGAGCAGCTCGACCGCGTGTCGCTGTCCTTCCTGGTCGATGACCTGCAGATCAGGCGCGGAGGCACCGCCGCCAACATCTGCTTCGGCATGGGGTGCCTCGGCCTTTCGCCGGTCCTCGTGGGCGCGGTCGGCGACGACTTCGCCGACTACCGCTCCTGGCTCACGCGCCACGGCGTCGACTGTGACTCGGTGCACGTCTCCGACCTGCACCACACGGCCCGCTTCCTGTGCACGACCGACGAGCACCACAACCAGATCGCCTCCTTCTACACCGGGGCGATGGCGGAGGCCCGGCTCATCGAGCTGCGGCCGGTCAGCGAGCGGGTCGGCGGGCTCGACCTGATCATGATCAGCCCGAACGACCCTGAGGCGATGCTCCGCCACACCGACGAGTGCCGTCAGCGCGGCATCCCCTTCGGCGCCGACATCTCCCAGCAGCTCGCCCGCATGGAAGGCGAGGAGATCCGCGCGCTGGTCGACGGCGCGGCCTACCTGTTCACCAACGACTACGAGAAGGCGCTCGTCGAGCAGAAGACCGGCTGGTCGGACGAAGAGGTGCTGTCCCGGGTCGGGGTGCGGGTGACCACCCTCGGCCCCAAGGGCGCCCGCATCGACCGCCAGGGCGAGCCGAGCGTGCACGTCCCCCCGACCCCCGAGATCCGCAAGGTCGACCCGACCGGCGTGGGCGACGCCTTCCGCGCGGGCTTCCTGTCCGGCCTGTCGTGGGACCTGTCGCTGGAGCGCTGCGGCCAGATCGGCAACCTCACCGCCACCTACGTCCTCGAGCACGTCGGCGGGCAGGAGTACCAGCTCGGCAAGGGCGCCTTCATCGAGCGGTTCACCGCCGCCTACGGCGCCGCCGCCGCGGCCGAGGTCGAGCCGCGCCTGGTGTGCCACTACGCCTGACCGCGCGCGCGTCACCCCCGGCCGCGTCACCCCGGCCGCGTCACCGTCCGTCGCGCCATCGGCCGCTCGCCCGCGGCCGGGCGCGCCGTCAGTAGTTGCGGCGCACGTGGATCGCCCAGCCGCCCTGCGGCAGCTCATAGGTGCCCACGTGGTGGTGCGACTTCAGCCGGCACCACGCCGGGACGTCCGTGAACGCGGCCGGGTCGTCGGCGAGGACGGCCACGGTCGCGTTGAGCGGCACCTGGTTGATCTGCTCGGCCAGCATGATGATCGGGATGGGGCACTTGCGCCCCAGGGCGTCGATCGTGAGCGCGGCCGAGGGCTGTGGCCCCCCGGCCGCCTGCTGCTGCGTGCCTGCCATCACCGATCCACCTTTGCCGTCGTCGCCGTCCCGGCGCGTTCCGCCGGGGCGGGCCCGCCGCGAGGGCTCGGGCCTCGTGTCGTGCCGCATCTCTACGACCTCACCCCCACGCTCTCGCGGACGCGCCGGACGATGCCCGGCAGGACGGCGAGGAACCGGTCGACGTCCGCGGCCGAGGCGCCCCTGGGCAGCGACACCCGGACGTTGCCGTGGGTGAGCACCCCCATCGCCTCCAACACGTGGGATGGACGTAGCGTACTCGCCGTGCACGAACTGCCGGACGATACGGCGAAGCCCGCCTTGTCCAGTTCGGCCAAGATCGCCTCACCCGGTACGTAAAGACACGAGAACGTCACGATATGGGGGGCTCGCAGCACCGGTTCGCCGACCACCTCGACGTCCGGCACGAGGCGTGGCACGGCCTGGCGTACGCGGTCCACCAGCGCCGAGAGCCGCGCGCTCTCCTGCTCGGCCTCGGCGACGGCGGCCCGCAGCGCGGCCACGGCGGCCACGGCGGCGGGCACGTTCTCGAAGCCCGGCACCCTGCCGCGCTCGCGCTCGTCCTCGGGCAGCGGCGAGCGCCAGCGGGTGCCCTTGCGGACGGCCAGCACCCCGACCCCGGCGGGGCCGCCCCACTTGTGCGCGCTGGCCGCCAGCACCGACCAGCCCGCCGGGACGGGAAGCCGCCCGAGCGTCTGGGCGGCGTCCACCAGCAGCGGCACCCCGGCCGCCCGGCACGCCTCGGCCGCCTCCGCGACCGGCTGGAGGGTGCCGACCTCGTGGTTGGCGGTCTGCAGGCAGGCCAGCGCCGTGCCCTCCGCCGCGACGGCCGCGCCGAACTCCGCCGGGTCCACCCGTCCCGTCATGCCGACGCCGACGAGCTCCACGGCGCCGCCCTCGCGCTCGTGCGCCGCGGCGGCGGCGAGGACGCTGGAGTGCTCGACGGCGCTCGCCACCACGCGCCGCCCGGCGCGGCGGCGGCCGAGCAGCGTCCCCAGTACCCCCAGATGGACCGCCTGCGTCCCGGAGGAGGTGAAGGAGACCTCGTCGGGCCGGGCGCCGATCACCTCGGCGGCCTCGGCGCGGGCGCGTTCGAGCAGGAGCCGTGCCTGCCGCGCCGCGCCGTACAGCCGGGCGGGATCGGCGCCGCCCGCGTCCAGGGCCGTGATCAGCGCCTTGCGGGCGGCGGGGTGCAGAGGCTCGGCCGAGGCCGCGTCGAAGTACGCCACGCGTTCATGCTCGCACCCGCGCGAAAGCCCGCCGCGACGGGGGAGCCGGGCGCGGCGCCCTTCCGTTCGCGGGGGCTGAGAAGGAGGGCGGCCCCTGTCCGCGCTAATGTGTCCCCCAGCGTGACGTGAGCCAACCAAGAGCGCGAACATCGTGAATCTGGTAACGACCGCCCAGGAGGGGGACTCTTGGGCTTTATCTGTGGGGTAGGCGATCCGTGAGTCCGACCCGCCGTACTAGACGGCGTCCGTTGGCCCGAAGGGTGCCGGGCGCCGCCGCCCTGGCGGCGCTGCTGGTTTCCCTGACGGCGTGTGGGGGCCCTGGCACGTGGGATCGTGCCGGCTTCCCCCAAGGCGTCACCAAAGAGGCCGGCATCATCCAGAGTCTCTGGAACGGTGCCTGGATCGCCTCCCTCGCCGTCGGTGTCGTCGTCTGGGGTTTGATCCTTTGGGCCTGCGCGTTCCACCGCAAGCGCAAGAACACCGGCGACGCCCTGCCGCCCCAGGTGCGTTACAACCTGCCGATCGAGATCCTGTACACCACGGTGCCGATCATCATGGTCGCGGTGTTCTTCTACTTCACCGCCCGTGACGAGACCACCATCACCGCGGTGTCGAAGAATCCCGACGTCAAGGTGCACGTCGAGGGCTTCCAGTGGAGCTGGCGCTTCACCAGCGAGTCCGGCGGCAAGACGGTCAGCGTCGTCGGCACCCCGGCCAAGCGGCCCGTGCTGGTGCTGCCGGTGAACAAGTCGGTCCAGTTCGACCTCACCTCGCCGGACGTGGCCCACTCGTTCTGGGTGCCCGCGTTCCTGTTCAAGCGCGACGTGATCCCGGGTGTGAAGAACGTCTTCGAGATCCACACCCTCGACAAGACCGGTGAGTTCGCCGGCCGCTGTGCCGAGCTGTGCGGCGTCGATCACAGCCGCATGCTCTTCACCGTGAAGCTCGTGCCCCAGGCCGAGTACGACCAGTACGTCAACAGCCAGGCGGGGAGTGCCCAGTGACCGCCATCAACGAGCCGATCGCCGGTACGGCCGTCCCGCGGCGCGCCCGCAAGGGAACCGTCATCGCCCGGTGGGCCTCGTCCACCGACCACAAGGTGATCGGCCACCTGTACCTCATCACCTCTTTCGTGTTCTTCCTCATCGGCGGCGTCATGGCTTTGATCATGCGCGCCGAGCTGGCCCAGCCGGGCCTCGAGTTCGTCAGCAACGAGCAGTTCAACCAGCTGTTCACCATGCACGGCACGATCATGCTGCTGATGTTCGCGACCCCGCTGTTCGCGGGCTTCGCCAACGAGCTCATGCCGCTGCAGATCGGCGCGCCGGACGTGGCGTTCCCGCGGCTGAACATGGTGAGCTACTGGCTCTACCTGTTCGGCAGCACCATCGCCGTCTCGGGCTTCTTCACCCCCGACGGCGCCGCCTCCTTCGGCTGGACGGCCTACGTCCCGCTGTCGGACGCCATCTCCTCCCCGGGCCTGGGCGGCGACCTGTGGATCATGGGTCTGTCGATGTCCGGCATCGGCACCATCCTGGGCGCGGTCAACTTCATCACCACGATCATCTGCATGCGCGCCCCGGGCATGACCATGTTCCGGATGCCGATCTTCACCTGGAACATCCTGCTCACCAGCATCCTGGTGCTGCTGGCCTTCCCGGTGCTGGCCGCCGCGCTGCTCGGCCTTGAGGCCGACCGCCACCTCGGGGCGCACATCTTCGACGCGGCCACCGGCGGCGCCATGCTGTGGCAGCACCTGTTCTGGTTCTTCGGGCACCCCGAGGTGTACATCATCGCGCTGCCGTTCTTCGGCATCATCACCGAGGTCCTGCCGGTCTTCAGCCGCAAGCCGATCTTCGGTTACATGAGCCTCATCGGCGCGACGATCGCCATCGCCGGCCTGTCGGCCGCGGTGTGGGCGCACCACATGTTCGTCACCGGCCAGGTGCTCCTGCCGTTCTTCTCGTTCATGACGTTCCTCATCGCGGTGCCCACCGGCGTGAAGTTCTTCAACTGGATCGGCACGATGTGGCGCGGGCACATCACCTTCGCCTCGCCGATGCTGTTCGCGGTGGGCTTCCTGGTGACGTTCCTGTTCGGCGGCCTGACCGGCATCATCCTGGCCTCGCCGCCGCTGGACTTCCAGGTGAGCGACTCCTACTTCGTGGTCGCCCACTTCCACTACGTCGTCTTCGGCACCGTCGTGTTCGCGATGTTCTCCGGCTTCTACTTCTGGTGGCCGAAGTTCACCGGCAGGATGCTCAACGACACCCTGGGCAAGTGGCACTTCTGGACGCTGTTCATCGGCTTCCACACCACCTTCCTGGTGCAGCACTGGCTCGGCGCCGAGGGCTTCCCCCGCCGCTACGCCGACTACTCGGTGGCCGACAACTTCACCGACCTCAACGTGATCTCCTCGGTGGGCGCGTTCATCCTGGGCGCCTCGACGCTGCCGTTCCTGTACAACGTGTGGCGGACCTGGCGTCACGGTGAGAAGGTCACCGTCGACGACCCGTGGGGCTTCGGCAACTCCCTCGAGTGGGCCACCTCGTGCCCGCCGCCGCGGCACAACTTCACCCGCCTGCCGCGCATCCGGTCCGAGCGTCCCGCGTTCGACCTCCACAACCCGCACCGGCTCGCTCCCAAGCAGGAACTGGAGGAGGTTCGATGAAGGTCCAAGGCTGGCTGTTCCTCCTCTGCGGCGTCTTCTTCGCCGCGGTCGACCTGGTCTACTGGTTCTGGTCCAAGGAACCCACCGGCACCACGGCGCTGGCCATCTCGGTCGGCCTGGCGCTGATGATCGGCTACTACCTGCTCTACACCGCGCGCCGCATCGGCGACCAGCCGGAGGACAGGAAGGACGCCGAGATCAGCGACGGCGCGGGCGAGCTGGGCTTCTTCAGCCCGTCGAGCTGGTGGCCGCTGTTCCTGTGCCTCGCGGTGGCGCTGATGACCGTGGGCTTCGTCATCGGCTGGTGGATGTTCATCATCGGGGTCTTCGCGGTGATCATGGCCACCATCGGCTTCGTCTTCCAGTACTACCGGGGTCACTTCACGCACTGACGACACGGCCCGGCGCGTCTTCTCCGGCGTGCCCCCGGCCCCGTCTTCGCACCCCTCTCGCCGCGCGGGCGGCCGACTGCTCTCCGTCAAGGAAGCGTCGGCCGCCCGCGCGGCTTTTTTGCTGGTCGTTTCGGCCTTTCTCCTTCAGGAGGGGTACACGACACGCTGTAACCGGGTAATAACTCACAAGGAGTGATCCATCGGAGCGGGGGAGACGTAACGTGAGACACGTCGAGATCCGGGTGGTCGCCATAGGGACGGGAGCGCTGGCCCTGCTGCTGGCAGCTGGTTGCGCGGGCTCCGGCAGTGAGAAAGGACAAGGTGCCTCTGGTTCACGGCAGGACGTGGCCGTGAACGTCTCTCCGGGCAACGGGGCGGCCCAGGTGGCCCCTGAGCTGCCCATCATGGTCGGAGCCGTCAACGGCGCTCTGAGGAGCGTCACGGTACGCGCCAAGACCGGCAACACCTTCATCGCGGGCGTGCTGAGCGCCGACCGCACCCAGTGGCGCAGCAAGCGCACGATGGCCCCCGGCGAGACCTACGAGGTCAGCGTCGTCGCCGTCGGCCCTTCGGGCGGTACCAAGCAGGTGACCAGCGAGTTCTCCACGCTGAAGGCCACACAGATGTTCGCGGTGGACAAGATCCTGCCGCACAAGGAGATCACCGGCCTCACCGTCGGCGTCGGCATGCCGATCATGCTGACCTTCGACCACGGCATCACCGACCGCGTGTCGGTCGAGCGCAACCTCCTGGTGCAGAGCGAGAAGCCGGTGGAGGGCGCCTGGCACTGGTTCGACGACAAGTCGGTCAGCTTCCGGCCCAAGCGCTGGTGGCCGGCCAACACGAAGGTGAAGCTGGTCGCGCAACTCGCCGGAGTGCGCGGAGGCCCCGGCATGTACGGCTCCCAGGACTACGTCCGTGAGTTCGAGATCGGGCGCTCCCAGATCAGCCACGCCGACACCTCCACCCACCAGATGACGGTCAAGCGCGGCGGCGAGGTCATCAGGACCATACCGCTCAGCGCGGGGGACGGCGGCAGCTGGAACCACTACACGACCAACGGCGTGCATCTGGCCATGTCGCGCGAGGACGTCACCACCATGACCTCCCCCGACGCCGGCCCCGGCAGCGCCGGCTACTACAGCCTCACGGTCTACGACACCGTGCGCATCTCCGACACCGGCGAGTACGTCCACGGCGCGCCCTGGTCGGTGGGTTCGCAGGGCAACTCCAACGTCAGCCACGGCTGCATCAACGTCAGCCCCTCGAACGCCAAGTGGTTCAAGGAGACCACTCTCATCGGCGACCCGATCATCGTGAGCGGCACGCCCCGCCAGCTCGACCCCGGCAACGGGTGGGGGCACTGGCAGGAGAGCTGGCCGCAGTGGCTGCGGTGGAGCGGGCTGCGGTCCGGCTTCACCACCGAGGCCCTGTCGGCCGTCCCGGTGTCCGACCACACGACCAAGAAGGCCGACGACACGACCAAGCGGCGCGTCACCTCCTGACGGGAGCGGACGTGAAAGGGCCCGGGCGCGTGACGCGCCCGGGCCCCTTCCTCGCCGGTTGCCGGTCTGAGCCGATCAGACGGCCGTCGTTCAGTGGCCGATCGACTTGGTGGTCTCGTCGTCGGTCCCGGCGCCCACCGCGGCGTGCGGGGCCCCGTGGCCGTCATGACCATTGTGGTGCCCGTCCAGCGAGATCGCCTCGGTGTCGGCCGAGTAGGTCTCGCTGAGCTTGGCGCGGAGCCTGCCGAGCGGGCCGCGCATCCCCTTCGGGGGGATGCCCTCGCCGTCCGAGGCGGCCTCGATGGCCGGGATGGACTTCTTGCCGCGCACGTGCGCCGCGATGTCCTCGGCCGGCGGGACGTGGACCTCGATGTACTCGCCGTGCGGCAGCCGCTTGATGACGCCGGACTCGACGCCGTGCGACAGCACGTCCTGGTCGTGGCGCTGCAGGCCGATGCACATGCGGTAGGTGATGAAGTACGCGATCGCCGGCCCGAGGAAGATCAGCACGCGGCCGACCTCCGTCGTGGTGTACAGCGAGATGTGGAACTTCGCCGAGATCCAGTCGTTGGCGCCCAGCAGCCACAGGATGCCGTAGAAGGCGATGGCGGCCATGCCGATCGAGGTGCGGTGCGGGTTGTTGCGGGGACGGTCGGCGACGTGGTGCTCGCTCTTGTCACCGGTGATCCACTGCTCGGCGAACGGATAGAGCGCCAGGCCCGTCATGATGATGCCCATCGGCAGCAGGGCGGGGATCAGCACGCTCAGCGGCAGGGTGTATCCCAGGAAGTTGATCTCCCACGACGGCATGAGCCGCAGCGAGCCTTCCAGGAAGCCCATGTAGAAGTCGGGCTGGGACCCCGCCGAGATGTCGGCCGGCGTGTACGGCCCGAACAGCCAGATCGGGTTGATCTGGGCGAACGTGCCGAGCAGCGCCACGACGCCGAAGGTGAACAGGAAGTACGCCCCGGACTTGGCCATGAACGACGGGTAGAACGGCGCGCCGACGACGTTCTTCTCGGTGCGGCCCTTGCCCGGCATCTGGGTGTGCTTCTGCACCCACATCAGGATCAGGTGGGCGGAGATCAGCGCCAGCAGGATGCCCGGGATCAGCAGGATGTGAATGCTGTAGAACCGCGAGATCACGTCGTGGCCCGGATACTCCCCGCCGAACAGGAAGTAGGTGATGTACGTGCCGACCAGCGGGATCGAGATGGCGACACCCTCGGTGATCCGCAGACCGGCGCCCGAGAGCAGGTCGTCGGGGAGGGAGTAGCCGGTCAGGCCCTCCAGCAGCGCCAGCGTGAGCAGCAGGACGCCGATGATCCAGTTGAGCTCGCGCGGCTTGCGGTACGCGCCGGTGAAGAACACCCGGAGCATGTGCACCATCATGCCCGCCACGAACAGCAGGGCCGCCCAGTGGTGGATCTGGCGCATGAGCAGGCCGCCGCGCACGTCGAAGCTGATGTGCAGCGAGGAGGCGTACGCCTCGGACATGCGGACGCCCACCAGCGGCGCGTACGCGCCGTTGTAGGTGACCTCACCCATGCTCGGCTTGAACCAGAACGTCAGGAACGTGCCGGTGAGCAGCAGGATGACGAACGAGTAAAGGGCGATCTCACCGAGCAGGAACGACCAGTGGTCAGGGAAGACCTTGCGCAGGTTGCGCTTGAGGAAGTTCCCCGCGCCGATGCGCTCGTCGATGAAGTTCGCGGGTCCCGCTATGGCCTTGGGAGTCTCGTCCAGGCTCATGCCTTCCCCCTGACTTCGGCTTCGGCGTCTCCGCGCTCCCAGAAGCTGGGGCCGACCGGGACGTTGAAGTCGCTCTGTGCGATGAGGTACCCCTCGCCGTCGACAGCGATCGGCAGCTGGGGCAGGGGACGGGCCGCGGGGCCGAAGATGACCTTCGCTCCGTCGGCCGCGTCGAAGGTGGACTGGTGGCAGGGGCAGAGGATGTGGTGCGTCGTCTGCTCGTACAGTGCCGCAGGGCAGCCCACGTGCGTACAGATTTTAGAGTACGCAACGATGCCGTCGTGGGTCCAATTGAGGTTGGTGCCCGGCTTGAGGTCCTCAGGCCTGAACTTGATCAGGATGAGCGTGGCCTTGGCCAGGGCGTTGAGGTCTTCCTCGTGGCCCTCGGGCACCACCGACAGGATGCCGCCGGGGGAGTTGAAGTCGGCGGCGCGGATCGGCTGCTTGGTGCCCTCGACCATCAGGCGCAGCCCCTTCTTCCACACGGTGTGCCGCAGGCTCGTCCCCGGGAGGGGGCCGAGGTCCTTCAGCAGCACCAGCGGCAGGAGGCCCAGCGGGGCGGCGGCCAGCAGGAGCGTGCGGCGCAGCAGCTTGTGCTTGACGAAGCCGCTCTCGTTGGCGCCCTGCAGGAAGGTCGCGCCGACGTTGTCGCGGACCTCGGGCGCCGACACCATCGGGTGGCGTTGCTGCACCAGGTTGTACTTCGGCATGATCTGCCGGACCCAGACCACGATGCCGGACGCCAGCGACAGCAGGGCGACGGTCAGCGAGGCTCCGAGCGCGAAGTTCGAGGTCTGCGTCTTGTCGATGGTGCCGACCTGGAAGACCACGTAGGCGACGATGAACACGATCGCCGCGAGGAAGGACACCACGAAGAACAGCGCGACGACGCGCTCGGCCTTGCGGGCCTTGGCGGGGTCGGGGTAGATCACCCCCTCGTCCACGATCTCCTCGTGGGCGCTGGGCGGCGCGCCGAGCGCGGACGCCTCACCCCCGGGCGCGGGCGTGCCGATGACGCGCCTCGGTACGCGGTCCTCGGCCTGCTGGGTGTCGTTGGGGATCTCAGTCATGGTTGGCCTGACGCTTCTTCGCGGTGATCCAGATGGCGGCGAGGGCGAGGAGGCTGATGCCGACGACCCAGCCGACCAGGCCCTCGGTCACCGGGCCGATGCGGCCGAGACCGCTGCCGCCCGGGTCGGGCTGCTGACGGACGCTGACGATGTAGGCGATCATGTCCCGCTTCTCCTCGGGCGTGATCGTGCTGTCGTTGAAGACCGGCATCGCCTGCGGGCCCGTGGCCATCGCCTCGTAGATCTGCGTGGGAGTGGCGGGGTTCAGCGGAGGGGCGTACTTGCCGTAGGTCAGGCCGCCGCCCGAGCCGACGAAGTTGTGGCACTGGATGCAGTTCGCCCGGAACAGCTCGCCGCCCTTCGCGGGGTCGCCCTTGGCCGGGTCGACCGACTCCAGGGAAGGCTTGGTCGGGCCGCCGCCCAGCGACTGGACGTACGCGGCCAGCTGCCGGATGGTGTCCTGGTTCACCCAGTCCGGCGGGCGCTTGCGCGGCGCCTGGGGGCCGGGGTCGGCGAACGGCATGCGGCCGCTGGACACCTGGAAGTCCACGGCGGCCGCGCCGACGCCGACGAGGCTCGGGCCCGATGCACCGCCGGACGAGTACGACCCTTCGCCGTTCAGGCCGTGGCAGCTCGCGCAGTGCGCCGCGAAAAGATCCTTGCCCGCGGCCACGTCGTCCGCCTTGCCGGAGGCGATCGCCGCGTCAGCTCGGTCTCCTCCGGGCGCCACCAGGGCGTAGACCCCTCCGAGGAGACTCAGGGCAAGGAGGAGGACGGCGTATCGCGCGAGTGGATGCCGCCTCCGTGCGGTGATCGAGTTCACCGATATCCTCGTTCCGATCATTTGATGATGTAGATGGTCGCGAAGAGGCCGATCCAGACGACGTCGACGAAGTGCCAGTAGTAGGACACGACGATCGCGCTGGTGGCCTGCTCATGGGTGAAGCGCTTCGCGGCGTACGTGCGTCCCAGCATGAACAGGAACGCGATCAGACCACCGGTCACGTGCAGGCCGTGGAAGCCCGTGGTCAGGTAGAAGACCGAACCGTAGGCGTTGGAGGACAGGGTCACGCCCTCTTCCACGAGGTTGTGGTACTCGTACAGCTGGCCCCCGACGAACCACGCGCCCATGAGGAAGCTGATGATGTACCAGAACCGGAGCTTCCTGACCTGACCCTTCTCAGCGGCCCACACGCCGAGCTGGCACGTCACACTCGACAGCACCAGGACGATCGTGTTGACCAGCGCGTACGGGATGTCCAGGTGGACGCCTTCAGGCAGCGTGGGCCAGGGCTTGCCCTGGCCGAGGCTGACCGACCGGATGGTGAAGTACATCGCGAACAGCGCCGCGAAGAACATGAGCTCAGAGGACAGCCAGACGATCGTCCCGACCTGGACCAGATTCGGCCGGCGGGACGGTGCTGCTGTCGTCGTAATTGCGGATGCTGTCGCCACGCCCGACATTATTGCGGCTGTAGAGGTCGGGTCGCCGCACGACCCCCCGGTAAGGCCACCTCAGGCCCAACGAACCAGACATACGGCTGGAACGGCGCTAAGTGTGACTGGTCTGGGTTTCCGTCGCCGGGGACAGGTAGCATCCGTGGTGACCATACCTCGTCCCAACCGATAGTGAGCGCGACCGTGAGCATGAGGGTTCTCGTCTACAGCGACGACGCAAGCACCCGCGAGAAGGTGCGGCTGGCGATCGGGCGGCGTCCCGCCGCCGACGTGCCCCTCGTCGAGGTCGTCGAGTGCGCCACGCAGCCGGCGGTCATCAAGCACCTCGACTCCGGCGAGATCGACGTCGCGGTGCTCGACGGCGAGGCCGTCCCCGCGGGCGGCATGGGCATCAGCCGCCAGGCCAAGGACGAGGTGTACGACTGCCCGCCGATCTGCCTGATCATCGCGCGCCGCGACGACCGCTGGCTCGCCGACTGGTCCCGCGCCGACGCCGTCGTGGCGCAGCCGATCGACCCGATGGCGCTCGCCGAGGCCGTCGCCGGTCTGCTGCGAAGCCGCTCGGCCTCCCGCATCACCTCTCACTGAGCGTCGCCTCCCACCCGAGCGTCACAGATCAACGGGGACACATCTCACTGAGAGTCACCTCCCATCGAGCATCACCTCCCACCGACCGGAGACTCCATGGACGCGCGCACCACGTGGCCCGCGCTGCTCACGGCCCTGCTCGCCCGCGAGCATCTGACCGCCGACGAGACCGCCTGGGCCATGGGCGAGATCATGTCGGGCGCCGCGACGCAAGCACAGATCGCCGCCTTCGCCACGGCCCTGCGGGCCAAGGGAGAGACGGTCGCCGAGGTGGTCGGGCTCTCGCGCACCATGCTCGAGGTCGCCACTCCGTTGTCGGTCGACGGTCCGACGGTCGACGTCGTGGGCACCGGCGGTGACCGCACCCACACCGTGAACATCTCCACCATGGCGGCGATCGTCGCGGCGGGCGCGGGCGCGCGGGTCGTCAAGCACGGCAACCGCTCGGCCTCGTCCTCCGTCGGCGCCGCCGACGTCCTCGAACACCTCGGGGTCGTCCTCGACCTGCCGCCGGAGCTCACGGCGAGGACGGCCGTCGAGGCGGGCATCGCGTTCTGCTTCGCGCCGGTCTACCACCCGGCGCTGCGGTTCGCCGGCCCGGTGCGCAAAGAGATCGGCATTCCCACCTTCTTTAACTTCCTCGGCCCGCTCGCCAACCCGGCCCGCCCGACCGCGCAGGCCATCGGCGTCTACGACGCGCGCATGCTGCCGGTCGTCGCCGGGGTCTTCGCCGAGCGCGGCGTGTCGGCCCTGGTGTTCCGGGGCGACGACGGGCTCGACGAGCTGTCCACGGCCACCACCTCCACCGTGTGGGTGGTCAGGGACGGCACCGCCGTCGAGGCCGCCTTCGACCCGCTCGACATCGGAGTCGCCCGCTCGGAGCCCGGCGCCCTGCGCGGGGGCGACGTCGAGTTCAACGCGCGCGCCGTCCACGAGCTGCTGGACGGCAAGACCGGCCCGGTGCGCGACGCCGTGCTGCTCAACGCCGCCGCCGCCCTGGTCAGCCTCGAGGCCGGCGACGCCTCCCTCGATCCCGGCCCTCCCGGCGAGGCTTTGGTGGCCGCGATGAGCAGGGCCTACGCCCGTGCCGCCGAGGCCGTCGACTCCGGCCGCGCCGCCGAGACCCTCACCCGCTGGGTACAGATCAGCCGCTCCTACAGAAGGTCCTGACTATGATCACCGCGATCGTGCACATCAAGGCGGAGGTCGACCGGATCCCCGAGGTCGCCCAGACGATCGCCGATCTCGACCGGGTCAGCGAGGTGTACTCGATCACCGGGGACTACGACCTGGTGGCGATGGTCCGGGTGGCCGCGTACGAGGAGATCGCAGAGGTGATCCCCGGGCGCATCAACAAGGTGGCCGGCGTCCTCGCCACCGAGACCCACCTCGCCTTCCGCACCTACTCCAGGCACGACCTCGACGCGGCCTTCTCCATCGGTTTCGCCGAGGCCGACTGACCGCGTCGCGCGAGTGCGGGACGAGCGCCGGCTCGTGACGTGCGGAGACTCGTGACGTGCGGAGACTCGCCGCGACGGGGAGCGGCGGATCGACTGCTATAGTGCAGGGCACTGTACGCCGGACCAAGGAGACCAGACGTGGCAGGTGACGACGACATCTCCGGGTGATACCGGAGGTCGCGGCCACCGGCAGGCGCGCTTCGAGCGCAGCCGCCGTGGTCGTTCTCGTCGTCCCCCGAACCCGTCCCTGCCGGGCGGCCGCGGCGCGCGCCCGCAGCACACGCAAGGTCTTCTCGCATGTCCGATACGTTCATCATCTGCTCGAACCTCTCTTTCTCCTGGCCTGACGACACCCCCGTCTTCCAGGACCTCTCCTTCACCGTGGGCGGCGGCCGCACGGGCCTCGTCGCGCCGAACGGCGCCGGAAAGAGCACGCTGCTCAAGCTGATCGCCGGTGAGCACCGTCCCGCCCGCGGCTCGGTGTCCGTCGAAGGGGTGCTCGGCCATCTCCCGCAGAGCCTGCCCCTCGCCGGAGACCTGACCGTGGCCGAGGTCCTCGGCGTCGCCTCGATCATCGAGGCGCTGGACGCCATCGAGGCCGGCGACGCGAGCGAGGAGCACTTCACCACGATCGGAAACGACTGGGACATCGAAGAGCGCACCCGTGCCCAGCTGGACCGGCTCGGCCTCGGGGACGTCTCCCTCGCCCGCCGCCTGCACACCATGAGCGGAGGCCAGGTCGTCTCCCTCGGGCTGGCGGCGCAGCTGCTGAAGCGGCCCGACGTGCTGCTGCTGGACGAGCCGACCAACAACCTCGATCTCGACGCGCGGCGCAAGCTCTACGACGTGCTGGAGGACTGGAACGGCTGCCTGCTGCTGGTCAGCCACGACCGGGAACTGCTCGACCGCATGGACCGCATCGCCGAGCTCGACCAGGGCGAGGTCCGCTTCCATGGCGGGAACTTCACCGCGTACGAGGAGGCCGTCCGCGCCGCGCGCGGGGTCGCCGAGAAGAACATCAGGAACGCCGAGCAGGAGGTCAAGCGGGAGAAGCGCGAGATGCAGCAGGCCCGCGAGCGGGCGGCGCGCCGGGCGAGCAACGCCTCCCGCAACCTCAAGAACGCCGGGCTGCCGAAGATCTTCGCCGGGACGCTCAAGCGGAACGCCCAGGAGTCCGCGGGCAAGGCGAACGAGACGCACGCCGCGCGGGTGAGCGACGCCAAGGCCCGGCTCGACGAGGCGAGCCGCGCCCTGCGCGACGAACAGAAGATCGCACTGCACCTACCCGGCACCAACGTCCCCGCCGGACGCACGATCTTCGAGGGCGAACGGATGCAGGTCCGCTTCGGTGAGCGGGCCCTGTTCGCCGGGGAAGGCGCCGACCTGGTGATCCGCGGCCCCGAGCGCATCGCGCTGACCGGCCCGAACGGCGCGGGCAAGTCCACCCTGCTGCGCCTGATCGGCGGCGAGCTGGAGCCGGAGGGCGGCCTGGCCAAGCCGGCGGACGGCCGCGTCGCCTATCTGTCCCAGCGGCTGGACCTGCTCGACCTCGACCGCACCGTGGCCGAGAGCCTGGCCGCGTCCGCGCCGGCCATGCCGGAGGCGGAGCGGATGAACCTGCTCGCCCGCTTCCTGTTCCGCGGCTCCCGCGCGCACCTGCCCGTCAGGGTGCTGTCCGGCGGCGAGCGGCTGCGCGCCACCCTGGCCTGCGTCCTGTACGCCGAACCGGCGCCCCAGTTGCTGCTGCTGGACGAGCCGACCAACAACCTCGACCTGGTCAGCGTCGGCCAGTTGGAGAGCGCGCTCGACGCCTACGAAGGCGCGTTCGTGGTCGTCAGCCACGACGAGCGCTTCCTCGCCGAGATCAAGGTGACCCGCCGGCTGCGCCTCACCGGCGGCCGCCTGCTGGGCTCCGAGGCGGACTGAGGTAGCGGCGGGCGGTCGCCCAGGGCCGGCGTGACCGGGCGGAGCGTGAAGATCTGCCCGGTCACGCCCGCGAGATCCGGACATGAGCCCCGGAGCCGACGCGGACGCGACACGCGGCATGGCGGTCCAGGGCCTATTCGGCACTGGCGGGACGAGCGGACGGCCGGAGGAAGCGGTCGGTGGCCTCGACGAGCAGGCGGCGGATGCCGGGCTCCGAACCGCCGTGGCCCGCGTCCTCCACGATGTGGAACTCCGCCTCGGGCCAGGCCTGGTGAAGATCCCAGGCCTGGTCCGGCGGCGTCTTGACGTCGTAGCGGCCGTTCACGATGACCGCCGGGATGTGCCGGACGCGGTCGACGCCCGCCAGCAGTCCCTCCGGAGGGAGGAAGCCGCCGTTGCTGATGTAGTGGTGCGTGATGCGGGCGAACGCCAGCACCGTGGCGTCTTCCAGGTCGGGCGGCGCCACCGGCAGCAGGGTGTTGGCCGAGAGCTCCCACGCCATCCAGGCGCGGGCCGCGGGGATGTGCACCGAAGGGTCCGGATCGGTGATGCGGCGGCCGTAGGCGGCGACGAGGTCGTCCTGCTCGCTGGCGGGGATCGCCGCGCGGAACGCCGCCCACTCGGCGGGGAACAGGTGGGCCGCGCCCGCCGGGGTGAACCCCCAGGCCTCGTCGGACGGGCGGACCAGCCAGATGCCGCGCAGCACGAGCTCGGTGACCCGCTCGGGGTGGGCCTGGGCGTAGGCCAGGCCCAGGGTGCTGCCCCAGCTGCCGCCGAAGACGAGCCAGCGCTCGATCCCCAGGCGCTCGCGCAGCCGCTCGATGTCGGCGACCAGGTGCGGGGTGGTGTTGTTCTCCAGCGACACCTTCGGGTCGCCGGCGGGCGGCAGGCTGCGGCCGCAGTTGCGCTGGTCGAACAGCACGACGCGGTAGCCGGACGGGTCGAAGAACCGCCGACTGTCGGGGAGGAGGCCGCCGCCGGGGCCGCCGTGCAGGAACACCGCGGGCTTGCCCTCGGGGTTCCCGCACTCCTCCCAGTAGATCTCGTCACCGTCGCCCACGGCGAGCATCCCCGACGTGTACGGCTCGATCGGAGGATGCCAGTCGATTTCGCTCATGTGCCCTTCCTAACCGACGATGGATCACCGTGGGCCCGGCCGTACCGGAGATCACTTCTGATTCGGCCGTGCGGAGCCGGGACGCGAGCCGCCGAGTCTCGCCTGATCTCGTCGAATCGGGCGGCCGCCGGGGGTCATCGCGGGCCCGGAAGGACGGGGAGCAAGAGCAGCAGCCAGAAGACCGCCATGGCCGCCCAGCGGAGGACGGCGAGGACGGGAGCGGAGGCGGCCGGCGAGGCGCGCGGCCCCCCGCCCGCCGGGTCACGTGCCGCCGGCGATCCACCGGCGTCGTCAGGGTGAACCGGGGCCCACTTGGCGGCGCTCACTGGTCGGAGGCGGGCTCGATGCGCTGCTCCAGCCGTTCGATGCGGGCGATGAGGGGCTGCACCTGCCGCTGCACGGCCGTGGTGAGCGCCTGCACGGGGTCGGTGGCGGCGGAGGTGGTCTGGGCGCGCAGATGCACATAACCCGCCAGGGCCGCCGTCACGGCCCGGCGGGTCAGCCGGGGCTCGGCTCCCAGCGCCCGCAGCACCTGCCCGGCGATGCCGTCGGGTTCGGAGACCAGGCCGAGCAGCAGGTGCTCGCAGCCCACGTAGTTGTGCCCGAGCGCGGTCGCCTCGGTCACCGCCAGTTCGAGCGCGCCGGCGGCCGGGCTGCTGAAGTGTGCCGACGCCTCCGCGCCGCCGGCTCCGCCTTCTTCGGGGGCCGTGTGGCGTTCCAGGTCGCGTCGAGCCTGAGCCGGGTCGATCTCTATGGCCTGGAGCACGTGCAGTGCGAGGTTCTCGCCTTCGGCCACCATGCCGGCGAGCAGGTGCCCGGTTCCGACGTTCGGTGCGTCATCGGCGCGCGCCTGGTCGATCGCCAGCTTGATGACGGCGCGGGCGCGGGCGGTGAACAGCGGCAGCCGTCCGCTCAGATCGTCGGCTCCCAGCTCGCCGAGGGCGGTCTGGCGGATGGCGGTGATCCGGCGCACCGCCTGTTCCAGCGCCCGCTGGCAGATCGCCGAGACAGGTACGCCGAGCTCCTTGACCGCCTCCGCCAGCTCGTCCGGCAGGTACACATTGATCTTCGGCATGCCGCACTCCATCGACCTCGGGGTTATCTCGGGGTTACATGGTAGTTATACCCCCTATGGGGGTAGGCTTCAATAACCCGTGAGCGATGCCTCACGCCCACCCGATGGACACGAGGTCGACGGTGGGTGTTCAGAGCAGGGGCGAGCGCCGGGTGGGCGCCGCCCGGGTGACGGTGACGGCGTCCAGGTCCAGCAGCTTCTCGACCATGGGATAGATCTCGTTCTTCCAGCGGTCGGTCTCGTACGCGGCGGCGTAGACCCTCTCGTGCTCGGCTTCGCTCTCGAAGCGGCGCAGCGTGACGTAGCCGTCCGGGTCCTCCTCGTCGACGAGGGAGGCGATCACCGACATGCCGCGTTCGGTCATGTAGGGGATCACCGTCCCCTCCATGTACTCCACCCACTCGTCCCGCATGCCGGGCCGGGCCTGATAGCGGCGGATCTCGTAGAACAACGTCTTTCCTTCCGGACTCGCCCGACTTCGCTCAGTAGAAGTACTCGACGCCTTCGACGTCGCGGAAGTGGGACACGAGGCGGGTTCCCGCCGACAGCGGCATGATGATCTCCTGATCGATGCCGAGCCCGACGTCGGGCTCGACGTGGCTTGACTTCAAGTCGGCTTGAAGGGGCATGCTCCCGCTCATGACCGAGAACATCGAGACACAGACGCCAAGTGATCCCGTCGACTCGCTCATCAAGGTGCTGGACGGCGTCGACGCACGCCCGGACGCCGTACGGCTGCGGACGCGCTCGTACGAGCTTCTGGAACTCGAGCCCGGCACCGCCGTGGTGGACGTCGGCTGCGGCGCCGGGCGTGCGGTCGCCGAGATGAACGAAAGGGGCGTACGGGCGATCGGGGTCGACGCGAGCGAACGGATGATCACCGTGGCCGGGCGCCGGTGGCCCGGCGCGGACGTGCGTCTCGGCGACGCCTTCGCCCTGCCGCTCGGCGATGGCGAGGTGCGCGGCTACCGGGCCGACAAGGTGTACCACGAGTTCCGTGATCCGGCCGGCGCGCTGGGCGAGGCCGCCCGGGTGCTCGCTCCCGGTGGCCGCATCGTGCTCATCGGGCAGGACTGGGACACCATGGTGATCGACTCCGACGACCCGGCGCTCACCCGCGCCATCGTGCACGCCAAGGCCGACACCGTGCCCAGCCCCCGGGCGGCGCGCTCCTACCGCAACCTGCTCCTCGGCGCCGGATTCCGGGACGCGGAGGTGGAGGTGCACACCGCCGTCTTCACCGACGGCATGATCACTTCCATGCTCGCGCGCCTCGTGGACGGGGCCCGCTCCTCGGGCGCGATCACGTCCGGCCAGGCCGCCGGGTGGACCGCCGAGCAGGCGGAGCGGGCCCAGGACGGCAGGATGTTCGTCGCCGTGCCGCTGTTCGTCGCCACGGCACTGCGTCCCTGAGCCGGACCTCATGGAGGCGACGGGTGGACCAGGTGCTCGGCCGCGATCTGTTCGAAGGACGTCCCACTGAGCATGCCGTCCAACGCCCCGATCATGCGAGGGCATCCACGCGTGGGATGCTCGGCCGGGCACCTGAGCGCGTGATCAAGAAAGCGCCGGGCGAGACGCGCCCGCGCGATCAGCTCCTCCAGCTTCTCGCTCTGCTCGCGTACCGCCTGCCGCCTCCGCTCGCCGGGGTCGTCCATCACCGCCACGGCGGTGTCCAGGTCGAGACCGAGCCGCTGCACGACCTGGATGAACGCCAGCCGGCGCAGTTCCTCCACGCCGTACATGCGGCGGCCCCGGCGCCGAGCCGCCGGCCGCACCAGGCCCCGCTCGTCGTAGTACCGCAGGGCCGAGGTCTTCATGCCGACCCGGCGGGCGGCCTCACCGATGGGGATCAGTTCCATGCTCCTATTCGACACCTCGGGCCGCCGGTCCGCTCACCGTCATCGATGTCCTTCTGTGATCGAGCATGCGCAAAGGGTCAATGTGTCACGTGGGGGCCAGTAAGGCGAGAAGCGTGATCCTGAGTATGGGCGCGCGGATGCGCGGTCATCTGCCGAGCGGGCCCGTGCCCAAGGGGGAGCGGCTCGTCAGCGCAGAGGCCGGCCCTCACGGGGGTGGCGGGGCTGGATGGCCTCGTGGGCCCGGACGCCGTCGTAGGCGCGGTCGATGCGGGCCTTCAGACGGGCGGCGCCGCGGGCGGGGAGGCTCCAGGTGCCCTCGACGCGGACCAGCCGGACGCCGGGGGAGTCGAGCCAGCGCAGGATGCACTCGGTCTCTTCGGCGATGGCGGCCGGCAGGGGGCCGGGCCCGGGTGTCACGGTCTCGGCGGTGGCGACCAGGGCGTCGACGTACGGCGTCGGATGGGCGCCCTTCGGCATCACCCCGGCCGCCGCCAGCCGGCCGTGCCGCACGACGTGGATGTCCCAGCCGCCGTCGAACGCCGGGCTCGCCGCGATCAGCTCGGGGATGCCGGTCAGCGACCGCAGCCGCTGCATGCGCGCCGCCGTGCGCACGTAGACGGCCAGGCGGTCGCGGTCGACCGCGGCCTCCTCGTAGCGCTGCTCGGAGGCCAGCCGCTGCATGCGGGCCTCCAGCGCCGAGAACACCGGGCCGGGATCGTGCTCCATGGCGGCGCGGGCCTCGTCGGCGTGGCGCCGGTAGTCGTCGACGCCCTGGCGGCCCTCGCAGGGGGCCCCGCAGCGGCCCATCTCGGCCAGCACGCACGCGGGCCGGTGGGTGCGCGTGGTGATGCGCTCGGTGCACTGCCGCAGCGGGACCGCCTCGTGCAGCGCCGACCGGGCGTCCTCGGCGCCGCGCGCGGAGGTGAAGGGACCGAGGTAGGTGCCCTGGTCGGCCTTGACCTCGCGGACGATGGACAGGCGGGGGAACGGCTCGTCGGTCAGCTTGAGCCAGACGACCTTCTCGGGAAAACGGGACCGGCGGTTGTAGCGGGGTTTGGTGGCCCCGATGAGCCGCAGCTCGCGCACCTCGGCCTCCAGGCCGGTGGCGCAGACGATCGTCCGCACCCGCTCGGCGATGCCGATCATCTCGCGGATGCGCGGCCGGGTCTCGCCGGCGGTGAAGTAGGACTTGACCCGCTGACGCAGGTTGCCGCTCTTGCCGACGTACAGCGCCTCGCCGGGCTCGTCTTCGAAGACGTAGACGCCGGGGACGCTCGGGACGCTCGCCGCCAGGTGGCGTTTGCGCTTCTGCTCGGGGGTGGGGGCGCGGACGAAGCCCTTGAGCTCTTCGAGGGTCTGCACGCCGTACCCCCCGACGCGCTCGATCAGCACGTGCAGCACGTCGACCGTCGCCTTGGCGTCGGCGAGGGCCCGGTGGCACGGCTCTGTGCCGCTGCGGAAGACGCGGGCCAGGGTCGAGAGCTTGCAGTTGGGCACCTCGTCGCGCGTCAGGACGCGCCGGGCCAGGTCGGCGGTGTCGACCACGGGGTTGACCGGCGGAGGGTAGCCGTGGGCCTGGCAGTTCGCCTTGATGAAACCGACGTCGAAGGGGGCGTTGTGCGCGACCAGCGTGGCGCCGCGCGCGAATTCGAGGAAGGACGGCAGGACCTGCTCGATGCGCGGCGCGGCCGTGACCATCATGTCGGTGATGCCGGTGAGCACGGTGATGAACGGCGGGATGGGACGGCCGGGATCGACGAGGGTGGCGAACTCGCCGAGCACCTCGCCGCCGCGCACCTTGACCGCGCCGATCTCGGTGATGGCGTGCTCGGCGGACGACCCGCCGGTCGTCTCCAGGTCGAACACGACGAAGGTCACCTGGTCGAGAGGCGTGCCCAAATCGTCAAGCGTTCCTTGAACCCCGATCTCCACGCCCATGACCATACGATCGCGGTCCGACAGTTCCGCACCGGCCATGCCGGATAGCGGTGAAATGGGTGGTACATCCGCCGTTCGCCGTCCGGCGATCCGGTGGCGGAGAGCCGCCACGCCTCCCGTGGGGCGGGTGTGGGGCGGGGTGACCCGGTGGGAAGCGCGCTGACCACGAACCCACCAGCCGTACCCTTATCGAATAGACGAAATCTGAATGGCCAGTCAGCTAGGGGAAGACGGATGAGCTCAGCCGGAGAAGGCCTGTCTCGCCCGCTGCCCGAGCAGGTCCGCTTACACGTCGTCGAGCTCGCCGCTCAGGTGCTCGGCACGATGCAGCCCGCCGCGATCCCTCCGCCGTTGAAGGGCATCGCGAGGTTCGATCCGCGCAAGCGCGCCCGCCTGGGCAGCGCGCCGATCGCGGCGCAGCTCGAGACCGACAAGGAGTTCCGCGAGATCGTCGCCGAGAGCCTCCAGGAGGCCTGGCCCGAGCTGGTCGCCAGCCTGGAGGAGGGCATGGTCCCGCCGGCCGCCGAGCCGGTGCTCGTGGCCGCCGCCGCCTACCTGACCCGGCCGCCCGGCTGGCCCGAGCTCGTCGAGACCGCCCGCGCCGATCTCGAGCAGGCGGCGGCCGCCGCCGAGGGCAGCGCGCAGGAGCAGACCGTCGTGCGCCTGCGCGAGCAGCTCGCCGCGCAGAAGGCCGCCTCGAAGGAGGAGGCCGAGAGGCTGCGCGAGCAGCTCAAGGCGTCCCGCGCCGAGGTCGCCGACCTGCGGCGCAAGCTGCACGACGCCCGCGAGCGGGGCCGGCTGGCCGAGGAGCGGGCGGCGGAGCTTCAAACGCTGGAGCAGGACATCCGCGCCTCGGTGTCCTCGGCCACCAGCGCGGCCGAGAGCGAGCTGCGCAAGGTCCGCGAGCGCCTGTCCGATGCCGAGCGTTCCCTTGAGGCCAGCCGCCGCGCGGCACGCGAGGGCCGCAGCATCGAGGACGCCCGCATCCGCGTGCTGCTGGACACCCTGCAGGACGCGGCCGCCGGCCTGCGCAGCGAGCTGGCGCTGCCCGTCGCCATCAGCAAGCCGGCCGACTCGGTGAGCGCCGTGAGCCCGGGGAACCCCTCGGTGCGCGCCGTGCCCGCCCGCGCGCTCGCCGACGACGATCCTGCGCTGTTGGACCAGCTGCTGGCCGTCCCGCACCTCCACCTGGTCATCGACGGCTACAACGTCACCAAGACCGGTTACCCGTCGCTCACCCTGCTCGACCAGCGCTCCCGGCTGCTCACCGGCCTCGGCGGGCTCGCCGTGCAGACCAGGGTCGAGGTCACCTGCGTGTTCGACGGCGCCGAGCTGAACGGCCCGGTGCAGGTGTCGGCGCCGCGCGGCGTGCGCGTGCTGTTCAGCGCGCCGGGGGAGATCGCCGACGATCTCATCAGGCAGCTCGTGCGCGCCGAGCCGCCCGGCCGGGCGGTCGCGGTCGTGTCCTCCGACCGGGAGGTCGCCGAGTCGGTGCGCCGCATGGGCGCCCGCCCCGTGCAGTCCACGCTGCTGCTGCGCCGCCTCGGCCGTTCCTGACGGCGAAGCGCGTCACCCGGGGCCGGCGTTCATCGGACACTGAGGGCCGGCGCCCTGGACGGCCGTCTACATTCGTGACTCCGTCGCGTCAAGAAGTTTGCTGTTTCCAGAGCATTTACTGATGAAAAGGTGCAGGTGTCCTTACCTTTTCTGTAGGATCACCGCCCAGGTTGTCTCACTTGTCTCGCAGAGGGAGCTGGCGTCCCAGTGGTCGTGCGTGGGATCCGGGCGGTCGGGCGGATGTCTGTGGCCGCCGGTCTGGTCGTCGCCGTCATGGCGACCCAGACGAGTGGTGCCGAGGCCAAGCCGAAGCCGACCGTCGCGCAGGTCAAGGCGCGGCTCGCCAAGCTCGACAAGCAGGCCGACAAGGTGGTCGACCGTTACAACCTGGCCGGCGAGCAGTGGAAGAAGGCCAGGAAGGAGTACAACTCCCTCAACGGCCGCCTGAAGCAGGAGCTCGGCCGCGTCGACGAGCTGCGTCTCGGGCTGGTGTCGGTCGCGGTGAGCACCTACCAGTCGGGTGACGTCCTGTCCTGGTCGAACCTGATCACCCAGCCCGATCCCGAGTCGCTGCTGGCGGGGCTGGCGTCCATCGACCAGATGTCGACGGGCCGGTCGCGGACGATGACCGAGTACGAGCAGGCCACCCGCTCGCTCAAGGGGCAGCGCGACAAGGCCAAGGGCGCCTACGACAAGGCGATCAAGCTCCTGGACGACCTGCGCCGGCAGAAGAAGGACGTCGAGAAGCTGGTCGGAGAGCAAGAGCGGCTTCTGCGCCGCCTCAACGCCTACAACGCGGGCAATCCCAACAGCCCTGGCATCAAGTACACCGGGCCCGCCTCCGGCAACGCCCGCGCGGCGCTGCAGTTCGCCTTCGCCCAGGTGGGCAAGCCCTACCGCTATGGCGGCACCGGCCCGAGCGGGTGGGACTGCTCCGGGCTCACCCAGGCGTCCTGGCGGGCGGCCGGGGTCAGCCTGCCCCGCACCGCCGCCGAGCAGTACTCCTGGGGCGCCTCCCGCAGGGTCCCCCTGAATGCCCTGCAGCCCGGCGACCTGCTGTTCGCCGGCGGTCTCGGCCATGTCGGGATGTACGCCGGCGGCGGCAAGATGGTCCACGCGCCCCGCACCGGGGACGTCGTGAAGGTCGTGCCCCTCTCCAGCTACCGCGGCATCATCGGCGCCGTCCGCCCCTGAGCCCAGCCGGTCCCTCGACCGGCCGCCCAGCACGCCCAACCCGGTCGCTTGGCCCAACCGACCCTTGGCCCAACCGACCCTTGGCCCGGCCGGTTTCTCAGCGCGACCGGTCCCTTGCCGCGTATGGACTCGCTCCGCACCCGGCCGGCTCGCTCCGCGTCCGGCGGCGCGACCGCGCGGCGGGCCGCCGTCCCACCCCCATCCCGCCAGCGGGGGAAGCGGCCTGTTGACGATGGGTGAGACGTTCCAGCCTCCCACTTCGGCCGGTTTTCTTGTCGGTCGTCAAGCGCCGCTGCCAGTGTCGAGCCCGGCAGTCACCGGCGCCCCAGGGGGAATCGAAAGGCGTCCGGCGTCCGGCTGCCGCATCCATCGAATCCAGAAATGGAGAAGTCACATGCGCATGACTCTCGCCAAGCGCGCCTCGCTCGGGATCGTCGCGGCAGGCTCCCTTCTGCTCGCACCCGCCGCCGCCGCGTACGCTTCGGCTCCCGCGAAGGCGGCCGTCGCGGTCTCGTGTTCGGGGATGGTCAACCCGTCCGGGGCCACCGGCACCGGCACGGCCAAGTCGGCCGACCTGCCGGGCGGCGTCGACCTGCAGCTGCGCAGCGGCCGGATCAACAACGTCCAGTACGCGTGGCCGCGGCTGACCACCTCGCACAACGGCGACCGCCTCTGGATCGACATCTCGGGAAACAGCGGCAGGACCTGGACGCAGTGCGACCTGCGGACGCTGGACACCGGCCGCAACTACGGCAACGCGCTGAAGACCAGCAGCAGCAGCTCGGTCTGCATGCGGGCGGGCGCGCGTCCGGCGGGCGCCGCCGCCTCCTACCTGACCGACTGGTGGTGCTAGGCGCGCCGGACGCGCGCCCGCGTTCACGGGGCGGTGCTGTGATGTGACCACGGGGGCCTGAACCCCCGGCCGGGCAAGCGAGGCGCCGGCCAGGAGTTCAGCCGCACGCCCGGCCGGTTCTCCGGCCGGGCGTGTTCGCGTGTGGCCGCCCGTCCCTCTAAGGCAGGGACGGCGCGTCCGGGGCGGACGCAGAGGCCCCGGCGGCGGGGACGGACGGGGAGGCGGGGGAGGAGTCCGGGGCGGGGGAAGAAGGGAGGTCGCGGCGGCGCTTGAGCGGACCGGCCAGCAGGATCAGGCCCGTCAGGGCGAGCCCGGCCATGATGATCCACATCGACGCGCGGGTGCCGATGGCGCCGCCGAGCGCCCCGCCGAGGAGCGCGCCGAGGGGGATGGTGCCGTAGTTGACGAACTGCATGCTCACCGACACCCGTCCCATCAGACGCCGTGGCGTGTAGGTCTGGCGGAAGCTCGCCTTGATGACGTTGCCCGCGACCACGCCGGCGACGACGACGAACCCGCCGGCCACCGCCAGGGCCAGCCCGCCTCCCGGGTTCGCGAGCGGGATGAGCAGCCCGAACGGGGCCCCGAGCATCTCGCAGGCGATCATGGCGCGGGCGCTGCCGAAGCGCCGGCACAGATGTGCGGCGCCCGCCGCGCCGGCGACGCCGCCCAGGCTCATCGCGGCCATCAGCCCGCCCGCCACGCCGGGCGTCAGGCCGACGTCGCGCACCAGGAACACGACAAGGATGGCCTGGTAGCCCATCAGGCCGAGGTTGCTGGCCGCGCCGAAGACGGTGAGCACCCGCAGGTAGGGATCACGGGCCACGAACCGCAGGCCCTCGCCGATCTCCCGCCGAAGCGTCGTCGCCCGCCGCTCGCGCGCGGGCGGCGCCTCGCGGGTCCTGATGCCGAGCAGGCACAGGGCCGAGACCAGGAAGGTGGCGGCGTCGGCGAGCAGCCCGGTGACCGCGCCGAGCACCTGCGCGATGACGCCCGCCGCCCCCGGGCCCGCCACCTGGACGGCCGACTCGGCGCCCTGCAGCCTGGCGTTGCCCTCGGGAAGGTCGGCGGGGGCGACCACGGCCGGAAGGTAGACCTGGTAGGCGGTCTGGAAGAACACCTTGCAGGTGCCCGCGAGGAGCGCCACCGCGAGTAGCTGCCCGATGGTGAGCGCGCCCGCCCAGGCGGCGGCCGGGACGCTGAGGAACAGCAGGAGCGAGGCGGCGTCGCAGGCCAGCATGACGGGACGGCGGGGGAGACGGTCGATCCACGCCCCTGCGGGCAGGCCGATGATCACCCAGGGGATCCACGCCGCGGCGGCCAGGAGCGCCACCTCCAGCGTGCTCGCCCCGAGCGTGGTGACGGCGACGAGGGGGAGGGCGACGGAGGTGAGGGAGCTGCCGAAGCCACTGGTGGTCTCGCCGATCCACAGCAGCCGGAAGTCGCGCTCGCGCAGCAGTCCCCACCGCCGGCGCGGGAGCCCTGTCCCCGCCGGAGCCCGCGAGATGGCGGTGCTCATGACGGCCTCCAAGGGGCGAGGCCGCTCGTGACGGCGGCAAAGGGGGCGAGGCCGCTCATGACGGCCTCCAACGGGTCAGGCCGCTCATGACGGCCTCCGGGGGGTGAGGATCGCCCATGACGGCGGTCAAGGGGGTGAGGCCGCTCGTGACGGTCTCTGAGCGGTGATGTGACCCGTCCCGGCCGGAAGCGTGGGCGGGGATGGTGGAAGGCGGCAGGGCCACCGGCGAAGGAGCGCCCGTTCTCATGGCCGGCCCGGGACGCCGAAGGCGAAGACGAACACCGGGTCGCGCCGATGCCCGTCGTCGGGCACCTCGCGGGTGGCCCACCGGGCGAGGAGCTCCAGCAGCTCTCGCTCGAACCCGTGCAGCTCGCCGGGGGTGAGGCGCAGCCATTTGTCGGTGGAGAACGGGGCGTCCTGCCAGGCCCGCCGCTCTTCGTCGCTCGCGGCGTACCAGGCGCGGACCATGCTCACGTGGTGGTCGAGGTTGAGGGACGCGGCCGCGCTCGCGATCGCCGCGGTGGCCGGGTCGCCGTCGAAGTCGGACTCGGTCCAGCGCAGCTCGGCCGAGGCCAGCCGCCACCACCGTTCGCGGCGGTCGCGGGCCAGCTCAGGCGCCTCCTCGATGAGCTCGCCGGCGGCAAGGACGCGCAGGTGGTGGCTGGCGTTGGCGACGGCCTGCCCGGTGTGCTCGGCCAGCATGCTGGCGGTGCAGGGGCCGTAGACCTTCAGCGCGTCCATGAGCCGCCTCCTCGTGGGATGCGACAGGGCTGCCAGCACCCGCGAGTCGGTGATTCTTCGTACCTCTTCGTCGGCCATGGCCCCACCCTGGCACGTACAACGGGCATTGTGCAATGACTCTTGCGTAAGAATGATTGCTCAAGAATCCTCGCACGATGTCGTTCGCCGGAGGCCTGTCACTCGACGTCCCGGGATCGTGACGCGGTGTCATCGAACGGTGCGCACCGGCGGGCCGCGCCGGGGGCGCGCGTGGATCGTTCCTCCGCGAGATCGCCCGAACGGGTGTGACTGGTGTGACTTTTGTGACTCATGACAGGTCACGTTTCGGGGTGTGTGAGGGGAATCACATTCGGGTAACAGATGCGCTTGTTGTACAGGGGTTCCGTGATTCCTGAGGCGTTTATTTGATCTATGACTCTTTGTCACGGCTTTGCCTCAATTTGAGGTTCTGTGTAGCTTCTGGCCCGCGGCGAGCACGCCATGCCGTCGCGAACGAAGCCGGTCTCACCCGACCGGTCGCACTACCACAATCCAGCGGTCACCGTCGCCCGTTCAAGGTGTGAACCAGGCCCCAAGGGGCGGTGACCTGCCGAATCCGTGCGGCAAGGAGCGCGGAACCGGGGACCCAATTGATCCCTTAATCCGGATCAGGGGTGAATCGACGTCTATGGCGTCGTAGGGCTACTTCCATGCCCGAATCCGTCAGCTAACCCGGTAGGCATGAGTGGAAGAATCAAGGAGCGATCCTGTCCAGCACCACCAAAAACCCGCGTCTGTCGCGTATCGCCCGCTTCTCTCTAGGCGGTGTGGCGCTCACCATGACGGCCTCCGTGGGGGCGGTCGCGACGCAGGCGACGGCGGCTGACGCCGCCACGGCGGCCACTGCTCAGAGCCCTTCCGGGCCAGAGGCCGTCTACGGCCCGGCCGGGCTGATCGAGACCCCGAGCCTCACCGGGGCGGAGGAGTCCACCGGCTCCGCCGCGGTGAGCGAGGCGAGCGGCTCCGCCACCTCCAGCACCTCCAAGAGCAAGAAGACCGCGAAGGCGAGCCGGGCGGCCCGGCAGCGACTGAAGGCGCACACGGCCGTCGCGATCGCCAAGAAGCAGATCGGCGACCCCTACCGCTGGGGTGCCAGCGGCCCGGGGGCGTTCGACTGCTCCGGCCTGGTCTCCTACGCCTGGCGCAAGGCAGGTGTGAAACTGCCCCGCGTGGCCGCCGGCCAGTTCCGCTCGGTGCGCAAGAAGGTCTCCTGGAAGAACCTCAAGCCAGGCGACCTGATGTTCTTCTACGGGCTCGGCCACGTCGGCATGTACGTCGGGCACGGCAAGATGATCCACTCCCCGCACAGCGGCACGCGGGTGCGGATCGACAAGCTGTCCGGCTACCGCAAGGCGTCCTTCGTCGGAGCCGTCCGCCCGGCCGCCTGATCCTCGCGGTCCGCCCGGGCGGTCCGGGCCCCCTCGGGCCCGCCCGCGCCGGCCGTGAAGGCCCGTCCGTCCCTCCCCCTGAGGCGGACGGGCGCCGTGAAGGCCCGTCCGTCCCTCCTCCTGGGACGGACGGGCGGCCGTGAAAGCCCGTCCGTCCCTCCCCTGAGGCGGACGGGCGCCGTGAATGTCCCCTCCGCTCCACCCCCGAGGCGGATGGGACATTCGTGAAGGCCCCGTTCGCCCTCCCCAGGCGGACGGGGCCTTCGCGCGTCCGCGGTCGCGCCGATGTGGCCCCCGAGGACGAACAGGTAGATTGCCCGCATGCGCGTCGTGTGGCTCTGGGCCGTCCTGGCGGGGCTGCTGGCCGTGCTGACCGGTCCCCGCGCCATGGACGAGGACCTCGGGCGGCGGGCGCGGGCCCTGATCGGCGAGCATCCCGAGATCTGGTCCGGCGCGCGGACGTTCCCCGGCGAGCGCTCGCTCGTGGTCGGGGCGCCCGGGGCGGCCGTGGCCGATCTGGCCGATCTGGCGCGCCGGGCCGACCGTGCGAGCGCGCTCGTGGCCCGGGTCGTGGGCCCGGTGCGCCCGCTGGTCCTGGTGCCCGCGACCACCGCGCAGGCGGCCGTGCTCGCCGCTCCCGCGTCCGTGAACGGCCTGGCGGCGGTGGCGGGAGCCGACCGCGTGATCGTCGAGCCGCGGTCGTTCGCCCGGCTCAGCGGCGTCGGGCGCGACGTCGTCCTCGCCCACGAGATCACTCACATCGCCACAGGGGCGGCGCTCGACGGGGGCACGCCCAAGTGGCTGGTGGAGGGCTTCGCCGACTACGTGGGCTATCGCGACGCCGGCGTCCCGGCGCGCCGCGCCGCCGCCGAGCTGGCCGGCGAGGTGCGCGCCGGGCGGCTGCCCGTGGCGCTTCCCGGCCGCGACGCGTTCGCCGCCGGCTCCGCGCGCCTGGCCCAGGCCTACGAGGAGGCCTGGCTCGCCTGCCGGTATGTCGCGGGGCGCTTCGGCGAGCGCGCCCTTTCGACCCTCTACCGTGAGTCCAGGGGCGGGGACGTGCGGGCGGCGCTGTCCCGTACGCTCCGCATGAGCCCCGCGGAGTTCACCGCCGCCTGGCGCGAGTACGTCCGGGACCAGCTCGGGTGATCGCGGCGGGCGGGCGGCGCACAGGCCCGCGGAGCGTGCCGGGCCGCGGGGCCCGGTGAGGGGCGCCCTCCGGGCCGGGGACGGCGCCGTGGCGGCGCAGGGGAGAGCATGAACCTTGAGTGACGGGGCTGATCGCGTGGCGGAGCTGACCGAGGGCACGCGCACGGGCCCGGGGCCGCGCGCGGCGGGCGCCGCCCTGGTCGTGCTGGGCGTGGCGCTGGGCGTCGTGGTCGCCGTCACCACGCCGTGGCGCCCGCTGCCCGCCTCCGCCCCGGCCGTCGTGCCCGACCCGGCGCGTGATTTCTCCCCGGCGCAGATCGCGCGCGCCGACGCCTTCGACGCCGCCGTCAACGTGCCGGCGTACCTGTCGCTGGCGGTGACGCTCGCCGTCGCCGGCGTGCTGGTCCTGACCCCCGCCGGCGCGTGGGTGGTGGGCCGCGTGAAGGGGCCGTGGTGGCTGCGCGCCCTGCTCGGCGTCGTCGGCCTGTCCGCCGTCAGCCTGGCGCTCAAGTGGCCGCTCGGGATGTGGTACGAGACGCGGCTGCGCCAGTACGGCCTGTCCACCCAGCGCTGGCCCGAGTGGTCGGCCGACAGGCTCAAGAGCTTCGCCGTCCAGACCGTGCTCGTCGCGATCATGGTGGTCGCGGTCGTCTGGCTGGCCCGCCGCGGCCCGCGCCGCTGGTGGGCGCCCGCGGCGGCCGGGGCGTTCCTGCTCACCGTGGCCGCGTCGTTCGTCTACCCGCTCGTCGTGGAGCCGCTGTTCAACGACTTCACCCCGCTCCCCGCCGGGCGGCTGCGCTCGGACCTGATCGCCATGGCGAGCCGCGACGGCGTCCCGGTCGAGGATGTGCTGGTCGCCGACGCCTCCCGCAGGACCACGGCGCTCAACGCCTACGTCTCCGGTTTCGGCGCCACCCGCCGCATCGTCGTCTACGACACGCTGCTGCGAGCCCCGGCCGGCGAGATCGAGCTGGTCGTGGCGCACGAGCTGGGCCACGCCAAGCGCGGCGACGTCCTGTACGGCACGCTGGTCGGCGCCCTCGGGGCCGCCGCGGGAGCCTGCCTGCTCTATCTGCTGGTCTCCCTGCCCGTCCTCAGGCGCCGCACGGGCGTCGCGTCGGCGGCCGACCCCAGATCGGTCGGCGTGCTGCTCGGCCTGATGAGCCTTTTGACCGTGCTGTCGGGGCCCGCGCAGAACCTCGTCAGCCGCCAGATCGAGGCCAGGGCCGACGTCCACGCGCTCGACCTCACCCGCGACGCCGCCACCTTCGCCGCCATGCAGAGACGGCTGGCCCTGACCAACATCTCCGACCTGACGCCGAACGCCTTCGAGTACCTGATGTACGCCTCGCACCCCACCACCGCGCAGCGGCTGGCCGCGGCGCGCTCCTGGGCCCGCCTGAACGGCCTGCCCGAGCCGTGATCGCCGCCGGACGCGGCCCCGGGCACGCCAGGACGCTCATCGTCACCAACGACTTCCCGCCGCGGCCCGGCGGCATCCAGGCGTTCGTGCACGCGCTCGCCGTGCGCCGGCCGCCCGGCTCGGTGGTCGTCTACGCCTCCCGCTGGCGGGGCTGGGAGGAGTTCGACGCGCGCCAGCCGTACCGGGTGGTGCGGCACGCCGGCTCGCTGATGCTGCCGGTCCCCGAGGTCGCCAGGCGGGCGGCCGGCCTGGTGCGGTCCGAGGGCTGCGACACGGTCGTGTTCGGCGCGGCGGCCCCGCTCGGGCTGCTCGCGCCCGTGCTGCGCGCCGCTGGGGCGCGGCGGGTGGTCATGCTGACCCACGGGCACGAGGCCGCGTGGGCCGGGGTCCCGGTGGCGCGCGGCCTGCTCGCCCGCATCGGCGCCCGCGCGGACGTGGTCACCTACCTCGGTGAGTACACCCGCGAGCGGCTCGTGCGCGTGATGCCCCCCGCGCGTCTCGTCCGGCTCGCGCCCGGCGTGGACACCCGCGTGTTCCACCCCGGGGCCGGCGGCGCCGGGGTGCGGGCGTCGCTGGGCATCGGCGGCCGTCCCGTCGTGGTGTGCGTCTCGCGCCTGGTGCCGCGCAAGGGGCAGGACACGCTGGTCCGCTGCTGGCCGAGGGTGCTGCTGGAGGTGCCGGACGCCGTCCTGCTGCTGGTCGGCGGGGGACCGGCCCGTCCCGCGCTGGAACGGGCGATCGGCGAGCGCGGCCTCGGCGCGTCGGTGATCGTCACCGGGTCGGTGCCGTGGAGCAGCCTGCCGTCCTACTACGACGCGGGCGACGTGTTCGCGATGCCGTGCCGCACCCGCCTTCGCGGCATGGACGTGGAAGGGCTCGGCATCGTCTACCTCGAGGCGTCCGCGACCGGGCTGCCGGTCGTCGCCGGGACCTCCGGGGGCGCGCCCGACGCCGTCCTGCCAGGGGAGACCGGCCTCGTCGTGGACGGCCGCGACGCGGGCGAGGTGGCCGCGGCGCTGGTCGGCCTGCTGCGCGACCCGGAGCGCGCCCGGCGCATGGGGCGGCGCGGCCGGGAGTGGATCGAACGCGAGTGGCGCTGGGACCTGGTCGCCGAGCGCTTCGGCGACCTGCTGGACGGCTCGGGCTCGCCCACCGCCCGAGCGTGACTCATGTCACAATAGGCATCTAATGCGAACTTAGTGCCGAATGTACCTTTTGGGTGGCGGTGAGCCACCACTTCAGAGTCGGCGGGTGGGATGCCAGTGACCACGGCGGTGGGGCGGAGAGCGGGCGCGCTTCCCTGCGAGATGACCTCCTTCGTCGGGCGCAGGCAGGCCACGGCCGAGGTCAAGAACCTGCTGTCCCGGTCGCGGCTGGTCACGCTGACCGGGGTCGCCGGCGTCGGCAAGACCCGCCTGGCACTCCACGTGGCTCGCCAGAGCCGGCGGAGCCACCCCGACGGCGTCCGGCTGGTCGAGCTGTCCAAGGTGCACAGCGCCTCGATGGTCGGCAGCGCGGTCGCCGCGGCGGTGGAGGCGCCCGACACCGTCTCCACCCGCGACCCCGTGGACGCCCTGGCCGAGCACCTGGCGGACCGGCGGCTGCTGCTCGTCCTGGACAACTGCGAGCACGTCCTTGCCGCGTGCAACACCCTGGTGGACGTCCTGCTGCGGGCCGCCCCCGGGCTGCGGGTGCTGGCCACCAGCCGCGAGCCCCTCCGGCACCCCGCGGAGCGCGTGTGGCGGGTGCCGCCGCTGGCCCTGCCCGGCGCGGAGGGACCCATGGCCGAGAAAGGGGACGCCGATCCGGGGTACGAGTCACTGGCGCTGTTCGAGGACCGGGCATCCGCCGCGGTGTCGGGGTTCACCCTCGACAGGGACAACGAGGCCGTCGTGGCCGCGCTGTGCCGCAGGCTGGACGGGTTGCCACTGGCCATCGAGCTGGCCGCCGTGCGGCTGCGCGCGCTCTCGGTGGAGCAGCTGCTGGCCCGGCTGGAGGACCGCTACCGCCTGCTCACCACGGGATGCCGCGCCGGCGTGCCGCGGCACCAGACGCTGCGCGCGGCCATCGAGTGGAGCTTCGACCTGTGCACCGACCTGGAGCGCACGCTGTGGGCGAGGCTGTCGGTGTTCACCGGCGGCATCGACCTCGCGGCGGCCGAGGAGGTGTGCGCCGGCGGCGGCGTCACGCCGCGCGAGGTGGTCACCGGCCTGGCCGGCCTGGCCGGCAAGTCGGTGCTGGGCAGGACCGGCCGCGAATCCGGCGCCCGCTACGCGATGCTGGAGACGATCCGCGACTACGGGCGAGAGCGGCTGGCCGAGAGCGGCGAGGAGGCCGCGATGCGCCGCCGGCACCGCGACTACTATCTGCGCCTTGCCGAGCAGGCCGAGGCCGACTGGTTCGGGCCGCGCCAGCCCGCCTGGCTGGACCGCTTCCTCGCCGACCAGCCCAACGTGTGGGCGGCGCTGGAGTTCTCTCTCAGCGAGCCCGGCGAGGCCCGCACCGGGCTGCGCATGGTCGGCGCTCTCTGGTGGTACTGGATCGGCCGCGCCGTCCGCGACGGCCGGCACTGGCTGGACCGGGCGCTCGCCCTGGACACCGAAGCCGGTCCCGAGCGGGCCAAGGCGCTGTGGGTGGCCGGCTGGGTCGCCACCGGGCAGGGCGACGCCTCGCACTCGCTCTCCGTCCTCACCGAGTGCTCCGACCTGGCGCGGCGGCTGGGCGACGACACCGCGCTCGCCCACGCCACCCAGTGGATGGGCACCGCGATGTGGATCCAGGACCGGCTGCCCGACGCCGTCCGATACCTGGAGAAGGCCATGGCCCACCACCGGGCCGCCGGCGAGCTCACCTCGGTGACCGCCGTCGTGCCCTGCCAGCTCGGCATGGTCGTCGGCCTGCTCGGCGACGTCGACCGCGCCATGACGCTGTGCAAGGAATGCGTGGCCCTCTGCCAGGCGCACGGCGAGTGCTGGACGCGCTCCTGGGCGCTGTGGAACCTCGCCGTCACCTGGTGGAGCCGCGGCGACCTGCGGCTCGCCGAGAGGTACGCGCGGGAGGCGCTCCACATGAAGCGCCGCATCACCGACAGGCTCGGCATCCCCTTCTGCGTGGAGTTCCTCGCCTGGATCGCCATGGCGAACGGCGACGCGGAGGGCGCCGCGCTGATGCTGGGCGCGAGCGAGAAGATGTGGGAGCCGATCGGCGCGCCCCTGTTCGGCTGGGGCACCCTTTGCGACTGGAGCGTGCGCTGCCGGGCGCAGGTCAGGGAGGCCCTCGGGGAAGAGGCGTTCGAGGCCGCGCGCCGGCAGGCCGCCGACGTCCCCTTCAGCGCCGCCGTGGCCTACGCGCTCGGCGAGACGCGCCACGCGCCGCCGGGCGGCGTGGACAGGCACGCCGCCGGCGCGTCGCTGCTCCAGCTGACCCCGCGAGAGCGCCAGGTCGCCGCGCTCGTCGCCGGAGGGCGGTCGAACAAGGAGATCGCGGCGAGCCTGGTCATCTCCCAGCGCACCGCCGAGGGCCACGTCGACCGCATCATGAACAAGCTGGGCGTCCGCTCCCGCGCCAGCATCGCCTCCTGGGCCGCCAAACGCCTGGACGGCGGCTGCTGACGGCCGCCGTGATCCCGCGGCGGGCAGGAGGCGCGGCCCGCCCGCGTCAGGCGAGGTGCGCGGCCCGCCCGCGTCAGGTGACGCGGCGGAGAACGACCATGTCGCTGCGGTGATCGGCGCCGACCGGCTCCCACGCGGCGGGGCGGATGCCCACCCCCATCAGCGCGGCCCCGTACAGGCGGGAGCCCTGGACCAGCCGCCCGGGGACGCCCCCGGTGTCGCCGCCCTCGGTGACCTCGTACAGCGCCTCGGGGTCCAGGCCGGTCAGCCGCAGCCAGCGGGGGCCGCGCCCGCCGTGCCCGGAGGGGTTGTACACCAGCACGACGACCTGGTCGTCGCGGACGTACTGCACCGCCGAGCGCTCGCGTCCCGGCGTGCCGGCCAGGCGGTACTGCGCGCCGTGCTGGATCACGCCGCGCACCGCCTTGTACCGCGCGACCAGCCCGGCGGCCTCCTCCAGCTCGGCCGGGGACCATTCGCCGAGGTCGCCGCCGATGCCGAGGACGCCCGCCATGGCCACGTGGAACCGGTAGCGCAGCGGCACCTCCCGGCGCGTGCCCGGGTTCGGGGAGTCGGTGACCCAGGCCGACATGGTGACGGCCGGGTAGAGCTGCGAGAAGCCGTGCTGCAGCGGCTGGCGGTCCAGCGCGTCGGTGTTGTCGGAGGGCCAGACCTCGTCGGTGTGCCGCAGGATGCCGAAGTCCACCCGCCCGCCGCCGCTCGAGCACGACTCGATGCGCAGCCCCGGGTGGCGTTCGCGCAGCGTCGCCATCACCCGGTAGACGCTGCGCGTGTGCTCGATCCACAGCAGGTCCTGCCCGGTGTCCCGCTCGGGCCAGCCCGCCTGGGTGAACGGGCGGTTCATGTCCCATTTGAAGTAGTCGAGGCCGAGCTCGGTCACCAGGCGGTCCAGCCAGCCGGTCGCCCACTCCCGGACGTCCTCGCGCGCGAAGTTCAGCACGAGTTGCTGCCGCTTCTCGTCCTGCCGCCGGTCGTCCATGCGCAGCACCCACTCGGGGTGGGCGCGGTAGAGGTCGCTGTCGCGGTTGACCATCTCGGGCTCCACCCACAGCCCGGCCCGCATCCCCAGGGCCCGCACACCGTCGAACAGGCCGCGCAGGCCGTCAGGGAACCGCTCGCGGTGCGGCCACCAGTCGCCCAGGGCGCGGTGGTCGTCGTCGCGGGCGCCGAACCAGCCGTCGTCCATGACGAACAGCTCCACCCCGATCGAGGCGGCGACCTCGGCCAGGGCCAGCTGGCCGGCCTCGGTGACGTCGAAGGCGGTGGCCTCCCAGGAGTTGTACAGGACGGGCCGCTCCTCGGCGGGCTCCGGCAGCACGTGCCTGCGGGCGTACTCGTGCCAGGCCCGGCTGGCGGCCCCGAACCCGCCGTCGCCGTACAGGCCGAGCACCGGCGGGGTGGTGATCTCCTCGCCGGGGCGAAGGTCCCAGAGCAGGCCGTCGTGCCCGAACCCGGCCGACACCGCCGCCCCTCCCTCCGGGCGCTGGGTGGCGGTCAGGCGCCAGCTGCCGCTCCAGGCCAGGGCGACGCCGAACACCTCGCCGTGCTCCTCGGTGGCCCGCCCCCCGTCGATCATGATCCACGGGTTGGCCTGGTGGCCGGTGACGCCCTGGCGGCTGGTGAAGGTCAGCTCCCCGACGGGCAGCGGGGCGCGCTGGAGCTGGAACTCCTCGCCCCAGGCGCCGAAGACGCCGCTGTAGCGGTAACCGTCGGCGTCCGGGATGAACCAGCTGCCCGAGTCCAGGCGGGTGACGCCGATCGACAGGCCGGGGAACCGCAGTCCATCGTCGTCGGTGTTGCGCACGCTCACCCAGCGCTCCAGCACGTCGCTGTCGTGCCAGGCCCGGATGGAGAGGATCACCCGCAGCGGGAAGTGGCGGTCCTCCAGCTCGATGTCCAGGCGGTCGGCGCCGTCCTCGGCGTGGGCCCGCGCCCCGGTGAAGCGCAGTTCGACCGAGCGCACCCGGCCGAAGGAGACCTGCAGGGACGGCACTCCCCAGCGGGTGCCGCCGTCCACCGGCAGGAGCTCCTCGCCCGCGGCCGGCTGGGAGAAGCTGTTCTCGTGCCGGCGCGCCCCCTGCGGCGTGGACGGCCCGCCGCTCGCCTCGGCCACCTGGCGCGCCGCGGCCTCGCCGATGCGCGGGCCCCAGTACTTCTGCAGCGGCACCGCCTCTCCCGTGGCCGGGTCGATCTCAACGCCCACCACGTACGCGGTGGACGGCGTGGTCACCGCCCAGAGGCGTTCGTGGTCGCCGAGACGGGTGACGGGCATGGGCGCATCCTTCCGGATCAGGGACGGGGGAGGCGCGGACGGCGTGCGCCGCCCGCGCCTTCGGCGAGCAGGCCGGAAGGACGGCCGTCACCGCGCGTCGGCGTCCGCCGCCGTACGGGTGACGGCCGGCGCGGACCGGGGCGCGGCCCCCCGCCCGCCGCCGGGGTCAGAGCCGCAGCCAGCGCTGCATGCGGTCGATGAGCTCCTCGGAGTCGACCGGCTTGGTGACGTAGTCGCTGGCGCCCGACGAGAGGGTCTTCTCGCGGTCGCCGTGCATGGCCTTGGCGGTGACCGCGATGATCGGCAGGTTGGCGAAGCGCGGCATCTCGCGGATCGCGGCCGTGGCGGCGTAGCCGTCCATCTCGGGCATCATGATGTCCATCAGCACCAGGTCGACGTCCTCGTTGCGCATGAGCACGTCGATGCCCTTGCGGCCGTTCTCGGCGTACAGCACCTGCATGCCGTGCAGTTCGAGGATGTTGGTGAGCGCGAAGACGTTGCGGACGTCGTCGTCGATCACCAGCACCTTGCGGCCGAGCAGACCGCTGTCGACCTTCTCGACCTCCTGCGGCGCCTCCTCGGGGCTGGCCTGGACCAGCGGCAGCACGTCCCCGGGGCCCTCGGCCGACAGGTGGAGGGTGATGCGCTCGCGCAGCTCGTCCAGGCTGGGCAGGCGCTCCAGGGGCTGGGTGCGCGACCGGCCCTTGAGGAGGTTCTCCTGCGGGCGGGTGAGCTTGCGGGTGTGGTGGGCGAGCACCGGGAGCGAGCGCAGGGCGAGGTCCTCGTCGAGCCGGCGCAGGAACTCGGCCGCGGCGTCCTGGGGCATGCCCAGGTCGAGCACGATGCAGTGGTAGCCGTCGCGGGAAAGCGCGGCCATGGCGGTGTCGGGGTTGTTCGCCGTGGTCACCCGCACCGTGCCGTGGGTCTCCGACAGGTCGGCCACGACGCTCTGCGCCAGCAGCGACAGCAGCCCGTTCGGGCGGGACTCGACGACGAGCAGGCGGCGGCCGTCGATGTCCCCGCTCTGTACGGGTGAGGCGCCGGGCAGCTCGAGCAGCTCGGCCAGGTCGGCGGGCGCAGTGCGGCGGCGGGAGCGGACGCCCGCGCCGGGAGCCGGCGACTCCTCCCCGGAGAAGTCGGTCATCGGCAGGTAGAGGCTGAACGTGCTGCCCTCGCCGAGGGCGCTGACCGCGCGGATCTCACCGTGGAACAGCGTGGCGATCTCGCGGCTGATGGACAGGCCGAGGCCGGTGCCGCCGTACTTGCGGCTGGTGGTGCCGTCGGCCTGCTGGAAGGCGTCGAAGATCTGGGAGAGGTTCTCCTCGGCGATGCCGATGCCGGTGTCGGCCACGTGGAAGGCCAGGACCGCCTGGCCCGAGCCGCTCGGCAGGTCCATCGTGGTGCGCTCGACCCGCAGCGCGACGGTGCCCCGCTCGGTGAACTTCACCGCGTTGGACAGCAGGTTGCGCAGCACCTGGCGCAGGCGCTGCTCGTCCATCAGCAGCTGGGTGGGGACGTCGGGGGCCACCTCGACGTCGAACCGCAGCCCCTTCTCGGTGGTCAGCGGCCGGAACGTCGCCTCGACGTAGTCCAGGAGCTGCCGGATGTGGAACGGCTCCAGCGTGAGGTCCATCTTGCCGGCCTCGATCTTGGACAGGTCGAGGATGTCGTTGATGAGCTGGAGGAGGTCGGTGCCGGCGGAGTGGATGACGTTGGCGTACTCCACCTGCTTGGCGGTGAGGTTGCGCGCGGGGTTCTGCGCCAGCAGCTGGGCGAGGATGAGCAGCGAGTTGAGCGGGGTGCGCAGCTCGTGGCTCATGTTGGCCAGGAACTCGCTCTTGTACTTGGAGGCGAGCGCGAGCTGCTGGGCGCGGTCCTCAAGCTCCTGGCGGGCCTGCTCGATCTCGATGTTCTTGGTCTCGATGTCGCGGTTCTGCCGGGCGAGCAGCTCGGCCTTCTCCTCCAGCTCGGCGTTGGAGCGCTGGAGCTCCTCCTGGCCGACCTGCAGCTCGGTCGCCAGGCGCTGCGACTCGGTGAGCAGGGCGTCGGTGCGGGCGTTGGCGACGATGGTGTTGACGTTGACGCCGATCGTCTCGACGAGCAGTTCGAGGAAGTCGCGGTGGATCTGGGTGAAGCGGTTGAGGCTGGCCAGCTCGATCACGCCGAGCACCTGGTCCTCGAAGACGATGGGCAGCACGATGAGGTTCACCGGGCCCGCCTCGCCGAGGCTGGAGGCGATCGTGAGATAGCCGGGCGGGACGTCCTCGACGAGGATGGTGCGCTTGGCCAGCGCGGCCTGCCCGACCAGCGAGTCGCCCAGGGCGTAGCGGCGGGAGTCCTCGCGGTGGCCGTAGCCGCCGACCACGCGCAGCTCGGTGCCGCCGGAGGTCTCCTCGGCGAGCAGGAAGGTGCCGTGCTGGGCGCTGACCAGCGGCGCCAGCTCGTTCATCACCAGCTCGGCGACGACCGCGAGGTCGCGGTGGCCCTGCATGAGCCCGGAGATGCGGGCCAGGTTGGTCTTCAGCCAGTCTTGTTCCTGGTTGGCCCTGGTGGTCTCGCGCAGGGACTTCACCATGGAGTTGATGTTGTCCTTGAGCTCGGCCACCTCGCCGGAGGCGTCCACGGTGATCGAGCGGGTGAGGTCGCCGGAGGTCACCGCGCTGGTCACCTCGGCGATGGCCCGCACCTGCCGGGTGAGGTTGCCGGCCAGTTCGTTGACGTTCTCGGTCAGGCGCTTCCAGGTGCCGGAGACGCCCTCCACCTCGGCCTGGCCGCCCAGGCGGCCCTCGCTGCCGACCTCGCGGGCCACGCGGGTGACCTCGGCGGCGAAGGAGGACAGCTGGTCGACCATCGTGTTGATGGTGGTCTTGAGCTCGAGGATCTCGCCGCGCGCGTCGACGTCGATCTTCTTGGTGAGGTCGCCCTGCGCCACCGCCGTGGTGACCTGGGCGATGTTGCGCACCTGGCTGGTCAGGTTGTTGGCCATCGAGTTGACGTTGTCGGTGAGGTCCTTCCAGGTGCCGGCGACGTTCGGCACGCGCGCCTGGCCGCCCAGCTCGCCCTCGGTGCCGACCTCGCGGGCCACGCGCGTCACCTCGTCGGCGAACGCGCTCAGCGTCTCGACCATCGTGTTGATCGTCTGGGCGAGCGCGGCCACCTCGCCCTTGGCCTCGACGGTGATCTTCTGCGAGAGGTCGCCCCTGGCCACCGCGGTCGCGACCTGGGCGATCGAGCGCACCTGGCCGGTCAGGTTGGAGCCCATGACGTTGACGTTGTCGGTGAGGTCCTTCCAGGTGCCCGACACGCCGCGGACGGTCGCCTGGCCGCCCAGGTTGCCCTCGGTGCCGACCTCGCGGGCGACCCGGGTGACCTCGTCGGCGAACGCCGAGAGCTGGTCGACCATCGTGTTGATGGTCTCCTTCAGCTCGAGGATCTCGCCGCGGGCGTCCACCCGGATCTTCTGCGACAGGTCGCCCTTGGCGACCGCCGTGGTGACCTCGGCGATGCTGCGCACCTGGGCGGTGAGGTTGTCGGCCATGACGTTCACCGACTCGGTGAGCGCCTTCCAGGTGCCCGAGACGCCCTTGACGTCCGCCTGGCCGCCCAGGCGGCCCTCGGTGCCGACCTCGCGGGCCACGCGGGTGACCTCGTCGGCGAAGGAGGACAGCTGGTCGACCATCGTGTTGAGCGTGTTCTTGAGCTCGAGGATCTCGCCGCGGGCCGAGACGGTGATCTTCTGCGAAAGGTCGCCGCGCGCCACGGCCGTCGCGACCTGCGAGATGTTGCGCACCTGGTCGGTGAGGTTGCCGGCCATGGAGTTCACCGAGTCGGTCAGGTCGCGCCAGGTGCCGGCGACCTCGGTGACCTGCGCCTGGCCGCCCAGGCGGCCCTCGGTGCCGACCTCGCGGGCCACGCGGGTGACCTCGTCGGCGAAGGAGGACAGCTGGTCGACCATCGTGTTGATGGTGTTCTTGAGCTCGAGGATCTCGCCGCGGGCCGAGACGGTGATCTTCTGCGACAGGTCGCCCTTGGCGACCGCCGTGGTGACCTGGGCGATGCTGCGCACCTGGTCGGTGAGGTTGCCGGCCATGGCGTTCACCGAGTCGGTCAGGTCCTTCCAGGTGCCGTAGACGCCCGGCACGGCCGCCTGGCCGCCGAGCTGGCCCTCGGTGCCGACCTCGCGGGCCACGCGGGTCACCTCGGAGGTGAACAGTGAGAGCTGGTCGACCATGCCGTTGAAGACGGTGGCGATCTCTTTGTAGAGGCCGTCGCCCTCCTCGGGCAGCCGCGTGCCGAAATCGCCGTCGCGTACCGCGGTCAGGCCGGCCAGCAGCTGGCGCAGGTCGACCTCGGGGCCGCCCGCCGCCGCGCGGGCGGGCCTAGCACGTTTGGCGGTGCCTACGCTCTCAACCATGTCCACCCTTACGTTCGAGGCCTATGCCCGGCCAAGCCATCGTATAGACCGTCCCCCAGCAGCGAGGACGGTCACTGGCGAGGGTCACCTGCCGGGACGGCCGGGACGGACGGGGCTGCCGGGGCCGCAGGGAAGGCCGGTGCGGGCGCGGCGTCAGCCGTAGAGGGCCTCGATGTCCTTGGCGAAGTCGCGCAGGACCACGTTGCGCTTGACCTTGAGCGACGGGGTGAGGTGACCGCTCTCTTCGGTGAAGTCGGTCTCGAGGATGACGAACTTCTTCACCTGCTCGGGCTTGGAGACCAGGATGTTCCCCTCGTCGACGGCCTTCTGGACGGCGGCGACGACGGCGGGGTCGGCGCACACCTCGGCGTGCGAGAGGCCGGCCTTGCCGTTGGCCTGCTTCCACTGCTCCAGGGCGTCGGGGTCCAGCGTCACCAGCGCCGCGATGAAGGGCCGGTCGTCGCCGAGCACCATGGCCTGGCTGACCAGCGGGTGGGCGCGGATGCGGTCTTCCATGGGGGCCGGGGCGACGTTCTTGCCCCCGGCGGTGACGATGATCTCCTTCTTCCTGCCGGTGATGCGCAGGTAGCCGTCGGCGTCCAGCGAGCCGACGTCGCCGGTGTGGAACCAGCCGTCCTCGTCGATGGCCTCGGCGGTGGCCTCGGGGTTGTTCCAGTAGCCGTCGAAGACGTGGCGGCCCTTGACCAGCACCTCGCCGTCGTCGGCCACGGCGAGCGTCACGCCGGGGAACGGCTTGCCGACGGTGCCGATCTTGTTGGCGCCGGGGATGTTGACCGCCGAGGGGGCCGAGGTCTCGGTCAGCCCGTACCCCTCGAAGATCTCGATGCCCGCGCCCTTGAAGAAGTGGCTGAGCCGCTCGCCCAGGGCCGAGCCGCCGCACACGGCCGCGGTGAGGCTCCCGCCGGTGGCGGCGCGCAGCTTGGCGTACACCAGCCGGTCGAACAGGGCCCGCTGAAGCCGCAGGCCCGCGCCCGCCCCGCCGGAGCTCTCGGCGCGGCTCCACGCCACCGCGACGTCCACGGCGCGGTGGAAGATCTTGCCGGTGAGCGAGCCGCTCGCCGAGGCCTTCTGCTCGGCGGCGTTGTAGACCTTCTCGAACACCCGCGGGACGCCCAGCAGGAAGGTCGGCTTGAACTCCTGCAGGTCGGGCGCGACGTTCTTCATGTTCGGGGTGTGGGCGATGACGGTCGCCGTCTCGATCAGGACGATCTCGATGATGCGGGCGAGGCTGTGGGCCAGCGGCAGGAACAGCAGCGCGGCGCGGCCCTCCACCTCGAAGAGCTCCTCCAGCGGGCCCCTGGCCACGTTCCGCGCGGTGAACAGCAGGTTGTCGTGGGTGAGGCGGCAGCCCTTGGGACGCCCGGTCGTGCCGGAGGTGTAGATGAGGGTGGCCAGGTCGAGCCCGCCGCGGGCCAGACGGCGCTCTTTGAGCGTCTCGTCGGCGACGTCGGCGCCGCTCGCGGTGAGCTCGCTCAGCCCGCCGGCGTCGATGCACCACAGGGCCGGCTTGCCGGCCTCCTCCTCCATCGCCTGGACGACCGTGCGCTCGTGCGCCTCGGACTCGACGACCACGACCTCGGCGCCGCTGTCGGTGAGGATCCAGTGCACCTGGTCGGGGGAGGAGGTCTCGTAGATCGGCACGCTGACCGCGCCCGCGGCCCAGATGGCGTAGTCGACGACCGTCCACTCGTAACGGGTGCGCGACATCAGCGCCACCCGGTCGCCCGGCTCGACGCCGGCGTCGATGAGCCCCTTGGCCACACCGGCGACCTGGTCGCGGAACTCGGCGGCGGTGACCGGCGTCCACGAGTCGCCGATCTTGCGGCTGATCAGCACCGTGCCCGGGGCCTGTTCGCCGCGCTCGAACACGATGTCGGCGCAGTTGGCCGACAGCGGGACGTCCACCAGCACGGGAACGCTGTACTCGCGCACGGTCACTCCTTCGAACGCATGCCCGGAGGCTGTCTTCACCCCATGGTCGCCTGGACGCTATCGCGTCGGGCCGATGGTCCGGTAGACAGCGAACTCGAACGGCGAATCCACGCTATCAGGGTCATCCTGCGGCGAGGCGTGCCCGCGAGGGCCGATTACCGTGTCGTCCCGCGGCGGCCCTTCGCGCACGAGCCTCAGGCGGGCATTGCCCGGTTTACGATGTTCGCCATGCGGGTTCATGTCGTCAGCGACGTCCACGGGCGCGCCGACGCCCTCGCCCGTGCCGCCGACGGCGCCGACGCGCTGGTCTGCCTCGGCGATCTGCTCCTTTTCGTCGACTACGCCGACCACTCGCAGGGCATCTTCCCCGAATTGTTCGGCCGCGAGCGGGCCACCGAGTTCATCGCGCTGCGCGCCGCCGGCCGCTTCGAGGAGGCGCGCGACATGTCCGCGCGCCTGTGGGAGGCCCTCGGCGGCGAGCCGCGCGAGCACATCGAGCGCGCCGTCCGCGACCAGTACGCCCGCATCTTCGCCGCCATGCCGACGCCCGCCTACCTCACCTACGGCAACGTCGACCTGCCCCGCTATTGGGGCGACTACGTCAGGGACGGCCACCACGTGCTCGACGGCCAGACCGCCGAGATCGGCGGGCTCACCTTCGGGTTCGTCGGGGGCGGCCTGCGCACGCCCTACCGCACCCCCAACGAGATCGACGACGAGGAGTTCGCCCGCAAGGTCGAGGCGGTCGGTCCGGTCGACGTGCTGTGCTGCCACATCCCGCCCGCCGTGCCTGACCTGCTGTACGACGTGGTGGCGCGCCGCTTCGAGCGGGGGAGCGAGGCCACGCTGGAGGCGATCAAGGCCACCCAGCCCCGGTACGCGCTGTTCGGGCACGTCCACCAGCCGCTGGCCGCCCGCATGCGCATCGGCCGCACCGAATGCGTCAACGTCGGCCACTTCCGCGGGCGCGGCCGCCCCTTCGCCCTCGACCTGTGAGCCGCCGGGCGCGTGGCCGCCCCGGGCCGATCCCTCGCCCCGCGAGCCGCCCGTCCGCGAACGCTCTCCACGCCGCCCGCGAAGATCACCTCCTCGGACGTTCGCGGGGGAACGGCGAACGAGTACGGTAAGCCCATGGCTGATCGCACCACCTCCAGCATCACGATCGGCGCCGACCCGTCGGCGATCGCGGCCGTCATCGCCGACTTCCCCGCCTACCCCGAGTGGGCCGGTCAGGTGAAGTCCGCCGAGGTCCTCTCCGTGGGAGAGGACGGCCGCCCGCGTACCGTCCGGTTCGTCCTCGACGCGGGCGTGATCACCGACGAGTACACCCTCGGCTACCGCTGGCACGGCGACGAGACGATCGACTGGGAGATGGCGGAGTCCGGCAAGATGCTGTCGGCGCTCACCGGCAGCTACCGCCTCGCGAGCGCCGGCGGCCAGACCGTGGTGACCTACGAGCTCGCCGTCGACCTGAAGGTGCCGATGATCGGCATGGTGAAGCGCAAGGCCGAGAAGGTCATCGTCGACACCGCGCTGAAGGGCCTGAAGAAGCGCGTCGAGGGCCGATGAGCACAGAGGCCCCGCGCATCCTGCTCTTCACGGGAAAGGGGGGAGTGGGCAAGACCACCGTCGCCGCGGCCACCGCCACGCTCGCCGCCCGCCGTGGCCACAAGACGCTCGTGGTCTCCACCGACACCGCCCACTCCCTCGCCGACGCGCTCGGCGTACCGGGCGCGGGCGAGCCGTCGCAGGTCGCCCCCGGCCTCTACCTGCAGCAGGTCGACACCCAGCGGGCGCTGGAGCGCCACTGGGGCGAGCTGCGCGAGTACGCCAGGGGCCTGCTCGCGGAACTCGGCCTGGACGGGGTCACCTCCGAGGAGCTCACGGTGCTGCCCGGCGCCGAGGAGGTCATCGCCCTGCTTGAGCTGTGCGACCAGGTGCGCGCCGGCCGGTGGGACGTGATCGTCGTCGACTGCGCGCCCACCGCCGAGACCCTGCGGCTGCTGGCCCTGCCCGAGGCCCTCGACTGGCACGTCAACCGCCTGCTCCCGGCCGGGCGCAGGCTGCTGCGCGCCCTGGCGCCGGTCGTCCGGCACGTCGCCCGGCTGAACCTGCCCGAGGACGCCGTCGTGAGCGCGGGCGAACGGCTGCACGCGGGCCTCATGGAGGTGCGCGAGCTGCTGACCGGCGAGAACGCCTCCGTCCGCCTCGTGCTGACCCCCGAGGCGGTCGTCGTCGCCGAGGCCCGGCGCACGTTCACCTCCCTCAGCCTGTACGGCTACCGCGTCGACGGCGTCGTCGCCAACCGGGTGTTCCCCGAGGAGGGAGGCGACGACTGGCGGCGGGGCTGGGTCGCGGCCCAGGCGCGCCACCTGGTGGCGGTCGGCGAGTCCTTCGCCCCGCTCCCCGTCCACAACGTCCCCTACCTGCCCGCCGAGCCGGTCGGCGCCGAGGCGCTGTCCGCGCTGGCCGAGCGGCTGTACGCCGGGGCCGACCCGTTCGCGCGCCCCTCCGGCGAGCCGCCGCTGGCCATCCGGTCCGAGGGCGAGGTCCACGAGCTCACCCTGGCCCTGCCCCTCGCCGACAGGTCCGAGGTCGATCTGGCCCGCAAGGGCGACGAACTGATCGTCACCGCGGGCTCCTACCGCCGGGTCCTCGCCCTGCCGGCGGCGCTCTCCCGCAGATCCGTCAGCGACGCCGTGCTCCGCGACGGCCGCCTCCGGGTACGGTTCGAGGCAGGAGGGCCCGATGACTGAGATGAACGACCGCGACCATGACGGCGGCGCGCCGCGTCCCGAGGAGGCCGCGCAGGCACGCGTGAACGGCGTGGACGAGCCGCGAGCCGCCGCGCACGAGAACGACGCCGACCGGCCGCGTCCGGCGCAGGACGGGGACGCCGGTTCGCCTGCCCTGCCGCGGGACGAATGGTTCAAGCAGCGCGAGCGGCAGCGCGAGAGCGAGCAGCGCGCCGCCACCCGCGACGAGTGGTTCCGGCGGCGCGAGAGCGGCCCGGGCGAGGAGCCCCGCGACGCGCGCGGTGAGAACTCCGACGCCCTGGGCTCGGTCGCCGACGAGGCGCGCAGGCTTTTCGACGCCCTGCAGCAGCGGGTCGGCCGCGAGGTCGGCAAAGGCCTGGTCAAGGGCTCGGTGGCCGGTCTCGGCCAAGGGTTCGGGCAGGCCTTCGGCGGCGGTGCGAGCCGCTCGTCGGGTGACGTGTGGGCCGAGGCGGTGTCCGGGCACGACGGCGATGAGTACATCTGCCGCGCCTGCCCCGTCTGCCGGCTCAAGGCCGCCAGGCGCGACGCCGGCGGAGACGTCACCGACCATCTGATCACCGCGGGCGGGGAGCTGCTCGCCGCGTTCCGCCAGGCGGTGGACTCCGTGTCGCGACCGGCCACGCCGAGGGGGGCCGGCGACACGGACACCCGGGTGCAGCACATCGACCTGGGCTGAGGTGAAGGGATGAGAAATGGCGCTGACGATCGGCGTTGACGTCGGTGGCACGAAGATCGCCGCCGGGGTCGTGGACGAGGATGGCCACATCGTGGAGAACCTCCTGCGGCCCACGCCCGCCGACGACCCCGACAAGGTGGCCGAGACGATCGCCGAGGCGGTGCTCGAACTCGCCGGCCGCCACGACGTCGAGGCCGTCGGGCTCGGAGCGGCGGGGTTCGTCGACGAGACCAGGTCGATCGTCCGGTTCGCCCCGAACCTCGCGTGGCGCGAGGAGCCTTTGCAGAAGGCCGTCGCCGAGCGGGTCAGCCTGCCCGTCGTGGTGGAGAACGACGCCAACGCGATGGCCTGGGGCGAGTACCGCTTCGGGGCGGGGCGCGGCGAGAGCCACGTGGTGTGCGTGACCGTCGGCACCGGCATCGGCGGCGGCCTGGTGTTCGGCGGCATCCTGTATCGCGGCAGGTGGGGCATGGGCGCCGAGATGGGGCACATGCAGGTCGTCCCCGAGGGCCGGCCGTGCGGCTGCGGCAACCTCGGCTGCTGGGAGCAGTACGCCAGCGGCAACGCCCTGGTGCACGAGGCCCGCCTGCTCGCCGAGGCCGAGCCCGGCAGGGCCGCCCGGCTGCTCGCGCTCGCCGGCGGGTCGGCGTCCGGCATCGAGGGCAAGCACGTCACGCAGGCCGCCAGGGACGGCGACGAGGCGGCGCTCACGGCGTTCGCGACCATGGCCGAGTGGCTCGGCCAGGGCATGGCCGACCTCGCGGCCACCCTGGACCCGGGCCGGTTCATCCTCGGCGGTGGCGTCTCGCGCGCCGCCGACCTGTGGATCGACCACGCCCGCGTGGCGTTCCTGCGAGCGCTGACCGGCCGCGATCACCGCCCGCACGCCGACATCCGGCCCGCGGAACTCGGGGCCTCCGCCGGCCTGGTCGGCGCGGCCGACCTCGCCCGCCACCCCTGACCGCCCGCCCGGCCGCCTCCCGCGGCCGGGCGCCCCGCCGGCCCTGGCCGCCTGACGCGGCCGGAGCGCTCTTGAGCGGACCCTGGTCGCCCGCCGCGGCCGGGGCGTCCTTGACCGGACCCCGGTCGCCCGCGGCCGGGGGGCCCTTGAGTGGATCCCGGTCGCCCGTCGCGGCCGGGCGTCCCGTCCTGTCCGTCCGCTCGACCTCCCGGAGGCGTCCGCGCTCCATGGTGATCCGCGTCGGCACCTACAACGTGCGCTCCATGTACGACGACAACGCCGCGCTGGCGCGGGTCATCAGAGCCATGGCGCCGGACGTGCTGTGCGTCCAGGAAGCCCCGAGGCTGATGGGGTGGCGGCGCAAGCGGGCACGGCTCGCCCGCGCCGCCGGCCTGCGCGTCGTCGCCGGACGGCGCTGGGGCGGCGTCGCGGTGCTGGCCGGCCCCGGCACCCGGGCCGTCCACGCCGAGGGCCACCTGCTGCGGCCGTTCGCGGGGCTCGAACGGCGCGGCGTCGCCATCGCCGTGGTCGAACGCGGCGGCGTGGCGGTCACCGTCGCCTCCGTCCACCTGGACCTGCTCGCCGCCGCCCGCCTGTGCCACGCGGTGGAGATCATGGACCTCGCCCAGGCGGCGGCCCGCCGCTTCGGCGCGCCGCTGGTGCTGGCGGGAGACGTCAACGAACCGCCCGGCGGCCCCACCTGGAACTACCTCACCCGCACGCTCGCCGACTGCTACCCGCTCGCCCCTCGCGGCGACGGGCTCACCTTCACCGCCAGGAGGCCGGGAAAGCGCCTGGACGTCGTGTTCGCCGCCCCCGGTCTCGCCGTGCGGTCGTGCGGCGGCGTGGACGCCGTCGCCGCCGATCTCGAGGCGGCCACCGACCACCTGCCCGTCCTGGCCGAACTCGTCCCGGCCCCGCCGGGCGGCGCGCCGCCGGCCGGGTGACCGGGGCGTGCCCGCGGCACGGCGGGGCGCGCGGAGGCGGCAGGTTCCCTCACGGCGACCGGCAGACTGTGTTCAGGTGACCGTTTGGTCAACACTGGGACAGCTTCCGCGCACGGGATGGCGGGACACGTACGATTTGGTCATGTCCCGCCGCCTGTCGCGGCGTGCGTTGCCGTTGTGCGTGCTGCTGACCGGAGTGCTGACCGGTGCGCTCCTCCGCACCACGCCCGCGGCGCACGCGCACGCCGAACCGCCCCGCCCGCATGCCGCCGAGCGCGGGCCGACCGGCCTGTTCCAGGAGTCGGCGACCGCGCGGTTGCAGGCCGACGGCTCCCTGTCGGACGTGGTGGGGCTGTCGAAGACCGACGTCTGGGCCGTCGGCCAGGAGGACGTCTGGGAGGCCTGGCAGAACCGCGGCGTCATCACCCACTGGGACGGCACGGGCTGGACCGAGGTGGGCATCCGCAACGACGCCTCCAGCGCCGGGCATCTGCGGTCGGTCGCCGCCGCCTCGCCGCGCGACATCTGGGCCGTCGGCGAGGGCCACGACGGCCTGCCCTATGTCGTGCGCGGCGACGGCTCGGCGTTCGACCGCGTGAGCGTGCCGCAGCTCGGCAGCGGCGACTGGCTCGGCGGCATCGACGCCGTCCCCGGCCGCATGGTCGCCGTCGGCGGGCGCGGCGGGGACACGCTGATCGCCACCGCCACCGCCAAGGGCTGGACCGCCGTCAAGGGCAAGGCCAAGGGCATGCTGTACGGCGTCGCCCTGACGCGCAAGGGGGACGGCTGGGCGGTCGGGGACGGCGCGTCCCAGCCGCTGATCATGCGGCTGTCGGGGAACGCGTGGAAGACCGTGACGGCGCCTTCCATCCCCGGCGGCTACCTGCGCGACGTCTCCATGGACGGGCCGAAGAAGGCGGTCGCCGTGGGCGGCGTCTACCACGACGACGGCAAGATCTCCCCGCTGCTCCTCGAGTGGAACGGCAAGCGCTGGCGGCGGGCGCAGCTTCCCGACCGGTACGCCGAGCTGTACGGCGTGACCGGCGACGGCAAGGGCCACTTCTGGGTGTCGGGGTTCGACGCCGGCCATCCGGGCGAGGCGTATCTGCTGCGCGGCGGCGCGTCCGGCTGGCGGGCGGTCCGCGGAGAGGGCTCGGCCCGGCCGCGCACGATGCGCCTGCAATCGGTCGCCCACGTCGGCGACCTGACCCTGGCCGTCGGGCACGTCGTGGACGCGGACGACCACTACACCGACGTGATCGAGCGCTTCCAGCCGAAGACCGTCAAGGCCGACGCCGCCGCGACGATCGGGACCGACGGTGACGGCTCTCCCGCGGCACGGTGACCGCCGGCCGCGCGGCGCGGTTCCGGCCGGCCGCGCGGTGCGGTGCGGCGCCCGGTCGGCCGCGCGGCGATCAGATGCCGCGCGGCGCCACGGGCGGCCGGAGGGTCAGATGACCGCGCCGTCGTCCCAGCCGGAGTCGGGGGGCGAGCCGTCCCCCATGTGCACGATCAGCGCCACGAAGCCCCCGATGAACGCGGCGATGGCGGCGAAGATGATCCAGCCGTCCATCGGCCACGACAGCAGCGCGGCGAGCAGCAGATAGGCCGGGCCGCCGAACAGCGCCAGCCAGGCGATCTTGGTGCCGGTGTCCATCTTCGGCAGCGGAGGCGGGGGAGGCGGAACGTAGTGGTCGCCGTCGTCGTCATCCGGCACGACGTCGTCTCTCTCGTCCTCACGCTCACGGGTCTCCGCGGGGACGTCGGCCTTCACCGCCTGGGGGGCGTCGTCGGCGGGGACGTTCTCACGATCGGGCCACGGCTGCGCGCCCGAGGTCGGTTCGGCGGTCTCGTTGAAGGAGGCGACGATCTGACGCCAGACCTCGTCCTCATCGCTCTGTGGCGTCACCGGTCACTTCGATTCGTTCCTATGCTCATGGGTGCGCTCGCTGGATGGCTCGTGCTGCTGACCGTTGCTCGGTGAATGCTCCTGGATCGCTCGCTCGGGGCCGCCGCCGCGTGCTCGCCGCCTCACGCGGGCCGGGACCGGAGGCCGGATCAGTCTCTCTGCAAGGGTACCGACGCGTGAGCCTTGATGAAGTCCAGGCTCCCCTCGAATATCTCGGGGGCATCGTTGTCCAGCGTCGCGACGTGGTAACTGTTCAGGCACTCGCGCACGGTGAGGTTGTCGCCGAGAACCTTGCGCAGCAACTCGACGCTCGCCGGCTTCACCACGTGGTCCTCCGGGCTGTGGTAGACGAGAACGGGCTGGGTGACGCGGCCGAGCTCCGACTGCACCAGCGACCAGAGCCGGGGCAGCGTCGCGGCGGCCCTGACCGGCGTGCGGGTGTAGCCGACCTCGGTCACCCCCTCGCGCTTGATGTCGTTGGCGACCCCGGCGACCGAGGCCACCACGAGTTTGAGCACCGGGGCGAGTTTCATCAAGGGGACGTCGTTGACGATGGAGGGGTTCACCACCACCACGCCCCGCACCGCCGGGCCGTGGACCTCCGCCAGCCTCAGCGCCATGCACCCGCCGAGGGACAGGCCCATGACGAACACCTCCTGGCAGCGGCCCCTGAGGTTCTCGAAGGCGTTCTCGAACTCGGCGTACCAGTCTTCCCACCGCGTGCGGTTCATCTCCTGCCAGGTCGTCCCGTGCCCGGGAAGCCGGGGCAGCGAGACGGTCAGACCGGCCGCCGCCAGGTGATTCGCCCAGGGGCGCAGCGACTGCGGCGTTCCGGTGAAACCGTGGCAGAGCAGCACCCCGACCTGACCACCGTCGTGCTGATATGGCTCGGAACCGGGCATGAGCGGCATGATGGTTCCTCTCGTGATGCGGCTCGCCTGATCGTCGCATGTTCGGGGCCCTCCCGCGAGGTCCGCGAGCCTGGGTGTCGCGGAGGGGGACGGCGAGGTGTAGGTGGTACGCCGCGGGCGTGCGAAGATGACGCGACGCCTTCAACGCAAGGCGCGTACGACCGCGTGAGCCGGAGAAGGGGTACCCGAGTGTTCTACTGGGTGGTGAAGGCCATTATCGGCCCGTTCCTTCATCTGGTGTTCCGTCCCTGGTCCGAGGGCACCGAGCACGTCCCCAAGGAAGGCCCGGTCATCCTCGCCGGCAACCATCTGTCGTTCGCCGACCACTTCTTCGGCGCGCTGCCGCTGCCCCGCAAGGTCATCTCGCTCGGCAAGGCCGAGTACTTCACCGGGAGCGGCCTGAAGGGGCTGATGAGCCGGGCGTTCTTCACCGGGGTCGGCACGGTGCCCATCGACCGCTCCGGCGGCAAGGCCAGCGAGGCCGCGCTGCGCACCGGCCTGCGCGTCCTGAACGAGGGCCACATCCTCGGCATCTACCCCGAGGGCACCCGCTCGCCCGACGGCCGTCTCTACAAGGGCAAGACCGGCGTGGCCCGCCTGGCGCTGGAGTCGCGGGTGCCGGTGATCCCCTGGGCGATGATCAACACCTTCGAGATGATGCCCCCCGGCCATCCCCTGCCCAAGTTCGGCATCCGGCCCGGCGTCAAGTACGGCAAGCCGCTGGACTTCTCCCGCTACTACGGCATGGAGGAGGACCGCCTGGTCCTGCGCGCGGTCACCGACGAGATCATGTACGCGCTCATGGAGCTGTCCGGTCAGGAGTACGTCGACAAGTACGCCGCCAGCGCCAAGGTCGAGATGGCCCGCGCCGCCAAGAAGGCCGGCCCCACCTCCGCCGGCTGAGGGCCGGCGGTCTCCCTCGCTGTGCCCGGCCAAGGCGACTTCGGCCTCGCCCCGCCGGCGGTCAGGCGTCGCCGGCGTGCCGCAACCTGGCGGCGGCCACCGCCACCTGGCCGAGGCTGATGCCGCCGTCGTTGGGCGGGACCCGGCGGTGCAGCAGCACCGTGAACCCGTGGTCCTCCAGCAGGACGCACGCCCGTTCCAGCAGGAACAGGTTCTGGAACACCCCGCCCGACAGCGCCACCGTCCCAAGGCCGGTGCCCTCGCGCACCCGCAGGCAGCCGTCCAGGATCAGGCGGGCCACGCCGTTGTGGAAGCGGGCCGAGACCAGCGGCGCCGCCACCCCGGCCCGGACGTCGGCCGCCGCCGCCTCGACCAGGTCACGTCCCGCCGCGGCGAATCCGCCCCCCGGAAGATGGGGGATTCGCAGAGGATCGGGAACCCCTGGAAGATCGGGGACGTCCGCAAGGTCGGGGACCCTCGCAAGATCGGGGACGCCGGGACGCGCGCCCGGGAGCGGGACGGGGGCCGCGATGAGCGGGCCGTCCGGCGGGGAGAGGGCGTCGAGGAGACGGCAGGGGTAGGCGCGGAGTTCGGCAGGGTCGGCGATCCGCTCCAGCTCGACGGCGGCCTGCCCCTCGTAGGACACCGTGTCCCTTCCGATGACGATCGCGGCCACGGCGTCGAACAGGCGCCCCGCGCTGGACGTCGGCGGCGCGCTCACCCCGCGCGCGGCCATGGCGACCACCGCCTCCCACCGGGCCGCGTTGCGCCCGGCGACCCCGGCCGCGCCGGGCGTCCCGTCGCCGAGGTAGGCGGCGGCCATCCGCCACGGCTGGCGGATCGCCGCCGCGCCGCCGGGCATCGGCACCGGCGCCAGGTGACCGGCCCGCCGGAACCCGCCGAGGCAGGCGACCAGGAACTCCCCGCCCCACAGCGTGCCGTCCAGGCCGTATCCGAGCCCGTCGAACGCGACGCCGATCACCGGCCCCTCTGCGCCGTTGTCGGCCAGGCACGAGGCGATGTGCGCGTGGTGGTGCTGGACGCCCACGAGCTCGGCGTCCTCGCGTTCCAGCGCGTACTTCGTCGACAGGTACTCCGGGTGCAGGTCGTGCGCCACCACCTCGGGGCGGACGCCGAACAGCCGCTCGAAGTGGCGCACCCCCTCGGTGAACGACCTCAGGGTCTCGTAGTTCGCGAGGTCGCCGATGTGGTGCGACACGAACGCCCGGTCCCCCTCGGCCAGGCAGAAGGTGTGCTTCAGCTCGGCGCCGCACCCGAGGACCGGCCGCCGCGGGCCGCGGGCCAGCGGCAGCGGGAAGGGGACATGGCCCCGGGACCGGCGGATCGGCAGCTCCCGGCCGCGGAACACCCGCACCACCGAGTCGTCCGTGCGCGTGTGGATCGGCCGGTCGTGGGTCAGGAAGGCGTCGGCGACCCCGCGAAGGCGCTCGAACGCCGCCTCGTCGGTGTAGGCGATCGGCTCGTCGGACAGGTTGCCGCTGGTCAGCACGATCGGCTCGGCGAAGAGCCGCAGCAGCAGGTGGTGCAGCGGCGAGTAAGGGAGCATGACGCCGAGCGACCGCGCGCCCGGCGCGACCCCGGGGGCGATCTCGGCGTCCGCCCGGCGGCCCAGCAGCACGATCGGCCGCGCCCTGCCGGTGAGCAGCCGCTCCTCCGCAGGGCCGACGTCGCACAGCCGCCGCGCCGCGGCCAGGTCGGCCGCCATGAGGGCGAACGGCCGGTCCTCGCGGTGCTTGCGCGCGCGCAGCGCCGACACCGCCCGCTCGTCGCGGGCCCGCGCCGCCAGGTGGTACCCGCCGATGCCCTTGACGGCGAGGACGCGCCCGCGGCGCAGCAGGGCCGCCGCCCCCGCCAGCGGGTCGCCGGGGAGCTCGCGCAGGGACGCGCCGGCCAGCCGCAGGCGCGGGCCGCACGCCGGGCAGCACACCGGCTGGGCGTGGAAGCGCCGGCTCGCCGGGTCGTGGTACTCCCGCGCGCACGCCCCGCACATGGGGAAGGACGCCATCGTGGTGCCCGCGCGGTCGTACGGCGAGGACAGCACGATCGTGAACCGGGGCCCGCACGCGGTGCAGTTGATGAACGGGTAGCCGTACCTGCGGTCGGCGGGGTCCGACAGCTCGCGCAGGCAGTCGTCGCAGGTGGCGACGTCGGCGGAGATCAGGGCGCGGCCCCGCCCCGCGCCGGTGCTCGGCACGATGCGAAACCCGGGCTCGCCGGTGGCCGGGATCTCCCGCGAGGTGACCCGGTCGACCACCGCGAGCGGGGGCGGCCGGTCGCGCACCGCGCGCACGAACGCCGCGACGGCGCCCGAGGCGCCCTCCACCTCGATGAACACGCCGCGCTCGTCGTTGCCGACGAGCCCGCGCACGCCGAGATCCGTGGCGAGCCGGTGGACGAAAGGGCGGAACCCCACCCCCTGGACGACACCGTCGACACGGACCTCGGCGCGGATGCAGGGCCTCACCCGATCAGTCTCGGCCCTGCCTCCCGCTTGATCAACGAACCTCGGCGGCCACGTCGGGAGAGGACGGGGAGGGGGACAGGGCTCGGGCGACGTGCTCGCGGGCCTGGTCGAGGAGGCGGGCCATGGCGAGGGTGTCGTCCAGCGGCATGATCGCGCTCTCGGTGAGCCCCTCGGCGAGCGCGTCGCGGACCTCGCGGATCTCGCCGGCGTACCCGTTGTCGGCCTCGGCGATGACGTGCTCCTCGGGCTCGCCCGACGGACGGTGCAGCACCATGCGCCGCGTGGCGTAGAACGGGGCGTCCAGCTCGGCGCGCATCGCCGTGCCGGTCACCGTGGCCGCGTTGGACAGCGGGCTGAGCAGCGAGGTGTCCAGCAGCGCCCGCGCGCCGCCGGGGTAGGACAGCAGCAGCCCCGCCTCGGCGTCGACCCCGCCGGGCGACAGGGAACCGGTGGCGGCCATGGCGTCGGGCTCGCCCAGCAGCAACTGCGCCAGCCCCAGCGGGTAGATGCCGAGGTCGAGCAGGGCCCCGCCGCCGAGGGCGGGATCCCACAGGCGGTGGGCCGGGTCATAGGGCAGCGGGAATCCGAACGACGCGGCCACCGACCGCAGCGGGCCGAAGGAGCCGTCGCGGACCAGGCCGTGCAGTCGCCGCACGAGCGGGTTGAACCGCATCCACATGGCCTCCATCAGGAAGACCCCCGCCTCGCGGGCGAGTTTGACCATGCGCTCGGCCTCGGCGGCGGTCAGCGCCAGCGGCTTCTCGCACAGCACGGCCTTCCCGGCGGCGATGGCCAGCTCGGCCACCGGCAGGTGGTGGGAGTGCGGCGTCGCGATGTACACGACGTCGACCTCGGGGTCTGCGACCAGCTCGGCGTGGGAGCCGTACGCGCGCGGCGCGTCCAGCTCGGCGGCGAGCCCGGACGCCCGGCCCAGGTCGCGCGAGCCGACGGCGGCGACCCGCATGCCGGGCTCGGCCGCGATCACCCGCCCGACGGTGCGCGCGATTCCGCCCGTGGCGGCGATACCCCATGACAGCACGACGGTTCCTCCTTGGTGCGATGTCCGCCGACGCCTCGTGGCGTTCCGGCGGTGTGGTGTGATGATCAGTGGTCTCGCGGCGGCTCACCGGCCATGGGCGGCCCGCCGGTGGCCGGCCAGGCGGCCGGCGGCGGCCTGCCAGGACGCGGCGTCGTCCCCCGGCTCGTAGAGGATGATCGGCTCGCTGCGCCGCACCAGCTCGCGGATGTCGGAGACCAGCCCGCGGGCGCGCGCCTGGACCAGCGCGTTGCCGAGCGCCGCGGCCTCCACCGGGCCCGCCCGCACCGGAAGGCCCGTCGCGTCGGCGGTCATCTGGCACAGCAGAGCGTTGCGGGCCCCGCCGCCCACGACGTGGACCGTCTCGACGTCGTGGCCGCTGAGACGCACGGCGTCGGCGAGGGCGCGGCGGTAGGCGAGGGCGAGGCTCTCAAGGACGCACCGCGCCGTCTCGGCCGGACCGGCGGGAGAGGGCTGGCCGGTGCGCTCGCAGTAGGCGGCGATGCGCGCAGGCATGTCGCCCGGGGGCAGGAAGACGGGGTCGTCGGGGTCGATCAGCGAGGCGAACGGGCGCGCCCGCGCGGCGGCGGCCAGCAGCGACGGCAGGTCGGTCTCGCCCCAGGCGCGCAGGCACTCTTGGAGGATCCACAGCCCCGTGACGTTGCGCAGGTAGCGCGTGGTGCCGTCGAGGCCGCCCTCGTTGGTGAAGTTCGCCTCGCGGCTCTGCTCGGTGAGCACGGGGGCGGGCAGCTCGACGCCGACCAGCGACCAGGTGCCCGAGGAGACGTAGGCGAAGTGCGGGCCGGCGGCCGGCACGGCGGCGACCGCCGAGGCGGTGTCGTGGGAGGCGACCGCGATCACCGGCACGCCCGCCGCGGGGCCGCCGCCCGCCGCGTCCTGCCGGGCGCCGGCGGTGGAGGCGGCGCCGATCTCGGCCATGACGCCGGGGCGCAGGAGGCCGGCCGGGGCGCCGGGCGGGCGCAGAGGCGGGAAGAGGCCCTCGGGGATGCCGAGGCGGCGCATGAGCGGCCACGCCCAGTCGCCCGCGCGGACGTCGTACAGGCCGGTGGTCGAGGCGTTGGTGGTCTCGGCGCCGGCCGAGCCGGTCAGCCAGTAGGTCAGCAGGTCGGGGATCATGAGCAGCGTGCCGGCGCGGTCGAGGGCCGCGCGGTCGGCGAGCAGCTGGTAGATCGTGTTGAACGGCAGGAACTGCAGGCCGCTCACCTCGTACAGCGACGCGGCGCCGACCTCGGCCGTCACGCGCTCCATGACCCCGGCGGTGCGCTCGTCGCGGTAGTGCACCGGATTGCCGAGCAGCCGCCCGGCCGGGTCGAGCAGCCCGTAGTCGACCGCCCAGGCGTCGATGCCGATGGAGTCGACCGGCCCCGCCTTGCGCAGGCCGTCGAGGACGCCCTGGTAGAGGGCCAGGATGTCCCAGTAGAGGGTGTCTCCGGCGCGGACCGGCCGGTTGGGGAAGCGGTGGACCTCGCGCAGCTCGACCCCGCCGGCGTGGACGCGGGCCGTCATCACCCTGCCGCTTGCGGCCCCGAGGTCGACGGCCGCGACGACGCCCTCGTCACGTTCCGCGCCGGACGCCACAGGAAGGGAGGCGGCCGCGAGCCCGGCTGCGCGGCCGAGGGCGGGCTCGGAGGTGGGCTCGGCGGTGCGGGCGGGGGAGGGCGTGGTGGTGGGTGCGGCCGGAGGGGCCGCCGCGGTCTCAGGCACGGCGGGTGGACTCGCGGACGACGAGCTCGGGCTGGAACGTGATCTGCTGGTGGGCATGGCTCTCCGGGTCGTCGCACTCGTCGAGGAGGAGCTCGGTGGCGATGCGGCCCAGCTTGTGGGTCGGCTGGCGGATCGAGCTGAGCGACACCGCGGACGCCGCCGCGAAGTCGATGTCGTCGTAGCCGATGAGGGCGACGTCCCCGGGCACCCGGACGCCCGCCTGCAGCAGGGCCCGCAGCAGGCCGAGGGCGAGGAGGTCGTTCGCGCAGAAGATCGCGTCGGGCAGGCGGCCGGCGGAGGCGAGCCGCTCGCCCGCCCGCTGCCCCGCCCGCGCGTTCATCACGGGCACTTCGACGACCTCCAGCGTGGTCGCGGGGTCGAGGCCGGCGGCCGCCACCGCCTGCTCGGCGCCGCGCCTGCGGTCCAGGCACTGGCGCATGGTGAGCGGGCCGGTGACGTACGCCAGCCGGGTGGCGCCGCCCGCAAGGAGGTGGCCGGTGGCGGTCAGGCCGCCGGCGATGTCGTCGACCGCGACCGAGCACTGGTCGAGGCGGTGGGCCGGATGGTCGACCAGCACGACGCTGATGCCCCGGTCGCGGACGACGTCCAGCCGGGCCGGATCGTCGTCGGAGGGGGTGATCAGCAGGCCGCGCACGCGCTGCTCGGCGAAGACCCGCAGGTTGCGTTCCTCCTTGACCCGGTCGCCCGAGGAGTTGCCGAGGATCACGGCGTAGCCCAGCTCGCTCGCGGCCTCCTCGACCCCGGCTGCGACGTCGGTGAAGAACGGGTTGCCGATGTCGATCACCGACAGGCCGATGGTGCGGCTGTGACCGGCGCGCAGCGTCGAGGCCGACCCGTGGCGCACGAAGCCCAGCTCGCGGATGACCTGCTCGACCCGGGAACGGGTTTCGGCCGCGACCTTGTGCGGGCGGTTGAGGACGTTGGACACCGTGCCGGGGGAGACTCCCGCCTGCGCGGCGACCTCCTTGATGTTCACCGAGCCCCCGGCGCTCCCCGTCGGCATCCGGACCTCCAAGTGGTCGGCGTTGATCGAAACGTGCCGGGCCGGCGCGCCAGGTTCGTACGAATATCGCATGCGAGGGCCACGCCCGGTACGGCCGTGCGACGCGGTCGCGTGACGCCGGGGGGCGCGGCCTGCCATTGACACCGCCGCCGGAGCGGCCGTACCTTCCCGGCAAGCCATTAAAACGTTTTTCGCCGCGCGTGCCAAGCCGGCCTGGGCGACGATGGGCCGCCGGCCGTGCGCCCGGTCCTGCGGGTGAGGAGCTGAAGATGGAGACCCCGATTTCGGCGCCGCCCTCGCCGCCATGGCGAAGACCGAGGTCAACGCCCGATGGCAGGCCGAGATGGCGCCGTTCTTCGAGGCTCTGGACGGGCGGCGCCCGGACGAAGGCATGTTCACGCTCGACGAAGTGTTCCATCTCGGCTGATCGGGGAATCTGATGGCAACGGACGTCAAGGCCGCGCTGCGCCGCCAGCGCATCGAGACGCCCTCGTGGGCGTTCGGCAACTCGGGCACCAGGTTCAAGGTGTTCGCCCAGCGCGGCGTGCCGCGAGATCCGTACGAGAAGCTCGCCGACGCCGCCCAGGTGCACCGGTACACCGGCGTCGCGCCGAGCGTGGCCCTGCACATCCCGTGGGACAAGGTGGACGACTACGCCGACCTCTCCCGGCACGCCCGCGACCTCGGCGTCGCCATCGGCGCGATCAACTCCAACGTCTTCCAGGACGACGACTACATGCTGGGCAGCGTCACCAACCCCGACCCGGCGGTGCGGCGCAAGGCCCTCGACCACCTGCTCGAATGCGTCGGCATCATGGACCTCACCGGGTCCGGCACCCTCAAGCTGTGGTTCTCCGACGGCATCAACTACCCCGGCCAGGACGACCTCCGCGCCCGGCAGGACCGCCTGGCCGAGGCGCTCTCGGCGGTGTACGACCGGCTGGGCGAGGGGCAGCGCTTCCTGCTGGAGTACAAGCTGTTCGAGCCCGCCTTCTACGCCACCGACGTCCCCGACTGGGGCACGGCCTACGCCCACTGCGCCAAGCTCGGGCCGAAGGCCCAGGTCGTCGTGGACACCGGCCACCACGCGCCGGGCACCAACATCGAGTTCATCGTGGCGTTCCTGCTGCGCGAGGGCAGGCTCGGCGGCTTCGACTTCAACTCCCGCTTCTACGCCGACGACGACCTGATGGTCGGCGCGGCCGACCCCTTCCAGCTGTTCCGCATCATGTACGAGGTCATCCGCGGCGGCGGCTACACCGAGCACACGGCCTTCATGCTCGACCAGTGTCACAACATCGAACCCAAGATCCCCGGCCAGATCCGGTCGGTGATGAACGTCCAGGAGGCCACGGCCAAGGCGCTGCTCGTCGACGGCGACGCGCTGGCCGCCGCCCAGTCGGAGGGCGACGTGCTCGCGGCCAACGCCGTGTTCATGGACGCCTACGACACCGACGTGCGCCCGCTGCTCGCCGAGGTGCGCGAGGAGTCCGGCCTGGACCCCGACCCGATGGCCGCCTACAAGCGGTCCGGATACGCCGGCACGATCGTCGCCGAGCGCGTCGGCGGCGCCCAGGCCGGATGGGGGGCCTGACCATGACCGCCTCGGAGACCCACCCCGTCGTCGGCGAGCTGCTGCGCAGGGCGCGCACGCTCGGCTCCGACCCGCGCAACACCAACTACGCCGGCGGCAACGCCTCGGCCAAGGGCACCGCCACCGACCCGCTCACCGGCGCGGACGTCGAGCTGATGTGGGTGAAGGGCTCGGGCGGCGACCTCGCCACCCTCACCGAGGCCGGCCTGGCGGTGCTCCGCCTTTCCGCCCTCCGCTCGCTCACCCGGGTCTACCCGGGCGTCGAGCGCGAGGACGAGATGGTGGCCGCGTTCGACCACTGCGCCTTCGGCAAGGGCGGGGCCGCGCCGAGCATCGACACGGCCATGCACGGCCTCGTCGACGCCGCCCACGTCGACCACCTCCATCCCGACGCCGGCATCGCCGTCGCCGCCGCCGCCGACGGCGAGCGGCACACCCGCGAGATCTTCGGCGACCGCGTGCTGTGGGTGCCCTGGCGACGCCCGGGTTTCCAGCTCGGCCTCGACATCGCCGCGCTCAAGGACGCCAACCCCGGCGCCATCGGCGTCATCCTCGGCGGCCACGGCATCACCGCCTGGGGCGACACCGGCGACGAGTGCCAGGCCCGCTCCCTTGAGATCATCCGCACGGCCGAGCGGTACATCGCCGAGCACGGCCGGCCCGAGCCGTTCGGCCGGGTCGTCCACCCCGGCCTCGGCGAACGCGAACGCGCCGAACGGGCCGCCACGCTGTTCCCGCTGGTCAGGGGCCTGTGCTCCACCGACGTCCGCCAGGTGGGCCACTACACCGCCGCCCCCGAGGTGCTCGACTTCCTCTCCCGGGCCGAGCACCCCCGCCTGGCCGCGCTCGGCACCTCCTGCCCCGACCACTTCCTGCGCACCAAGGTCGCGCCCCTGGTCGTCGACCTGCCGCCGGACGCGCCGCTGCCGGAGGTCGCCGCCCGGCTGCGCGAGCTGCACGCCGCCTACCGCGACGACTACCGCGCCTACTACGAACGGCACGCCGTCCCCGGCTCGCCGGCGATGCGCGGCGCCGACCCGGCGATCGTGCTGGTGCCCGGCGCCGGCATGTTCAGTTTCGGCAAGGACAAGCGGACGGCGCGGGTCGCCGGCGAGTTCTACGTCAACGCGATCAACGTCATGCGCGGCGCCGAGGCGCTGTCCGGCTACCAGCCCATCGAAGAGGCGGAGAGGTTCCGCATCGAATACTGGGAGCTCGAGGAGGCCAAGCTCCGGCGGCTGCCGGAGCCCCGGGCGCTGGCGGCCCGCGTGGCCCTGGTGACCGGCGGCGGTTCCGGCATCGGGGCGGCCACCGCCCGCCGGCTCGCCGCCGAGGGCGCGTGCGTCGTGGTCGCCGACCGCGACCTCGGCGCGGCCGAGAAGGTCGCCGCCGAGATCGGCACGGCCGACGCCGCCCTCGCCGTGAAGGTGGACGTGACCTCCGAGGAGCAGGTCCAGGCCGCGGTGCGCGCGGCGGTCCTCGCGTTCGGCGGGGTCGACCTGGTCGTCAACAGCGCCGGCCTGTCGCTCTCGCGGTCGCTGCTCTCGACCACGCTCGCCGACTGGGACCTCCAGCACGACGTCATGGCCCGGGGCTCGTTCCTGATCTCCCGCGAGACCGCGCGCGTCATGATCGACCAGGCGATGGGCGGAGACGTCGTCTACATCTCCTCCAAGAACTCCGTCTTCGCCGGTCCGGACAACCTCGCCTACGGCGCCGCCAAGGCCGACCAGGCCCACCAGGTCCGCCTGCTCGCCGCCGAGCTCGGCGCGCACGGCATCCGCGTCAACGGGGTCAACCCCGACGGCGTGGTGCGGGGCTCGGGCATCTTCGCCTCCGGCTGGGGCGCCGACCGCGCGGCGGTGTACGGCGTGCCGGAGGAGAAGCTCGGCGAGCACTACGCCCAGCGCACCCTGCTCAAGCGCGAGGTGCTTCCCGAGCACGTCGCCGCCGCGGTCTTCGCCCTCACCGGCGGCGACCTCTCCCTCACCACCGGCCTGCACGTCCCCGTGGACGCCGGCGTCCCCGCCGCCTTCCTCCGCTGACCGTGGGGGGACGGCAGATCGTGATCAAAGGGTAGGTATCGTACTTACGCGTACAACAGGATGATCAGTGATCGGGGGCGGCCTGTGAGCGGTTCGGCTTCGAAGGACGGGCCTTCGGGTACCGAAGACGGCGCCGGCGACCGGCGGTCCGCGACCGGTCAGGGGGGCGACGAGGGCGCGGGCTCCCCTCGCGTCCGGGGCGGGGAAGCGGGGACGGTCCGGGTGCGGGCGCCCAGGGTCGTGGTGGCGGTGCTCGCGTCCTGCGGCATCGTCGTGTCGCTGATGCAGACCATCGTCGTGCCGCTCATCCCCGACCTGCCGCGCCTGATGCACACCTCGGCGGCCAACGCCTCGTGGGTCATCACCGCCACGCTGCTCGCCGCCGCCGTCTGCAACCCGGTCAGCGGCAGGCTCGGCGACCTGTACGGCAAGCAGCGCGTTCTGCTCGCCAGCCTGCTGCTCATGGTCATCGGATCCGTCGTCTGCGCGCTGTCCGACGCGCTGCTCCCGGTGGTCGTCGGGCGGCTGCTCCAGGGATGCGCGATCGGCGTGATCCCGCTCGGCATCAGCATCATGCGGGACGAGCTGCCGCCCGAGCGGCTCCCGTCCGCGATGGCGCTGATGAGCGCCACCCTCGGCGTCGGCGGCGCCATCGGCCTGCCGCTCGCCGCGTTCATCGCCCAGCACGCCGACTGGCACGCCCTGTTCTGGATGTCGGCCGCGGTCGGGGCGGCCAACCTGCTGCTGGTCGCGCTGATCGTCCCTGAGTCGCCGCTGCGCGCTCCCGGCAGGTTCGACGTCCCGGGCGCCATCGGCCTGACGGTGGGCCTGGTCTGCCTGCTGCTGGCCATCACCAAGGGCGGCGACTGGGGCTGGGGGAGCGTCCCCACCCTCGGGCTGTTCGCCGCCGCCGTGGCCGTCCTGCTGGCGTGGGGCTTCATGGAGCTGCGGCTGCGCGCGCCGCTGGTCGACCTGCGCACCACCGCGCGCCGCCCCGTCCTGCTGACCAACCTGGCCTCGGTGGTCGTCGGCTTCGCGCTGTTCGCGATGTCGCTGGTGCTGCCCACGCTGCTGCAGAGCCCGCCGGCGACCGGGTACGGGCTCGGGCTGTCGCTCGTCGAGGCGGGGCTGTGCCTGGCGCCCGGCGGCCTGGTGATGATGCTGCTCTCGCCGGTGTCCGCCCGGGTGTCGCGGCGGTGGGGCCCGAAGGTCGCCCTGATGGCCGGAACGCTGGTGATCGCCGCCGGGTACGCCGCCACCCTGGGGCTGATGCGCTCGGCGTGGGAGGTCGTGATCGGCGGCTCGGTGATCGCCGCGGGCGTCGGCCTGGCCTACGCCGCGATGCCGGCGCTGATCATGAGCTCGGTGCCCGCGTCGGAGACCGCCGCGGCCAACGGGCTCAACGCGCTCATGCGCTCGATCGGCACCTCGGCGTCCAGCGCGGTGACCAGCGTCGTGCTCGCCCACATGACCCTGGTGGCGGCCGGCCCGTACACGCTGCCTTCTCTGCGCGGCCTCCAGGTCGCCCTGCTGATCGCCTGCGGGGTGTCCCTCGTGGGCGCCGTGATCACCTACTTCATCCCCGGACGGGGACTCCCCGGCCGTCCCGGCGGCGATCCGGTGGCCGGCAGGCTCGCCCGCTCCGCCGGCTGAGCCTCGGGCCGGTCCGCGTGCCAGGGCGCTCACCGGCGCCCCGCGCGGGCTCGCGGCGGATCGCCGGGATCGCCGGCCGGCCGTCACCCGCGTTTGCGATGAAAGGTTCATGGGCGACCAGTACGCCCGGTGGCGGGGAGTGAAGGCGGCTTTACGGGGGTGGCGGAAATGCCGGAGGCTCCCTGTGGGCAGTCGCCACCGCCGTGAACCAATGGAGGGATCGGATGGGATTCCGTACGCCGCGTTCGCCGGCCGCTCTGGCCGCCGCGTTGCTCGCCCTCGTGCTGACCATCGTCTGCGGGGCGTACGCCGCCTCGGCGACCTCCGCGGCGGGCCTTCGCGCCGCGTCCGGCGCACGGGCCGCCGCCGACACCACGCCGCCGTCCAAGCCGACCGGCTTGTACGACCGCTGCAGCACCGACTATCGAGGCGTGTTCTTCTGCTGGACCCCGTCCACCGATGACGTCGCGGTCGTCGCCTACGACGTCTACCGCGAGGGCGCCACCGGATACGTCAAGGTCGGGACGTCATCGTCCCCGGGCTTCTCGGACCAGGATGTGGTCATCGGGCAGTACTACACCTACATCGTGATCGCTCGGGACGCGGCGGGCAACGTCAGCGAGCCCTCCGACCCCCTCCGGGCCCTCGCCCGCGACGACATCCCCAACCCGACGCCCACGCCGACCCCGACCCGGACCCCGCCGATCCTGACATGCCACGTGACGTACGAGTTCGTGGCATGGAGAACAGGCCAGAGCGTCTGGGTCACGATCAAGAACGCCGGCACGGCCCCGATCAACGGCTGGACGCTGTCCCTCGTGTGGCCGCCGCCCGCCCCGCGCCTCACCTCGGGGCACTCGGCGGTGTGGAGCCAGACCGGCTCCCGCTTCGACGCCCGGAACCAGGTGTGGAACAAGGTCATCCCGGCCGGCGGGTCGGTGCAGATCGGCTTCACCGCCGCGCACGTCGGCGCCACCCCCGCGCCCGGCTCCTACAACCTCAACGGAGTCAGCTGCTCGTCCGACTGGATCCCGCGCCGATAGGCAGCCGGGCGGCCGCCGGACAGGAGGGCCCGAGGCCCGCGAACCGCGCGGCCCTCGGGCCCGCCGATCACCGATGACGGGCCGGCACGCCGCCGGACGACGCGGAGGCGGCCGGTCAGGTGCCCGGGGCGCCGGGGATCCAGGTGGTGCCGGCGAGGGGGACGCGGGCCATGGCGGCGGCCTCCACGGTGAGCGCCACCAGGTCGTCGGTGCCCAGATGGTGCACCGACGACTTGCCGCAGGCGCGGGCGAGCAACGTGGTCTCGGTGGCCAGCGCCCGCAGGAAGTTCGCCACCCGCTCGGCGCCGAAGTCGGGGTCCAGGCGGTCGGCCAGCATGTCGTCCTGCGTGGCGATGCCGACAGGGCAGCCGCCGGTGTGGCAGGCCGTGCAGGCCCCGGGGACGGTGCCGAGCGCCCGGTAGCCGAGGCTGACGTCGGCTCCGGTGTCGTCGGAGGGGGAGTTGCAGCCGAGCGCGATGAGCGCGGCGACCCCGACGGAGACGGCGTCCGCGCCCAGGGCGAGCGCCTTGGCCACGTCGGCGCCGCTGCGCACGCCGCCGGAGATCACCAGCTGGACCTCGTTCTCGACGCCCATCGCGCGCAGCGTGTCGGCCGCCATGCGCGTCGCCGCGAGCGTCGGGACGCCGGTGTGCTCGATGAACACCTCCGCGGCGGCTCCGGTGCCGCCCTGCATGCCGTCCACCACGACGACGTCCGCGCCCGCCTCGACCGCGTGCCGGACGTCCGTGGCGACCCGCGCCGCGCCGATCTTGACGTACACCGGGATGCGCCAGGAGGTGACCTCCCGCAGTTCCTCGATCTTCACCCGCAGGCCCTCGGGCCCGGACCAGTCGGGGTGGCGGCTGGCCGAGCGCTGGTCCACGCCCTCGGGCAGGTCGCGCATGAACGCCACGGGGGTGGAGACCTTCTGGCCGAGGAGCACCCCGCCCCCGCCCGGCACGGCGCCCTGGCCGAGGACGATCTCGACCGCGTCGGCCGAGCGCAGGTGGTCGGGGTCGAAGCCGTACCGCGAGGGGAGGCACTGGTAGACCAGCGTCTTGGCGGCGTCGCGCTCGACCGGGGCCATGCCGCCCTCACCGGTGGTCGCTGAGGTGCCGGCCATGCTCGCCGCCCGGCCGAGGGCCTCCTTGGCCCCGGCCGACAGCGCGCCGAACGACATCCCGGCGATCGTGATGGGGATGTCCAGGACGACGGGCTCCTCGGCGTGCCGCGTGCCGAGAATGGTGCGGGTGTCACATCGTTCCCGGTGGCCCTCGGGCCCCGAGGACAGTCCGGCCGAGAGCAGCAGCAGGTCGTCGAAGCACGGCACCGCCCGCCTGGCGCCCCACCCCCGCACCGCGCCCCCGCCGAGCCTGGCCCGCTCCTGGATCTGCGCGATCACCTCGGGCGAGAACGTGTGACTCATCTAGTAGGTCCCGTGGTCGTCGTGACGGTCGTGCATCTGGTACATGTGGCGCGCCGAGACGACCTTGGTGACGCGGGCGGGGGTGACGTGGTCGAACCCGCATCCGTCCGCGAGGACCTTCACGAAGGTGACGTCGTGCTCGTCGAGGTCCTCGATGACCGCGCCGTTGCCGAGGCCGGCGATCTTCCCGCCGACGTAGACGACCGCCTCGAACAGCGAGTCTCCAAGGCATGGGCCGGCGTTCCCGCCGACCAGGATCACGCCCGACTGCGCGAGGAACCCGCAGTACGCGCCCGCGTCGCCGCCGATCGCCAGGGTGCCGCCCTTGAGGGAGATGCCCGCGTGGGAGGCGGAGGAGCCGTCCACCACCACGACGCCGCCGCGCGCGGACGCCGCGGCGCTGCGCCCGGCCGAGCCGCGCACGTGGACGTCGCCCGACATGAGGTTCTCGCCGACGCCGCCCCCGGCGGAGCCGTTCACCGTGACGCGGGCCCGTTTGCCCAGCCCGCCGGCGTAGAAGCCCGCGGGCCCGTCGATCTCGACCTGGACGGGCGCGTCCAGGCCCACCGCGAGGTTGTGCCGCCCCGCGGGGTTGGCCACGACGACCTTGCCGTACGGCAGGGTCTGCAGTGACCGGTTGATCTCCCGGGTGGTCATCGCGGCGGCGTCCAGGGTCAGCTCGGCCCCCGGCAGAGCCCCTTGCCCTCCGGCCCGCTGGTCGGGCGGATGCGGCGGGGACGTCATCGCGCCTCCTGTTGACAGCCGTGCATCGGTGCCTGTCAGGAAGTGAACCGTGTATATGTTGCCGCCGTGATGCTCGTGGATGACCACAGTGTTACTGGCAGGCCACTATCTCCTTCCGCGGCACCGACACCCCGAGGGCAGCGTGATGACCAGGCGTTTCCCGTGCCGGACCGCGGCCGGTCAGGCCAGCTCGGCCTTGATCCGGCGGATGTGCTCGGGGGTCGTGCGGCAGCACCCGCCGATGAAGGTGGCGCCGGCGGCCCGCCATTCGCGCGCGGCGGCGCCGAACTCCACCGGGTCGGCGATGCCCGTCCAGCGGCGGTTCTCCGCGTCCCAGGCTTCGCCGGAGTTCGGGTAGACCACGATCGGGGAGCCGCTGATGTGGCCCATCAGGCTCTTGACGTCGCTCGGAGCCGTGCAGTTGACGCCGACGGCCACCACCTGGGGGTTGCCGGCGAACAGCGCCGCGCAGTCGGAAAGCGGGGTGCCGTCGCCGACGTGGTCCCCGTCCGGGCACGAGAAGCTCACCCACGCGTTGACGTTCGGGGTCTCCTCCAGCAGGCGGGCGATCGCGCGCGCCTCGGCGTGGGAGGGGACGGTCTCGCACGCGAGCAGGTCGGCGCCGCTCTCGGCCAGCGCCTCCCAGCGAGGACGGTGCCATTCCACCAGGGCGTCCTCGTCGAGGTCGTAGTCGCCGGTGTACTCGGCGCCGTTGGCCAGGTAGGCGCCGTACGGCCCGACGCTGGCCGCGATCATGCCGCCGCCGGCCTCGTCCCGCGCCTCGATCGCGAGCTCGACGGAGAGCTGGATCAGCGCCCGGGCCTCCGCCGGAACCCTGCCGCGCCGGACGAACGCGGGGAAGCTCGCCTGATAGCTCGCCGTCGTGGCCACGTCGGCGCCGGCGGCGAAGTAGTCGAGGTGCGCCTGCCGGATGACGTCGGGGTTCTCCAGGAGGAGCCTGGCGGACCACAGCTCGTCGCGCAGGTCGCAGCCGAGGGCCTCCAGGTGCGTGGCGAGGCCGCCGTCCAGGATCACAACATCGCTCTCATCAGGCTGAAAAGTCACGCATATACCCTATGTCTGATCAGAACGGACGTCGGTCCCGGGCGTCGGCACAATGGAGTCCGGTCGCGGTGAAGCGACCCCCTCATCCTGGCCCTGCCGCCGCGCGTGCGTGGCGGGCGAGGCGCGGGGGCGGATCGCACGGAAATGGTGCGGGCGCCGCTGCGTTCCCGAGCAGGTACGGTGCGGGTGAGGGGTGCTGCGGCCCGCGCGTAACGGCGCCGTGGCCGCGGCCGATGGGCAGGGAGCCGGGGCGGCGCAGGCAGAGGGGGTTGGTCGCGTGCTCGTGGTCCACGGGGCCTGGTACGGCCGCGACCTGGCGCTGTGGGCGGAGGACACCTCCCTGCCGCAGCCGCCCGATCGGGCCGCCCGGACCGCGGGGCCTGGCGGCCGCCGGGGAGCCGGGCGTGCACACCCGTACGCCGCTGAGCCGGCGACGCTCGCCGCCGCCCTCGGCATGGTGGCCGCCCCCGCCGTTGCCGGGTTGGCGGCCGACGGCGGGGTTCTGACGCTGTGGCTTCCCGGGACGGCACGAGGCCCGCTTCCCTCCCCCGAGTCGGGGCTGGAGAGCAGGGCACGCGCGCCGAAGATCTCCGCTTGGCGGGTCCCCGCCCTGTTCCTGCCTCCGGCGCGGGCACTGCGCCTGCTCGGCACACTGGCCGGCCCGCACGACGCGTTCGCCCCGGAGTCCGGAGGGCCGGAGCACGGGGGGCCTGAGTGGGGTCCCGCAGGGTCGTTGCGCTATCTGGCCGTGGTCGCCGAGCACGCGCGGGCGCTCGTCCGGCGCGGGCGGGTGCTGCCCCAGCTCGTCGCCGAGGACGGCGGGCGCGCCGCCCGCTGGCGGCCCGTCCTCACCGGCGCGGACGCCGCCGCCTTCCGCGAGCTCGCCGCCGCGATGCCGCCGGCCGTCCGGGCCGCCGGAGGGGAACGCCCGGCGGCGGAGGTCCTGCACGAGGCCCTCGCCGCCCTGGCCGACGGAGCCACCCGCCTGGCGCTGCCCGACAGGCTGCTGCGCGGCAACCGGCCCGGTCCCGCCGGCGATCTGGCGGAGCGATGGCTGGCGGCCCTCACCTCGCCGGAGGCCGCGCTCCCCGGCGCCGGGCGCCGCGAGACGGAGATCCTCGCCGGCGCGCTGAGCGGCTGGTTCGCGTCGGCGCAGCAGCTGGACGGGCCGATCCGCGTCTGCTTCCGCCTCATCGAACCCCGGCGCGAGCCCGAGTTCCAGAACGAGCCCGAGAACGGGTTCCAGCACGATCCGGAGACCGGGTTCCGGCGCGAGCCCGACGCTGGGTTCCCGCGCGAGCCCGAGGCCGGGTCCCGGCCCGAGACCGAGATCGAGCCGCGGCCGCAGGGGCGCGGGGCCGGCGGCGGTGACGACGCCTGGGAGCTCGAGTTCGCGCTGCAGTCGGTCGAAGACCCCAGCCTGTACGTGCCGGCCGCCATGCTGTGGGAGGGCGGACGCGTCCCCGGGCTGCCCAGGCGCCCCGACGAGGTCCTGCTCGCCGGTCTCGGCCGTGCCGTGCGGCTCTGCCCCGAGCTGCACACGGCCCTGCGCGACCCGCGGCCGTCCGGCATGGTGGTGGACACGGCCTGGGCGTTCGGCTTCCTGCGCCGGGCCGCCCCTCTGCTGCAGGCCGCCGGGTACGGCGTCCGGCTCCCGGCCTGGGCGGGACGCAAGGGGCTCGGGCTCAAGCTGACCACCCGCACCCGGGCGGCGGCCACGGCGCGCGCGGCGGCCGGCCAGGGCTTCGGCCTCGGCGAGCTGGTCGACTTCAAGGTCGAGCTGGCCGTCGGCGATCACACGATCAGCGAAGAGGAGCTGGAGGAGCTGGCCCGGCTCAAGGTCCCGCTCGTCCGGGTGCGCGGCCAGTGGGTCGAGCTCGACGACCGCCAGCTCAAGGCCGCGCTGACGATGCTCGAGCGGCGCCGCTCCGGGCAGATGACCGTCGCCGAGGTGATCCAGGAGGTCGTCGCCGGCGGCGAGGAGGAACTGCCGCTGGTCGGAGTGGACGCCGACGGCCCGCTCGGAGACCTGCTGTCCGGCGAGGCCGACCGCCGGCTGTCGGCGGTGGCGACCCCGAAGACCTTCAACGGCAGCCTGCGCCCCTACCAGGAGCGCGGCCTGTCGTGGCTGAGCTTCCTGTCCGGCCTCGGCCTCGGCGGCATCCTGGCCGACGACATGGGACTCGGCAAGACCCTGCAGACGCTGTCGCTGCTGCTGGAGGAGCGCGCGGCCGGGCAGCCCGCCGCGCCGACGCTGCTGGTGTGCCCGATGTCGCTGGTGAGCAACTGGCACAAGGAGGCCGAGCGGTTCGCGCCCTCGCTGCGCGTCTACATCCACCACGGCGGCACCCGCAAGCGCGACGACGAGCTGGCCGAGGTGGTGGGCGGCGCCGACCTGGTGATCACCACCTACGGCACGGCGCTGCGCGACGCGGCGGTGCTCGGCGGGTTCTCCTGGGGCCGGGTGGTCTGCGACGAGGCGCAGGCGATCAAGAACAGCGCGGCCCGTCAGTCCCAGGCGGTACGGTCCATCCCCGCGCGCACCCGGCTCGCGCTGACCGGCACCCCGGTGGAGAACCACCTCGCCGAACTGTGGTCGATCATGGAGTTCTGCAACCCCGGCCTGCTCGGACCGGCCAAGCGGTTCCGCGACCGCTACCAGGAGCCCATCGAGGCCCGCGGCGACGAGGACGCCGCCCGCGCGCTCAAGCGCGCCACGGGCCCGTTCGTGCTGCGGCGCCTGAAGACCGACAAGACGATCATCTCCGACCTGCCCGAGAAGCTGGAGATGAAGGTGTGGTGCACCCTCACCCCCGAACAGGCCAGCCTCTACCAGGCGGTCGTGAACGACATGCTCGCCAAGATCGACGACAGCGAGGGCATCGAGAGGCGCGGCAACGTCCTGGCGACCATGACCCGCCTCAAGCAGGTGTGCAACCACCCCGCCCACCTCCTCAAGGACGGCTCCAGGCTCGCCGGGCGCTCGGGCAAGCTGGCGCGGCTCGAGGAGCTCGCCGAGGAGATCCTCCAGGAGGGGGACAAGGCGCTGGTCTTCACCCAGTACGCCGAGTTCGGGTCGCTGCTCCAGCCGTACCTCGCCGCCCATCTCGACCGGCCGGTGCTGTGGCTGCACGGCGGCCTGCCCAAGAAGAGGCGGGACGAGCTGGTCGAGCGCTTCCAGAACGGCGACGAGCCGACGGTGTTCCTGCTGTCGCTCAAGGCGGCGGGCACGGGGCTGAACCTCACCGCCGCCAACCACGTCGTCCATGTGGACCGCTGGTGGAATCCCGCCGTCGAGGACCAGGCCACCGACCGGGCGTTCCGCATCGGCCAGACGAGGAACGTCCAGGTCAGGAAGTTCATCTGCGTGGGCACCCTCGAAGAGCGCATCGACGAGATGATCGAACGCAAGAAGGCGCTCGCCGAGAGGGTCGTCGGCACCGGTGAGGACTGGATCACCGATCTGTCCACCGAGCAGTTGCGCGAGCTGTTCCGGCTCGCCCCCGAGGCGGTGAGCTGAGATGCCGGCGGCACCGGTTCAGGAGACGACGGGCGAGGCCTGCGGGTCGCGCGCCGGAGGAGGTGAGCCGGGATGCCGGTAGGGAAGGACGGCTGGTTCGAGGCCGCCGCCCCCATCAGGGTCGAGGGCGGCATCCAGGCCCGCAGCAGGCGCGGGTCGATCGGCGAGCAGTGGTGGTCGCGGCGGTTCGTCGACATCCTCGAGGGCATCTGCGACTCGGGACGGCTCGGCCGGGGGCGCGCGTACGCCAGGAAAGGCCAGGTGCTGCAGATCGACCTCGCGGCCGGGGAGGTCAAGGCGAAGGTGCAGGGGTCGCGGCCCGCGCCGTACCGCGTGTCGATCCGCATCCCGGCCTACGGCCCGCAGGCCTGGGCCGGCATCCAGGAGGCGCTGGCCGGGCAGGCGCTGTACCGGGCGAAGCTCCTGGCGGGCGAGATGCCCGCCGAGATCGTCGAGGTCTTCGACGGGCTCGGCCTGCCGCTGTTCCCCGCGGGCCCCGCCGAGCTGGACATGGACTGCTCGTGCCCCGACTGGGGCTTCCCGTGCAAGCACCTGTCCGCCGTGCTGTACCTGCTCGGCGAGGCGTTCGACGAGGACCCGTTCCTGGTGCTCGCCTGGCGGGGCCGGGCCAAGGAGCCGCTGCTGGACGCCCTGCGGGGGACGGCCGGCGACGACGAGGAGCCGCCGGACCCGCTCCACGTGGACGACGTGCCGTTCGCCGAGCGGCTGGACGACTTCTACACGCCCTCGGCGCCGCTCGGCCGCCTGCGTCCCCGGCCCGCCGCCTCCTCCGCTCCGCCGGAGCTGCTCCTGCGCGCCCTGGAACCGCCCGCGGTCAAGGTCCGCCACATCCCCCTGATGGACATCCTGCGTCCGGCCTACCGCCGGCTGAGCGCCCCCGATTGACGAGCTCTTCGGGCTGAAGCCCGAAGATTCTGGCCTGTGGCGCCCCGTTCACGCGGCGGCACTGCCGTGGCTTCCTGCTTCGCGGGGCTGTGCCATCCCGAAGGATGGTCTGACCGGCCCTCCACAAACGTTTAGCCTGTCCGCCCGTCCGGCGGCCAGGATGTTGATCGCAGCGTTGATGTCGCGGTCGTGAACCGCGCCACACGCGCAGGTCCATTCCCGGACCTGCAGAGGCATCGCCTCGGTCACGGCTCCACACGCTGAACACAGCTTGGAGGAAGGAAACCATCGGCTGACCTTGGCGAATGTCCTGCCGTACAGTTTCGCTTTGTACTCCAGCATGTTCACGAACGCCGACCACCCGGCATCATGCACACTCTTGGCCAGCCTCGTGCGCGCCAGTCCGCCCACCGCCAGGTCCTCCACGAACACCGCTTGGTTCTCGCGGATGATCTGCGTGGAGAGCTGGTGGTGGAACTCGCGGCGGGCGTCGGCGACCCGTGCGTGCGCGCGGGCGACCTTGTGCCGGGCCTTGTCGCGGTTCTTGCCGCCCCTCTCTTTCCGGGACAGGACGCGTTGAGCTTTCTTCAGCCGTTTCTCCGCCCGGCGCAGGAAGCGCGGAGAATCGATCTTCGTTCCGTCCGGCAGGACGGCGAAGTGCCCGAGCCCGAGGTCGATCCCGGTCTCGGCTTCGACGCCGGGCAGCCGTTGCGCGGTGACCTCGACCACGAAGCCGGCGAAATACCGGCCCGCCGCGTCCTTGATGACCGTGACCGAGGACGGGTCGGCAGGCAGGTCCCGTGACCAGCGCACCGCGACCTCGCCGATCTTCGGTAGGACGAGTTTCCGTTCCGGCTCACCTTGGACCGGGCATTCTTGGTGAACCGGATCGCCTGCCGATTGTCCTCGCGGGACCGAAACCGGGGCGGGCCGAGTCTCGGGCCCCTGCGCTTGCCCGACACCGATGCGAAGAAGTTCCGGAACGCCGTCGTGCAGTCGGCGAGCGCCTGCTGCAACACCACGGCTGACACCTCGCCCAGCCACGCCCGATATCAAAACCGGCAGACACTGCGTTTTCGTGCTCCACGCTCATTTGGTTTTCGTGACGAAGTTCCGGCATCGGGTGTTCACCGACGCGCACCTGACCCGTCTGGAGGAGATCATGCGGGCCGTCTGCGCCGACTTCGAGACCGGCCTGGCCGAGTTCAACGGCGAGAACGACCACATCCACCTGCTGGTCGACTTCCCACCCAAGATCGCCCTGTCGAAACTGGTCAACAGCCTCAAAGGTGTGTCCTCGCGGCGGATGCGACAGGAGTTCCCCGAACTGGCCGCCCACTACTACCGGGCGAACAAGCTGTGGTCGGGATCCTACTTCGCCGGTTCGGTGGGCGGCGCGCCGATCAGTGTCCTGCGCCAGTACATCGAGCAGCAGAACCGGCCCGTCTGAGCGGGTGGACGCCGGTCCGCCCGGCGGCGAATCGGCTGCTCTCACCCCGCTACGCGGGACGGTCGGCTTCACCCCCCGGACTGAAGCCCGGAGCACTGCCGACAATTCTGGTAGCAGGGACGCCCTCGACGGTCAGGAGCGCTTCCAGAAGGAGGGCCGCTGGGCCCGCGGGCGGTCACCCGGGCCGGGTGTGCCCGGACGCCCTCCCGGGGCGCCGCTGGACGGATCGCCCGCGCCCGGGGCGCCGCTGGACGGGCCGCCGCCGGTCAGGGCGGTGAGGAGGTCGACGGCGCGCCGCCACAGGGCGTCGATGTCGGCCTCCGGAGCCGTCTCGCAGGCCGCCAGCTCGCGGGCCGTCGCCGTGAGCTCGTTCTCCCCTCCCACGTAGGCCGCGAGGGCGCTCAGGCGGCTGCCGAGGTCGGCCAGATAGCGCCTGCGGTCGGCCTCGGGCATCGGTCCCTGGGCGCGCAGCCGGGCCAGTTCGTCGGCCAGTTGCGGCCGCACCAGGTCCACCGAGTGCGGGACCGGCGGCGCGGGCGGCGCCATCCTCGGGCTCGCCGGCCGGGCGAACATCGGGCCGCGCGGCGCGCCCGAAGGGACGGGGAACGGCCCGCCCGGTGACGCCGGCCCGCCGCCGAACGTCGCGCCGGGCACGGCCGCGTCACCGCCGGCCGGCGTCCCGGAACCGCCCGCCATGAGCCGGCCGTCGCGGTCGGCGCTGAAGACCGCGGGCGCGGCGGCGGCGGTTGTGAAGGCCATCGGCGCGGCGGCGGCCATGGGGGCGGCCAGGCCGGGCGCCTCCCAGCCGCTCGGAATCTCCACGGGCTGGACGACCCGGTGGCCCGGCCCGCCCTCGGCGACGACGCGCGTGTCCACGGCGACGAACGCGGTGAACCGGCACAGCACCCCGTGCCGCAGCGAGGTGGCGATGATCTCCTGCTCCAGGGTGTGCTCGCCGACCGCGTAGCGGTCCTCCAGCCGGCGAAGGTGCGCCCGCGCCCAGATGGCCCGCGGCGCCTCGCCCTGGGCGGGCGTGCCGTCCAGCCGCTGCTCCCACGGCCCGCCGTCCTCGCGCAGGCCGTGGACGGTCAGCGCCCCGCGGGCCGCGCCGCGGAACCGCCCGTAGACGGTGAGCGGCACGCCCGGGTACAGCGAGCCGAGATGGGTGACGCCGCCCGGCACGACCTCCAGCCCGTCGGCCTTGAGCGACAGGCCGGTGACCAGCGGGGACCCGATGCGGCGGTGGATGTGCTCCATCGCCTCGTCCAGCCGGTCCTCCGACTCGACCAGCTCGCAGCGGCCCGCGCCGAGGCCCGCGAGCCTGCCGAGGAAGCCGGCGTTCACCGCCCGGTCGATGCCGACGGTGTGCACGCGAACGGCCGCGAGCCGCCGGCCGAGGCGTTCCAGCATCTGGTCCTCGTTGCCGACCTGCCCGTCGGTGACCAGGACGAGCACCCGTTCTCTGCCGGGGTCGTCCAGCAGGTCGAGCGCCTGTTCCATGGGCTGGAGCATCTCGGTGCCGCCTCGTGCCTCGAGCCGGGCCAGGTGCTCGACGGCGCGGTAGCGGTTGCGGTCGGTGGCCGGCACCAGGCCGGCGTCGAGGTCCTCGGGACGCTCGACGACGCTGTCGAAGGACAGGACGGCGAACCGGTCGGCGGAGGTGAGGGTGTCGACGATGCGGGCGGCGGCCCGGCGCGCGGCGACCATCTTCCACCCGGTCATGCTGCCCGAGCGGTCGAGCAGCAGCGCCACGTCCCTCGGCCGCCGCCGCGCCTCCGTCTCGGGAGGAGGGAGCACGGTCAGGACGAACGTGCCGTCCCCGTCCGCCTCACGTCCGCCGGCGCCTTCCTCGCTGCCCCGCGCCTGGGCGGAGCGCTCGCCGGGGTTCTCGCCCGGGTCGGGCACGAGGGTCAGCGCGCTTGAGGCGGCGAACGCCAGGCGCAGGACGAAGTCGCGGTCGAGGCGCTCGCCGGGCCGCACCCGGACCACGCCCTCCTCCTCGGTGACGACGTGCAGGCTGGACCGCATCTCCGTCAGGTCGAGACCGGCCGGGTCGACGCGTGCCGTCAGCGACAGGCGAACCGGATTGGGGAAGCCCGGCAGCAGCACGGGCGGGGTGACGCGCGAGGCGTCCGGCACGGCGTCGGTGTCGGCGGCCACGCCGTCACCGGCCGAGAGGTCGTCCAGCGGCGCGCCCGGGATGTAGCGGGGCGCCACGACCAGCGGGAAGCGGAAGGTCGCCGCGCCGTCCTCGTAGGGCAGCGGCTGGCTGAGCGTCAGGCGCACGGTCACGCGCTCACCGGGGACGATGTTGCCGACCCGCATGGTGAAGACGTCCGGCCGCTCCTCCTCGGCGATGGCGGCGCGCTGCCCCCGGGCGATGGCGCGGTCGTAGTCCTGGCGGGCCTGGCCGCGCTCTTTGAGCTCGCCCTCGACCACGCGGTCGTCGGCCTCCATGCGGAAGGCCGTCACCGCGGCGCGGTCGGGCAGCGGGAAGATGTACGTCGCCTCCAGGGGCACGTCATAGGGGTTGCGAAAGCCCTGTGTGACCTCGACGCCGCAGGTGAGCGCGGTGATGCTCGCCTCGACCCCGACGCTCTCCAAGGGCAGGTTCCCCTTGCCGGTGCGCAGCGCGCCGAGCCCCGCGCCGGGCGCCGGGGCGTACTCGCCGGGCTTCAAGGATGTGATCTGCACGGTCATGATGGCGACCTTTCGGGCGGAGTCTGGTCGAGGCCGGCGGGCGGGGCGGCAGCCCCGGGGACGCCGGGAGGTGCGAGGCCGCGGTCGCGCAGCAGGGCGAGCAGCGGTGCGGCGGCCTCCCGCAGCGCGGCGACGTCGCCGGACGCCGGAACCCGTCCTTCGAGGAGCAGCGTGACCCCGGGGGCCAGCCGCACGCCGTGGATCAGGTCGTCGGCGGGGGAGACGGCGAACGGGCCGCCACCGGCCCGGCGGCCCGGCCCGTGGGGGAGGGCCTCTCCGGGACCGAAGGGGACCGCGAGAAAGTCCGCCGGCGTCGTCTCCGCGCCCGGGACGCCGGGAGCGGGCATGCCCGGCGCCGGCGGAGGGGCGCCGAGCGGCGCCGCCGGGTCCAGGACCGCCGCCGGTCGTCCGACGGCCACGACATCGGCGACATCAGAGATATCGGCGACATGAGGGATATCGGCGGCGTCGGAGACATCGGCGGCGTGGGCGGTGACCGGCGGGGTCGCCCAGAAGCGTGGCCGGGCACCGCCCGAGGCGGGCGAGCCGGGCCTGACGGCGATCTGTTCCGGAGCGGCGCCGCCAGCGCCGTTCCCGCCGTTCGCGCTGGTGGCGTCGGTCGTGCTGGTGGTGCCGGTCGTGCTGGTGGTGCCGGTCGTGCTGGTGGCGCCGGCCGTGTCGGCCAGGACGGCGATCCGCTCCAGCGTGGTGTCGGTAGCGCCGGCCAGCTTGGCCTGGATCGCGGCGATGGAACGCCCCTCGGCCTGCAGGCGCTTGACGGCGACCAGCTGGAGGAGGTGCCGCCTGCCGTACAACGCGACCCGGCCGCGGCGGGTGAGCGGCGGATCGAGCAGGCCGATCGTGGTGTACCAGCGGATGAGCCGCTCGTTGGGCACGTCTCTGACCCGGCCGTTGGGCCGCTGCGGCGTTGACGGCAGCAGGTGCGCCGCGTGCTCCGCCAGCTCGCCGATCGTCCAGGTGTCACTCATGCTCCTATACTGACACTGCAATGATTACAGTGTCAATGTTTAGCGCCCGAGGAGGGCGGTTAGGGCCTTCTGGGTAAGAGGCCATCAACCACTCTTGAGGGGAAGATGCTTCATGGCCCAGATCACGAGCTCGCTCCCGAGCGACAAGCAGCAGATCGCGGGCGATGCGTTGCAGGGCGCTCTCATCGACCTGCTCGACCTCTCGCTCGTGGGCAAGCAGGCCCACTGGAACCTCATCGGCCGCAACTTCCGTTCGCTGCACCTGCAGCTGGACGACATCGTGGCCCTCGCGCGAAACGGCGCCGACAGCGCGGCGGAGCGCGCCGTCGCCCTGGGCGTCAACCCGGACGGCCGGGCGGCGACCATCGCCCGGGACACCCGGCTGGGGCAGTTCGAGGCCGGGTACATCGAGGACGGCAAGGTCGTCGCCGCGTTCACCGACATCCTGGGCGCGACCATCGCCCGGATGCGCGAGCGCATCGGCGCCACCGAGGAGGCCGACCCGGTCACCCAGGACCTCCTCATAGGGATCACCGACGGCCTGGAGAAGCAGCACTGGATGGTGCAGGCCCAGCGCTGACGCCCGCACCCCGGCAACCGCCCGTCTTCACCGCCCGCGGGTGTCCGCCCGGCCTCGCCGGCCGCGGGTGTCCGCCCACCTTCCTCGGCCTGGGGTGTCCGCCCGGCCTCGCCGGCCGCGGGTGTCCGCCCACCTTCCCCGGCCTGGGGTGTCCGCCCGGCCTCGCCGGCCGCGGGTGGGGTCGCCATCCCGCCGGGTGGTGTCATCCGCTGGCGGCGCGAGGGCGGCGGAGGGCCTGCCCGCGGCGCGGAGGAGGTCAGAGCAGTTCCCACGCGAGGTGGGCGATGGGCGGCTCGGCTCGCAGGAGCGCGCGAAGCGCGTCCCATCGTGCGGCGCCCGACCTCGCGTTGCGTAGCAGGCCCGCCTCGACGAGGGCGTGCGCCCACCCATCCTGGCCGGTGCCGGCCGCCGCCCGCTCCAGCATGTCGAGGACCGTCCGTCCGGCCGCCTGAGCCGAGACGGAGGGGCCTGGAAGATCAGGGAGGCCCGGGGGAGCGGCGGGCTCGGGAGGGGCCGCGCCATCCGGTTCGCGGGCGAGCAGCGACAGCAGGTGCGGCCAGCGGATGGTCAGGACGGCGAGTTTCGCGACCGCCTCGTCCGTCACCTTCTGCGCCCCCGCCAGGGTGCGCCGGTAGGTCACGAAGGAGTAGAACCTGAAGACGTTCACATACCTCTTCAGCTCGCGCGGGTTGCTCAGAGTGAGCGCGGGAAGCACCTGCGCGATGGCGGCGTAGGCGTTCTCGTCACTGTAGAGATCGTCGTAGACGCGGTCCGCGGCGAGGCGCGTCGCGGCCGACAGCCCGCCGATGACGTCGCCGGCCGCGGCGTCCAGCGTGTCCTGCGCCCGGCGGGCGACGACGTCCAGGTCGCCGGCGGTCGGCCCCATCGCCCTGATCGCCGCCTCGATGCTGTCAACCAGTTCGGGGACGGGCCGCGCGGCCGGCACGCCTCCGGTATGCCGGCCGCCGGGGTCCACCACCTCGCCGGCGATGTCACGGCGAGCGCCCAGCCGAACCCCCGGAGTGGCGGACGCCCGCCCGTACCGCCCGTCGAGAGCCCGGTCGTGCGGCGTGTCCCCCGCCGCGCCGTACGGGGCGCCGGGAGGCGCGCCCGCGGCCGGGGCGTACAGGATGCCGGGAACCGCACCTGGAGCCGGGTCGCAGGGAGTGCCGGGATGCGCGCCTGCGGCCGGTGGGCATGAGGTGCCGGAAATCGCGCCTGCGACCGGGGCGCATGAGGTGCCGGGATGCGCGCCCGGATCCGGGGCGCTGGGGGTGACGGCGGACCGGCCGGGCGCGGCTTCGTCCGGCGGGGCGGGGACCTCCAGCAGGGCGCGGAGGTAGGCGGGGAGCCGCTCGGCGTCGTCCAGCATCGGCACGCTCAGCGGAAGCTGCACGATCTTCTCCAGGAACCGCCACCCGAGCCCCGAACGCTCCTCGGCGGACGCGGGAAGCGAGCGGGCGAGGTCCCGGTAGGCCACCTCGACGTGCGCCGCCACGACCTCGGGCTCCATCGCCAGGACGAACACGCAGTTCGGGAACTCTCCGGCGAGGAACAGGTTGACCGCCTCGATGACCTGTGCCACCGTGCCCGGCGAGCACCGGTCGAGGTCGTCCACGAACACCACAAGAGGGCGTTCCTCGGTCGCCACCATGCCGAGCACCCGGCGCATGTCCGTCTGCACCAGGTGCAGGAACCCGGTTCTGGACCGGTAGCCGGGATCGGGCGCGAGGTCCTTGGTGCGGTCCGCCACCGCGCCGAGCAGGTCGGGCTGGCGCACGAGCCTGGTGAACGCGCTGTCCGCCGACTCGCCCATGAACCGGGCGAGCCGCACCCCGGCCGCGACCAGGACGAGCAGCGAGCCGCCCGATCCGACGGCCGCGGCCGCGCCGCGCAGCAGGGAGCCGGCGGCGGGCACCAGAGCCGCCGCGGCCAGCGAGGCCCCGGTGACCAGCAAGGTGGCGCAGAGGGCCAGCGCGACCGGCAGCAGGCGGGTCGCGGCCAGCCGGTAGGCCCGCCGCCGCACCTCCTCCCGGTCGACCCGCGCGAGGTTGAGCGCCAGCCAGAAGCGTTCGCGCTCGCCGCGGGGGAGCCGGCCGGTGACCTGGCTGATGATCTCGTGGGCCAGGCCCGCCCACACCTGCTCGCCGCTCTGGTACATCCAGGGGTTGAACCAGACGGTCGGCCGCCAGTCGGCGTGCCGCAGCGGCAGCTCGCCGGGGATCGCGTATTCCGAGCCTCCTGACTCGGCCTCCTTGGCACGTGAGAGCACTTCGGCGTTGGTCACCCGCGCCCGGCCGCCCCTCGCCGCGCCGCCCCACGCACGCCCGCCGCCCTGTGAACGCGCGCCGCCCTTCGCTGCGCCGCCCCACGCACGCCCGCCGCCGCTCGCGCCGCCCTGTGAACGCGCGCCGTTCGCCGCGGCGTCCGCTGAGCCGGAGCGGCCCGCTTCGCCGCCCGGTGAGCCACCGCCGCGTGAGCCGCCTTGCGAGCCGGCGCCCCATGAGCCGCCGCGTGAGCCGGCGCCACGTCGTCCGGGCGTCGGGAGGACGGTGTCGCGGGCGGTGGCCGTGAGGCGGATCTCCGCGGGACGATCTTCGGCGGCGCCCGGGTCGAGCAGGTCCTGCACCATGCGCATCAGCGAGGTCTTGCCCGCGCCCCACGGTCCCTTGACGCCGATGGTCAGCGGCGGCCGGGTCTCCGCGTGGCGGATGAACGCCGCGACGGCCTCGGCGCGGACCCGGTGCCCGAGCCGGTCCTGGAGGGTCCACCGGTCGCCGGTCAGCCGGGCGCGCGGCTGGACGGCGCGCCGGGCGGCCCGCCATCGGCGGAGCGCCGTCGAGACCTGTGCCAGCTCTCGGACGTCCGCCCGTCCGGTGAGGGCGTGGCGCACCGCCGGATCGGCGAACGGCGTCCCTTCACCGAGCAGTCCCCACGCCGCCAGCTCCCGGAGGGCCCCCTCCACCCGGCCGCCCTGCCCGGGTCCGCCCTGCGCCCGGTTTTCGTGCCCGGGGGCGCCTTCGGCCGGGGCGCCGTCCATGAGGAGGGCGGCGGTGCCCGTGGTGAGCGGCTCGTCGTCGGCGAGCAGGGTCGCGCGGCGCAGCAGCTCCCTCGCGTCCTCGTCCAGGTGCACGTCGTAGATGCGGCCGACCAGCTCGCGGGCGGAGGCCGGGGCGACGGTGTCGCCGGCCGACGCCAGGCGGGCGAGCGCCGCCCCGAAGGCGGGGCCGAGGTCGCGGGCGGACCGCCGGGCATAGGCGACCGCGATGAGCTCGCCCTCTCCGTAGGTGAGCAGGTAGGGCCGCCGGTCGGCGCCGAGGTCGGCGCAGCGTTCGTCGGCGTACCGGTACAGGTCGCCGACGGAGATGGTGCCATCCCCGTCGAGGTCGGCCTCGCCCGAGAGGATGCCGTCGGCCATGATCGCCGTGAGCGAGACGGTGCGGCCGGGACGGTCGGCGGGCATCGTCGCGCTGGTGGTGAGGGCGGCGGCCGCGGCGACCGGCTCGCCTCGGACGTGCAGGCGGCTCAGCGTCTCGTGCGACTGGCCGGGGTTGGCCGTCACCAGCCAGCCGAAGTCGACGATCAGCACCAGCGCCGCGCCGTCGGAGCGTTCGACGCGCCGGGCGAACTCGCCCATCAGCGCGCCGAACTCGCCCGGCCCCCAGCCGGACTCGGTGGACCATCGGACCAGGAGCAGGTCACCCGGCTCCACGGCGTCGAGGAACGCGCCCGCCCGTGTCTGGTCGCCGGCGTCGCACTCGGCGGTCTGGACGGCGTACCCCTCGGAGATGAGAGCGTGGACGAGCCTGCGGTCGGGCGCGCCCCCGGCCTTCGCCGAGCCCCCGCCCTCGCGGTCGAGGAACACCAGCGCCTTGCGGTTCCTGATCTTCGGGGCGGGCGGCGCTGAAACGATCATCGTGGTCATCGGCGGCTCCCATGGCCGGGCGGCGGGCTCGACGCCCCGGACCCGCCGGGCCGGCCGATGCGGTGCGGCCACGATGGTCCCAGAGGCCCGGCCGACCCTAGGCCGGGCGCGAGCCGCCCCGGCCTGCCCTTTGCCCGATGTTTGCCCGCGGCGTCCCGGGACGGGGGCGCCGGGTCCGCGCCGCGCCGGGGTCAGAGAGGGCGGGACCAGTACTGCTCGGTGACCTCGGTGCCGTAGGCGCTCTTGGCGTACTGCTCGTCCAGGACGAAGCCGGCCCGCTCGTAGATGCGCCGGGCCGTGGTCAGCGCGTCGACGGTCATCAGGATGATGCGCTCGTAGCCCGCCCGCTTGGCGAAGGACAGGCACTCGTCGACGAGCCGGCCGCCGATGCCCATGCCGCGCGCCGACGGCTCGACCAGCAGCAGCCGGAGCTGGGCCGTGCGGTCGTCCCTCTTGAGACAGAAGACCGAACCGGCGGGCTCGCCGTCCACCTCGGCGATCCAGCAGGCCTCGCGTCTGGGGTCGTGGCCGCCGGCGTAGCCGGCGACGATGCGCGCCGCCATCGCCTCGAACGTCTCGTCCCACCCGTGCTCCTCGACGTACAGCACGCCGTGACGGTGCACCACCCAGCCGAGGTCGCCGGGGCGCGGGGGCCGGATGACGTACGCCTCCGGGGCGGGACGGTCGTCCAGGATGTGCTGGATGGTGGTCGCGGCGGCGATGAGGCGCCGCCGGTCCTCCTCGGTCAAGGGCTGGAGCAGGGCGCGAACCCCCGCCGCCGAGGCGTCGTCCAGCATCTTCCAGACCGCCCGGCCCTGCTCGCTGAGGCGGACGAGCTGCCGGCGGGCGTCCTCGGGCGAGCGTTCGCGGGTGATGAGCCCGTCGGTCTCGAAGCGGGCGAGCATGCGGCTGAGGTATCCGGCGTCCAGGTCCAGCATCCGCCGCAGCTCGCCGGTCTCGGTCGTGTCCTTCTTGTCGAGTTCGTAAAGCACTCTCCCCTCGGTGAGGGAGTACGCCGTGTCGTGCATCCCGGCGCCCAGCACGCCGATGACGCGGGTGTAGAAGCGGTTGAACCCGCGGACGCGGGCGACGAGCTCCTCCATACCGTTGCTCCCATCAAGCGATCCGTTGACCGAGTCAAACATATTCGCGCCACGAGATCCATACCCGTGGCCCGATCAAGGTCGGGGCGGAGGCGTGACGGTATCGTCGATCACATGACATCCGGGCGCGAGCTGCTCTTCATCGGCGGATACACCCCCGGCACCGGGGGGACGGGCCCCGGCATCAGCGTGGTCGGCAGAGAGGCGGACGGGTCCTTGCGGACGCTGGCCGAGACCGCCGCTCCCGGCCCGTCCTTCCTTGCCATGCACCCCCGGCTGCCCGTGCTGTACGCGGCCCTCGAGTGCGAAGAGGGCGGGGTCGCCGCCTACTCCGCCGACCCCGGCGGCCCCGCGCTGCTCGCCGACGGCGCGAGCGGCGGGTCCTACCCCTGCCACGTGGCCGTGGACCCGACCGGCGCCTGGCTCGCGGTGGCGAACTACGGCGACGGCACGGTGGCGGTCTACCGGCTCGGCAGCTCGGGCCTGTTCCAGGGCAGGCCCAAGCTGTTCCCGCACGACGGACACGGCCTCGACCCGGCGCGCCAGGCCGGGCCGCACGCGCACCAGGCGGTGTTCGGCCCCGGCTCCGTCCTGCACGTCACCGACCTCGGCACCGACGAGGTGCGGCGCCTCCTCCTCGGCGCCGGGCCCGGCGAGCACCCCGAGGGCCCGGTGCGGCTGGCCCCCGGCAGCGGCCCGCGCCACATGGTCCACCACGATGACCGCTGGTACGTCGGCTGCGAGCTGGACGGCACGGTCGCGGTCCACGACTCCTCCTGGCGCGAGATCGCCCGCACGCCGGCCAGTCACCTCGCCGGCCCCAATCAGGTCTCCCACGTCGAGATGTCCGCCGACGGCCGCCACCTGTACGTCGCCAACCGCGGGCCCGACACCATCGGCGTCTTCGAGGTCGGGCGGCGGGGCGGCGAGGAGACCGCGCTGACGCAGGTGGCGGAGGTCGGTTCGGGTGGGCTGTGGCCCCGCCACTTCGCCGTGTCCGGTGATCACATGTACGTGGCGAACGAGCGCTCGGACGTCCTCGCGGTCTTCGTCCTGCACGACGGGATCCCCGTGCCCGCCGGAGAAAGCCACAAGATCGGCAGTCCTTCGTGCGTACTCGCCCTACCCACGGGAGCGCACCGGTAGTGTGAGAGCGGCCTCTCACCCTTTGGTCTAGACCATTGTTGGCAGACTGGGGCAAAATCTGTATCGTCGGCGGCCACAGGAGCCCACGAAGCGCCCGGGGCGGCCGTGCATCTCACCCGAAATCTCAATGCGTACCTCATCGGGAGGAACCCGTCATGCGTATCGGCGTGCTCACTGGAGGCGGAGACTGCCCTGGGCTCAACGCGGTCATCCGCGCCGTCGTCCGCAAGGGCATCGGAGTCTACGGCCACGAGTTCGTGGGCTTCCGTGACGGCTGGCGCGGCCCGCTAGAGGGCGAGACGATGCCGCTGGAGATCACGACCGTGCGCGGCATCCTTCCCCGCGGCGGCACGATCCTCGGCTCTTCGCGCACCAACCCGATCAAGATCGAGGGCGGTGTCGACCGCATCAAGCGGAACCTGGCGGACACCGGCGTCGACGCGCTGATCGCGATCGGCGGCGAGGACACCCTGGGCGTCGCCAAGCAGCTGTTCGACCTCGGCGTCAACGTCGTCGGCGTGCCCAAGACGATCGACAACGACCTCAACGCCACCGACTACACCTTCGGCTTCGACACCGCCGTCAACATCGCCACCGAGGCGATCGACCGCCTGCACACCACGGCCGAGTCCCACCACCGCGCGCTGATCTGCGAGGTCATGGGCCGCCACGCCGGCTGGATCGCCCTGCACGCCGGCATGGCGGGCGGCGCCAACGTCATCCTGATCCCCGAGAAGCCGTTCGACATCGACAAGGTCTGCGAGTACGTCGAGAGCCGCTTCAAGATCCGCTACTCGCCCATCATCGTGGTCGCCGAGGGCGCGCACCCCCTCGAGGGCCAGATGGCGCTGCAGGCCGGCGAGCTGGACGCGTTCGGCCATGTCCGTCTGGGCGGCATCGGCGAGCAGCTCGCCCGCGAGATCGAGAAGCGCACGGGCAAGGAGGCCCGCACCACCGTGCTCGGCCACGTCCAGCGCGGCGGCACCCCCAGCGCCTACGACCGCGTGCTCGCCACCCGCTTCGGCCTGCAGGCGATCGACGCCGTCCACGAGGGCGACTACGGCAAGATGGTCGCGCTTCGCGGCACCGACATCGTCCGGGTCGGCCTGGACGCCGCGACGGCCGAGCTGAAGACCGTGCCGGCCTCCCGCTACGAGGAGGCCGAGGTCTTCTTCGGCTGATCGGGCCCTGCTCGACCGCCCCCGGCCGTCACGGCCGGGGGCGGCGTGTTCTCAGGCGCCTCCGCGAATTTCAGGTACCCGGTGTGCTCAGGCCGCCGGTGTGCTCACGGCCCTGGCCGTGTTCAGGACCCTGGCCGTGTTCAGGACGCCGGGGTGTCGCGGCGGCGGAAGAGCGATCCCTCGGCCGGCGGCGCCTGAGGCCGGGGGAGGGAAGTGCCGCCGGGCAGGACGGGGGCGGCGTACTGGGCGCGGTGCTGCTCCATCTGGGCGAGCAGCTTCTCCTCGCTCTCACGCTCCTCCTTGGACGGCGACAGCGCCACCACCAGCAGCAGCGCCAGCGTGATCAGGCTGATCCCGATGAGGAGCGGCAGCAGGAAGCTCAGGGCGGTGGCGCCCGCGAGCGCCTCACCGGACTTGGAGCGATCCACGGTGACGCTGAGCGAGAACATGCCGGTGTAGTGCATGCCGACGACCGCGAGGCCCATGATGAGCGCCGCGCCCGTGGTGGCGGCCCAGCCCTCAACCCGCAGGCTGAACCACAGCGCCACGGTCGAGGCCACCACCGCGATCAGCACCGACGCCCCGACGGTCGCCAGGTCGAAGTGCTTGACGGCGGCCATGTGGAGGGCGGCCATGCCCAGGTAGTGCATCGCCGCGACCCCGGCCCCGGTGAGGAGACCCGCGCCGAGGAGGGCGGGAAGGCGTTCGCCCGCTCGGGACACGAGGCCCAGGCCGACGCCCACCATGGCGACGGCGACGAGGGCGGAGACGACGGTGAGCGGCACGTCGTAGGTGATCGGCGTTCCGGTGACGCTGAACCCCATCATGGCGATGAAGTGCATCACCCAGATGCCGGTGCCGCCGAGTGCGAGCGCGGCGCCGGCCAGCCACCACAGGCGGGAGGCGCCCTTGACGTCGCGCGCCCGGGATGCCAGCAGCAGGCCGAGCAGGGACCCGATGACCGACATCAGGTACGCGGCCAGCGGGGTGAACACTCCTTGCGAGAAGTGGTCGATATGGGACACTTGGCATCCTTACCGTGGAACAGATGATCTATCTATGGCCGCGCTGACTTTTCGGACATCGTGGCTGTTCCGGGATGATATTTGGTTTCCCCATTTTGTGGGTTATTTCGGCCCGAAAAGCAGTGCGCCTCGGGTGTGCCGCCGGGTGAACACGGCGCCGGCACCGCGCGGACGAGGCCGGCTCGTGACACCAGGGGTCCGGCGGCCCCCGATCCGGGATAAATTGAAGCGTGCGGCAGCGCGGGACGACCTCCCACCCGCATCCCCACCCACCCCGACTCCCACCATCCCCGCCGGAGGCAACCCCATGTCCGTCGTGCCCCCGTCAGCTCTGGGCGAGCCCTGCGTGCTCCTCAAACTGGGCGAGGTCGTCCTCAAGGGCAAGAACCGCGAGCTGTTCGAGCGCCGGTTGCAGGCCAACATCAAGGCGGCGCTGAAGGACTTCGCCGTCAAGGTCGACGTGCGGCAGCGCCACGGCGTCATCGCCGTCTTCCTGCCCGAGGGCACCGGCGTGGAGACCGCCGACGCGATCGCCCGCCGCCTGACCGACGTGGTCGGCCTGGTGTGGATTCACCGCGCCTGGCGGGTGGCCAAAGACCCCGACGCCGTCACCGCCGCGGCGCTGGAGCTGGTCGCCGGCCGCCCCGAGGTCGAGCGCCGCGCGACGTTCGCCGTGCGCTCCCGCCGCCGCGACAAGCGGTTCCCGCTGCGCTCCAACGAGCTCGACCGCATGGTCGGCGGCGAGATCAACGACAAGTACGGCCTGCCGGTGCGCCTGAAGAACCCCGAGCTCACCGTGCACATCGAGGTCGACAGGGACGAGGTGTTCGTCTTCACCGACGGACTGCCCGGCCAGGGCGGCCTGCCGGTGGGCACCAGCGGGCGCGGCCTGGTGCTGATGTCCGGCGGCATCGACTCCCCGGTGGCCGCCTACCGCATGCTCCGGCGCGGCCTCCAGGTCGACTTCCTGCACTTCTCCGGCATCCCGTTCACCACGTCAGAGTCGATCTACAAGGCGTACGCCCTGGTGCGGGTGCTGAGCAGGTTCCAGGGCAACGCGCGGCTGTTCGTGGTGCCGTTCGGCAAGGCGCAGCAGTCGCTCAAGGCCTCCGGCGCCGACCGCCTGCAGGTGGTGGCCCAGCGCCGCCTGATGCTGAAGACCGCCGAGGAGGTCGCCCACCGCCTGCGCCGCAACGTGCTGGTCACCGGCGACTCGCTCGGCCAGGTGTCCTCGCAGACCCTGCAGAACATCACCGCGCTCGACGACGCCGTGGACATGCCGATCCTGCGCCCGCTCATCGGCATGGACAAGACCGAGATCATGGCGGAGGCGCGGCGCATCGGCACCCTGCAGATCTCCGAGCTGCCCGACGAGGACTGCTGCACCCTGCTGACCCCGCGCCGCGCCGAGACCGCCGCCAAGATCGCCGACCTGCGGCAGATCGAGAAGCGCCTGGACGCCGAAGAGCTCGCCGTCCAGCTCGCCGGCTCCATCCAGGAGTACAAGCTGGACGCCGCGCCCGCCGGAGTCTGACCCGCCGGGCGCGTCCTCACCGTCCGATCTAGGCCACCGGGACGAGCCTGGTGGCGGGGACGCGGCCCATCAGCGGAGGGAAGTCGCGCATGATGCCCGCCAGCTCCGCGAGGTCGTCGTCGACGAGCGCCTGAGGGCCGTCGCACAGCGCCTGCTCAGGATGAGGGTGCACGTCGATGATCACCCCGTCGGCGCCCGCGGCGATCGCCGAGCGGGTCAGCGGCAGCACCAGGTCGCGGCGGCCGCCCGAGTGCGACGGGTCGACGATGACCGGCAGGTGCGACAGCCGCTGGGCCACCGGCACGGCCGAGATGTCCAGGGTGTTGCGCGTCGCGGTCTCGAAGGTGCGGATGCCGCGCTCGCACAGCACGATGTCCAGGTTGCCGCGCTGGGCGATGTACTCGGCGGCCATCAGCCACTCTTCGATCGTGGCGTTCATGCCGCGCTTGAGCATGACCGGCCGGCCGACCGACCCGACGGCCTGGAGGAGCGCGAAGTTCTGCGCGTTGCGCGTGCCGACCTGGAGCATGTCGGCGTAGGAGGCGACCAGCTCGACGTCGTGCGCGTCCACCACCTCGGTCACGATCGGCAACCCGGTCTCGGCGCGCACGTCGGCGAGGATGCGCAGCCCTTCCTCGCCGAGCCCCTGGAAGGCGTAGGGGGAGGTGCGGGGCTTGTACGCGCCGCCGCGCAGCAGGGTCGCGCCTGCGGCCTCGGCCATCCGGGCGGCCGCGAGGGTCTGCTCGGGGGTCTCCACGGCGCACGGCCCGGCGATCAGTGTCAGGGTGCCGGGCCCGATCGGCACGCCGCCCACCCGCACCGTCGACCGTTCGGGATGGTTGTCCCGGCTCACCAGTTTGTAGGGGGCGGAGACGCGCATCACATCGGCCACGCCGTTCATGCCGCCCAGGTTCAGGTTCGTGAACTGGGCGATGTCCCCGACGAGGCCGATGATCGTCCGGTTGACGCCACGGCTGACGAACGCGGCGCCGCCCGCCGTGGCGACGAGGTCGACGATCGCGTCGACGTCCTGCTGAGTGGCCTCGGGGGCCATGACGATGACCATGGTGGTGCCCTTTCTCCTGGGACCGCGCCGCCGCGGTCGACTGGTCGACGCCCGGAAACGACGAAAGGCCCCGGGTCCGTTGGGACCCGGGGCCTTCGTCGACGTTTGCCGGTCAGCGCAGCATCTGACGGCGAACGGTCCGCTCCACGGGTCCGTCGCCATACCAAAACTCAAACGCGGTACGCATCGCCGCAAGCATAACCCATGTCCGGATGACGGACGGCGACCACTCGGGCGGGGCGGCCCGCGGGGAGGGGTGCCGGCGGCGCGCGCCGGGGTGCCCCCGACGTCAGCAGGGTGCCAATGACGCGCGGTCAAGAGCGCGGTGGCAGGATTGCCCCGTGCCGGATCCAACCGAGGAAACTCGACTGCCCCCCGGGCAATACGTCCCCCGTGGCCGCCCGGTCCTCCACTACGGCCGGGTCCCGCAGTTCCGGCCGGAGCGCTGGAACCTGTCGGTCTTCGGCGCCACGGCGTCCGGGGAGGAGATCCGCTACAGCTGGCCGGAGTTCTCCGCCCTGCCGCGCGTCGCGGTCATCGCCGACTTCCACTGCGTCACCAAGTTCTCGATCATGGGCAGCGAATGGGGCGGTGTGCCGGCCGCCGCCCTGATGGCGGCCGTCCCCCCCGCCCCGGAGGTCACCCACGTCATGATCTGGGGGGAGTACGGCTACAGCGCGAACCTCCGCCTGGCCGACTTCGAGCGCGACTCCACGCTGTTCGCCCTGGAACTGGACGAGAAGCCGCTGACGGCCGAGCGCGGCTTCCCCGTGCGCATGGTCGTGCCCCACCTGTATGCGTGGAAGAGCGTCAAATGGGTGCGCGCCGTCGAGTACATGGCCGCCGACCGCCGCGGGTTCTGGGAGGAGCGCGGCTACCACAACGTCGGCGACCCCTGGCGCGAGCAGCGGTACGCCTACCAGGAGGAACCGGGCGAGGGTCCTCCTTAGGCGCACCGGCCGCCGGCCGGGGTCTCGCCCGGGTTCCCACACGATCACCTCGGGTCACCGATTACGGTTGCCCGCATGCTGCACACAGGGTGGGCGCTGCTGTGCGTCCTGAGCGGCCTCGTCGCCTACCGCATGGGCCGCCGTCGCGGCGGCGACGCCGGCCCGTGCGGCCCGGCCGGCGAGACCACCTTCGACACGCTGCACCTCGCCGCGATGGCCGCCCCCTACCTGCGGGCCGGCCTGTCGCGTGACTCCGCCCGCAGGGCCGTGCGCCACCTGCGCGCCCTCGTCGGCACGGCCGCCCTCGCCGTCACCTCCACCGACCAGGTGCTCGCCTGGGACGGCAACCGCGAGCCGCCCGGCGAAGCGCACGTACGCGACCTCATCGGGCACGTCCACGGCATCCTCGCCGGCGGGCGGCCCCACCTGGTGGCGGGGGACGAGCTGTTCTGCGAGGCGGAGGACTGCGCGATCCGCGGCGCCGTCGTGGTGCCGCTGACCGTGGACAGGCGGGTCATCGGCGCTCTCGCCGCCTACGACTCCCAGGTCAGCGCCGCCCTGGTGCGGGCGGCGACCGAGGTCGGCAAGTGGGCGTCGGGGCAGCTGGAGCTCGCCGAGCTGGACGCCACCCGCCGGCGGGCGATGGAGGCCGAGACGCGGGCGCTGCGGGCGCAGATCTCGCCGCACTTCGTCTGCAACTCGCTGGCCACGATCGCCTCCTTCACCCGCACCGAGCCCGACCGGGCGCGCGAGCTGCTGCTGGACTTCGCCGACTTCGCCCGGCACGCCCTGCGCCGCGCCGGCGACTTCACCACGCTGTCGGACGAGCTGACCTGCGTCGACCGCTACCTGCTGCTCGAACGGGCGCGCTTCGGGGACAAGCTGCGCTTCGTCGTCGACGTCGTCCCGGAGGTCATGCCGGTGCCCGTGCCGTTCCTGTGCCTGCAACCCCTCGTCGAGAACGCCATCACGCACGGCATCCGCCGCGGCGGCGGCTCGGGCGAGGTGAGCATCGTGGTGCGCGACGCGGGCGAGGAGGTCCACATCACCGTCGAGGACGACGGCGCCGGCATGGAACCCGAACGGGCGCGCCGGCTGCTCGACGGCGAGCCGCCCAGCGGCGACGGGGGCGGCATCGGACTGGCCAACGTGGACGTGCGGCTGCGCCAGATCTACGGCCAGGAGTACGGCCTGGTGATCGACACCGCGCCGGACGAAGGCACGACGGTCCGCATGCGGGTGCCGAAAATCCGGCCAAACTATAACTGAAAGCATTCGGGTCGCTACCGAATGTTGATACATGGCTTGCCCGAGTGGCGGTCCGGGCGGCAGTTTGGTGTCCATGCTCCGTGTGTTGGCGGTCGACGACGAGGTGCACGCGCTGTCGGAGCTTGCCTACCTCCTCCGGCAGGACAATCGCGTCGAGCAGGTGCTGACGGCCCCGGACGGGGTCGCGGCGCTGCAGGACATGGTCGCGATGATCGGCGCCGGCGAGCGGCTCGACGGCGTCTTCCTCGACATCCGCATGCCCGGCCTCGACGGCCTCGACCTGGCCAGGCTGGTCGGCGCCTTCCCGAGCCCGCCCAAACTGGTCTTCGTCACCGCGCATGACGACCGCGCGGTGCAGGCGTTCGAGCTGGAGGCCGTCGACTACCTGCTCAAGCCGCTGCGGCCCGACCGGGTGGCCGAGGCGGTGCGCCGCCTGGAACAGGCCACCTACGGGCCGCCCCTGGCCGAGGCGGCGGTCGACGACGTCATCCCGGTCGAGCTGAGCGGGCGCACGAGCTTCGTGCCGCAGCACGCCGTCGCCTACGCCGAGGCCAGCGGCGACTACGTGCGCCTGCACACCGCCGAGGGCACCCATCTGGTGCGCATGTCCCTGGCCGCCCTGGAGCGCCGCTGGGCGTCCTCGGGGTTCATCCGGGTGCACCGCAGCACGCTGGTGTCGGCCAGGCACGTCACCGAGATGCGCTTCGACGAGGGCCGCATCGTGCTCCGCGTCGGGGACACGACGCTGCCGGTGAGCCGCCGCCACAGCCGCCGCGTGCGCGAGCAGCTCGTGCGCCAGTTCCGCGCCCCGCTGCCGCAGGCGGCCGACCTCCCGGTGCCGCCGGGCGGCCACGCCCGGCCCCCATCCCCTCCTCCCGCGGCGCCCGGCGCCTCCTCCGCGACGCCTGCCACTCCCTCCGGGACGCCCGCCGCTCCGTCCGGGACGCCCGCCGCTCCGTCCGGGACGCCCGCCGCTCCGTCCGGGACGCCCGGCGCCTCCTCCGCGGCGCCCGCCGCTCCCTCGAACGCCGTGGCGCCCGCGCCCCCCGCGGCCGAATAGCGCGGCCCAGCGCGCGGCCGGCGGCGCATGGCGGCCGGGCCGGTTCGCGCGCGAGCCCCCGCACCGCCGCTCGTCGGCCGCGGAACGCCGCTCGTCGCTCGGACACGCTCCGCACATCGCTGACTACAGACCGCTCAGCGAGCGGGGCCCGAAGGGCCCGCGAGACCCAGATGACACACCGTAATGTCGTGCGCATCGAAGAGCCACACTGCGTGACCGGGGGGGACACCAGCCCTGTTGGGCCGGACGGACCTTGGCTACGCGGACCCGATGGTGATCGCCGAGTTCTCGCGCCCGCGCGTGCGCCCGGCGGCCGCCACGGTCGACGGGCCCTTACCGGGGGGTGGGGCCCGTCGGCCCAGGCGGGGTGGGGTGTTCGCCGATCGGCCGCAAGGCCCCGCACGTGATCCGGCCCAAGGGGGGCGGCCGGATCCCGTTGGCGAACACCCCGCCCGGCCCGTCGACCTGGCCGTACCGCTCCGGCCTCATCCCACGCCCCCGCCGGACGGCATGACCCGCGCGATGCGCGCGTCCTGAACCTCCCGGGCCGGTGTCTCAGGAGACGGCGCGACGCGCGCGTCCTGGAACCTCTCGGCCCGGTGTCTCAGCGGACGCCGTGACGGCGCGACCCGCGCCAGGGCGTCACCGGCCGGCGGTCTCAGCCGGTGGCGGCCGTGACCTCGGCCGAGTCGCGCAGCTTCTTCAGCAGCCGGATGTCCTCGCGGTGCCCTTCGCTCTTGCCCGGCGTCTCGATGCACAGCGGGACCCCGGCCGCGACCGGGTGGCGCAGCAGGTCGGCGAAGGGGCCGGCTCCGATGTGCCCGGCGCCGATGTTCTCGTGGCGGTCGCGCTTGGAGCCGCAGACGTCCTTGGAGTCGTTCGCGTGCACCAGCTTCAGCCGCCCCGGCGCGACGGCGTGCAGTGCGTCGAGCATCACACCGACCCCGCCCGGGGCGGCAAGGTCGTGCCCCGCGGCGAAGGCGTGGCAGGTGTCCAGGCAGACGTTCGCCCGGGGATGGTGGTCCAGGGCCGCCAGATAGGGCCCGAGATCCTGCACGGTGGCGCACAGCATCTGCCCCTGGCCCGCCATCGGCTCCAGCAGCAGGTCGGGGCCGTCCTCCGGGATCTCGTCCAGCAGCGGCAGCAGGTGCTCGTGAAGCTGGCGCAACGCGTCGTCGCGCGACTGGCTGACCGCCGACCCGGTGTGCACGACCACGCCGAGCGCCCCGATCTCGGCGCCGCGCCGCAGCGCGTGCCGGACGCTCTCGGTGGACTTCTCGAGCGTGTCAGCGCTGGGGGAGCCCATGTTGACCAGGTAGGGCGTGTGGATGAACACCGGGACGCCCGACTCGCGGAGCGCGGTGTCCTCGGAGGGCTTGCCCGCGACCATGGCCCAGCCGCGCGGGTTGGTCACGAAGACCTGGATGATCTCGGCTTCGATGTCGGCCGCGTAGCGCAGGCCGCCGGTCGCCAGACCGCCCGCGACCAGCGCGTGGCCGCCGATGAGAGAGGTTGCCGTCATGATGTCTCCAGCTTATGGGAGCGGTCCAGGTACTCGCGGAGAAGGCCTCGCCGGGCGGGCCCGGCGGGGGCGCGTTGGAGCATGACACGAAAAACCATGGCCGTGCGTTGGCCCACTTGGGAGATCCCGCCGCTGGACCGCGCCCGCCCGCGGCTGTTCCACTAGCTGGCATGCCGAACGTGACGCCCGGCCGGCGTGATCTCGCCGCCTTCAACGCGCTCAGCCCGCCACAGGCCGAGCGCGAGCTGCTGAGCTGTTGCGCCGCGCCCGCGTTCGCCCTCCGCGTGGCCGCCATGCGCCCGTACGCCGACGCCGCCGCGCTGGCCGCGGCCGCTCAGGAGGCCGTCCGCGGGCTGAGCGGGGCCGACGTGCTCCAGGCCCTGTCGGCTCACCCTCGCATCGGCGACCGCGCCCCCGGCGCCGGCAGGGAGGCCTCCTGGTCCCGCGCCGAGCAGTCCGGCACGACCGGCGCCGACCGCAAGGTCCTCGCCGAGCTCGCCGCCGGCAACGCGCTGTACGAGCAGCGGTTCGGCCACGTGTACCTGGTCTGCGCCACCGGCCTCACGGCGGGCGAGATGCTCGACCGGCTCAAGGACAGGATGGGCAACGACGAGGACACCGAACAGGCCGTGGTGCGCGAGGAGCTCGCCAAGATCGCCGTGCTGCGCGTCGTCAAGCTCGTGAGCGACCAGGAGGAGACGTGAGCCTGTCCACCCACGTGCTGGACTCCAGCAGAGGCCGGCCCGCCGAACGCGTGAGGGTGACCCTGCACCAGGGGGACCGGCTCGTCGGCAGCGGCGTGACCGACGACGACGGCCGCCTGAGCGACTGGCTGCCCGAGGGCGAGCCCGGCAGGGGCGTCCACCGGCTGGTCTTCGACACCGGCGCCTACTTCGCCGAGAACGGCGTGGCGGCCTTCTACCCGGAGGTCGTGGTCACGTTCGTCGTCGCCGACCCCGCGGCTCACTACCATGTGCCGCTGCTGCTCAGCCCGTTCGCCTACTCGACCTACCGGGGGAGCTAGCGATGGCCGTCGTGCTCGGACCCAACCGCTACGGCAAGGCGGAGACCCGCGTCGTGCGCGTCACCCGTGACGGCGAGGCGCACCACCTGAAGGACTGCAACGTCAGCGTCTCGCTCTCCGGCGACATGGAGGAGGTGCACAGGCGCGGCGACAACGCCGCGGTGCTGCCCACCGACTCGCAGAAGAACACCGTGTACGCCTTCGCCAAGAAGCACGGCATCGGGGAGATCGAGGAGTTCGCCCTGCTGCTGGCCCGCCATTTCGTCGGCTCCCAGCCCGCGATCCACCACGCCCGGGTGGAGGTGGAGGAGTACGCGTGGGAGCGCCGCGGGCCTCACTCGTTCGCGCGCTCGGGCGCCGAGGTGCGCACGTGCGTCGTCCACCACGACCGGGACGGCACCACCACGGTGGTCTCGGGGCTGCGCGACCTGGTGGTGCTCAACTCCACCGGCTCGGAGTTCCACGGGTTCGTCCAGGACGAGTACACGACGCTGCCGCCCGCCACCGACCGCGTCCTCGCCACCGCCGTCACGGCCCGATGGCGGCACGTCCCCCCTGACGGGGGCGAGCCCTACGACCACGGCAAGTCCTACGAGGAGGTGCGGCGCTGCCTGCTGGACGCCTTCGCCGGCACCTACAGCCTCTCGCTCCAGCAGACCCTGTTCGCCATGGGCGAGCGGGTGCTGCTGACGCGCCCCGAGATCTGCGAGGTCCGGCTGGAACTGCCCAACAAGCACCACTTCCTGGTGGACCTTTCGCCGTTCGGCCTGGACAACGACAACGAGGTCTACTTCGCCGCCGACCGCCCCTACGGGCTGATCGAGGGGGCGGTGGCGCACGACGACGCCCCGCCCGCCGGCCCGGCCTGGGACTAGGAGCGGCAGATGGACTTCCTGAGACCCGCCACCTGGGCCGAGGCACTGGCCGCCAAGGCGGCCGAACCGGAGGCCGTGCCCATCCAGGGCGGCACCGACGTGATGGTGGAGATCAACTTCGACGTGCGGCGCCCGGCGGCGCTGCTCGACCTTACCTCGATCGCCGAGCTCGGCGACTGGGAGCTCACCGCCGACGGCCGGCTGCGGGTCGGCGCGGGCGTGCCGTACACCCGGATCATCGCCGAGCTGGGCGACCGGCTCCCCGGGCTGGCCCAGGCGTCCCGCACGGTCGGCTCGCCGCAGATCCGCAACCGCGCCTCGGTCGGCGGCAACCTCGGCGCCGCCTCGCCGGCGGGGGACAGCCACCCGCCGCTGCTCGCCGGGGACGCCGTCATCGAGGTCGAGTCCGCCGCGCGCGGCACGCGCATGATCCCGGCAGCGGACTTCTACCTCGGCGTCAAGCGGAGCGCGCTGGAACCCGACGAGCTGATCCGCGCCTTCCACGCCCGGCCGGCCGCAGGGCCGCAGTACTTCTCCAAGGTCGGCACCCGCAACGCCATGGTGATCGCGGTGTGCTCGTTCGCGATCGCCCTGCACCCGGCCGAGCGCCGCCTCGGCACCGGCATCGGCTCCGCCGCCCCGACGCCCCGGCGCGCCCGGGCGGCCGAGGAGTTCGCCGCGCGGGAACTCGACTGGACCGGCGCGGCGCCCCTGGACGCCGCGCTGCTCGCCCGTTTCGGCGAGCTGGCGGCCGAGGCGGCCTCGCCCATCGACGACGTGCGCGGCACCGCGGCCTACCGGCGCCACGCGATCGCGGTGATGGCCCGCCGCACCCTCTCGTGGGCCTGGCACGACTACCGAGAGAAGGTGGAGGCATGCGCGTGAACCTCACCGTCAACGGCAGGCACGAGGCCGTGGACGGCGTCTGGGAGGGCGAGAGCCTGCTGTACGTGCTGCGCGAACGGGTCGGCCTGCCCGGCGCCAAGAACGCCTGCGAGCAGGGCGAATGCGGCTCGTGCACGGTGTACCTCGACGGCCTGCCGGTGTGCGCGTGCCTGGTGGCAGCCGGGCAGGCCGAGGGCCGCCAGGTGCGCACCGTCGAAGGGCTGGCGGAGGGCGACCGCCTGGACCCCGTCCAGGAGGCCTTCGTCGAGTGCGGCGCCGTGCAGTGCGGCTTCTGCACCCCCGGCCTGCTCGTCCAGGCGCACGACCTCATCGAGCGTGCCGGCGAGCCCACCGACGCCGAGATCCGCGAGGCCCTGGCCGGCAACCTGTGCCGGTGCACCGGGTACGAGAAGATCCTCGACGCCGTGCGCCTGGCCGCCGCCCGCAAGGCGGCCGCCCGATGAACGGCACGCCCGGGCGGGACGCGGAAACGTCCGGAGAGGGGCCCGCTCCCGGGAACCGGGCCGCGGGCGCCGGCCTGCCCCGTCCGGGGAGTCCGGGGGAGGGCACGGGAGCGGCGGAGACCGTCATCGAGAACGTGGCGATCGCCCCGGTCGTCGGGCCGGAGATCGCCCGCGGGTACATCCACGTCAGGGACGGCCGCATCGTGGCGCTCGGCGCCGGCCAGGCCCCTGTGGCGCCGGGCGCCACGCGCGTCGACGGCGCCGGCTGCCTGGCGACGCCCGGCCTGGTCAACACCCACCACCACCTCTACCAGTGGGCCTCCCAGGGCGTGGCGCAGGACGCCACGCTGTTCGAGTGGCTCACCGCCCTGTACAAGGTGTGGGCGGCCATGGACGCGGAGGTCGTCAAGGGGGCGGCGACCGCCGCGCTGGGCTGGCTCGCGCTGTCGGGCTGCACCACGACCACCGACCACCACTACATCTTCCCCAAGGGCCGCGGAGATCTGTTCGCCGCCGAGATCGAGGCCGCCCGCGACGTGGGGATGCGCTTCCATCCCTGCCGCGGCTCGATGGACCGCGGCGCCTCGCAGGGCGGCCTGCCCCCCGACGAGGTGGTGGAAGGGCTGGAGGAGATCCTCGCCGCCACGGCCGAGGCCATCGACGCCTACCACGACCCCTCGCCCGGGTCGATGCTGCGCGTCGCGGTCGCCCCGTGCTCGCCGTTCTCGGTGAGCGCCGAGCTGATGACCGAGGCGGCGGCGCTCGCCCGCGCCAAGGGCGTCCGCCTGCACACGCACCTGTGCGAGACCGTCGACGAGGAGGAGCACTGCCTCGCGCAGATGGGCTGCACCCCCGTCGACTACATGGAGAAACTCGGCTGGCTCGGCCCCGACGTGTGGGTGGCGCACGCCGTCCACCTCCACGACCGTGACATCGGCCGCTTCGCCGCGACCGGCACCGGTTCTGCGCACTGCCCGAGCTCCAACGGCCGGCTCGGGGCGGGCATCGCCCGGGTCTCGGAGATGCTGCGCGCCGGCGCGGTGGTCGGCCTGGGCGTGGACGGCAGCGCCTCCAGCGAGCTGACGCCGCTCGCGGGCGAGATGCGGCAGGCGCTGCTGTTCCAGCGCGCCCGGTACGGCCCGGCCGCGCTCACCGCCCGCCAGGCACTGGAGATCGGCACGCTCGGCGGCGCCCGCTGCCTGGGCCGGCAGGACGAGATCGGCTCCCTGGAGCCGGGGAAGCTGGCCGACATCGTCCTGTGGCGGGTCGGCGGGTTCGCCGCGGCGATCGACGACCCGGTGTGCGCGCTGGTCTTCGGCGCGACGCCGCCCGTCGCCCGCGTGCTGGTCGGCGGGCGGACCGTGGTGGCCGACGGCGAGCTGCGCACCGTCCCGCAGGACGCCGCGGGCGAGGCCGGCGCCGCGGCCCACCGCCGCCTCCTCGGCCTCGCCGCCGCCCGCGGCGTGAGCGTCGCGCAGGAACTGCGCCCATGACCGCCTTCCGTGGCCTTCGCCGCGGAGCGGCACCCGTGACCGCCGCCTCCCGGTGCCTCGCGCCGGCGGCGGGGGAGGGGCGCCGGTGCCGCGGCGGCGGGCGCGGTGGAGGATTCTCTTGTGACGCCGAGGCGTGCGCCAGGTGCCTCCGCCAGGGCCGGAGGCTCCGCACGGCGGAGGCCGGCCGGGTGAGGTCGTGGGACACATGGAGCTGGAGGACGCCGGAATGCCGGGACACGTGCTGGTCGCGCCGGACAAGTTCAAAGGATCGCTCAGCGCCGTCGAGGTGGCCGAGCACGTCGCGGCGGGCCTGCGCGCCGCGCGGCCGGAGGTCGCCGTGGTGACCATGCCGGTGGCCGACGGGGGTGACGGCACCGTCGAGGCGGCCGTGGCCTGCGGGTTCCGGCGCGTCGAAGCGGTCGCCTCCGGTCCCACCGGAGAGCCGGTGACGGCCGCGTACGGCGTCAAGGACGGCGTCGCGGTGGTCGAGCTCGCGGAGGCGTCGGGCCTGCACCGGCTCACCGGCGGGCGGCTCGCCCCGCTCACCGCGACCAGCCACGGCACCGGAGACCTGATCGGCGCGGCTCTGCGCGAGGGAGTGGGCAAGATCGTGCTCGGCCTCGGCGGCAGCGCCTGCACCGACGGCGGCTCGGGCATGATGCGCGCGCTCGGCGCGCGCCTGCTCGACGCGCGCGGCCGGGAGCTGCCGCCGGGCGGCGGCGCCCTCGCCGACCTGCGCACGCTGGACCTGTCCGGCTTCACGCCCCCGGCCGGCGTCGCGTTCGTCGTGGCGAGCGACGTGGACAACCCGCTGCTCGGCCCGGACGGAGCCGCCGCCGTGTACGGCCCGCAGAAGGGCGCGAGCCCCGCCGAGCTGGCCCGGCTGGAGGAGGGCCTGGCCCACTGGGCCGACGTGGCCGAGCGCGAGCTCGGGGTACGGGCGCGCGACGATCCGGGCGCCGGAGCGGCGGGCGGCGTCGGGTTCGCCGCCATGGCGTTCCTCGGCGCCGAGATCCGGCCCGGCATCGGCCTCCTGCTCGACCTGCTCGGCTTCGCCGACCGGCTGTCCGGAGCCCGCCTGGTCATCACCGGCGAGGGGTCGCTCGACGGGCAGACGCTGCGCGGCAAGGCCCCGGCCGGCGTCGCGGAGGCGGCGGGCCGCGCGGGCGTCCCCGTCGTCGCCGTGTGCGGCAGGCGGACGCTCACCGACGACCAGCTCCGCGCGGCGGGCATCCAGGCCGCGTTCGCGCTGACCGACATCGAGGACGACCTGCGCCGCTGCATGGACGAGGCCGGTCCGCTGCTGGAACGGCTCGCCACCACGCTGGCCGCCGGGTGGCTGTCGAAGGCTCCCGCCCATGCCCGCGACTAGCGGCACGCCCGTGGACCCGCGCCGCACCACGGGGTCCCCGGTTTCCGCGGCCTCCCCGGCCTCCATGGACGACCCCGCACACTCACTTGGTCATGAGCGGCCGCAGGATGCGCCGGCGGGCGGGTTCGACCTGGTCGTGCGGTCGCGGCGGGTCGTGCTGCCGGACGGGGAGCGCCCGGCGGCGGTGGCCGTCCGGGACGGCGTGATCGCCGCCGTGCTCCCCTACGACGCCGGCGTCGGCGCCGCCGAGGCGGTGGACCTCGGGGAGGTCTGCCTGCTGCCGGGGCTCGTGGACAGCCACGTGCACGTCAACGAGCCCGGACGCACCCACTGGGAGGGCTTCGCCACGGCGACGAGGGCGGCGGCGGCGGGCGGCGTCACCACGATCATCGACATGCCGCTGAACTCCCTGCCGCCGACGGTCGACGTCCCCGCTCTGCGGGTCAAGCGGGCGGCGGCGGCCGGGCAGTGCGCCGTCGACGTGGGGTTCTGGGGCGGCGCGATCCCGGGGAACGCCGCGGAGCTGCGGCCCCTGCACGAGGCGGGCGTGTACGGCTTCAAGTGCTTCCTGTCGCCGTCGGGCGTGGAGGAGTTCCCGCCGCTGGACGCGGACGGCCTGCGCGCCGCCATGCGCGAGATCGCCGCCTTCGGCGGGCTCATGGTGGTGCACGCCGAGGACCCGGCGCTGCTCACCGACCCGGTCGGGCCGACATATCCGGAATTTCTTGACTCGCGGCCGGGGGAGGCCGAGCGGCGGGCCGTCGAGCGAGTCATCGCCGCGGCCCGCGAGAGCGGCGCGCGGGCGCACATCCTGCACGTGTCCTCCGCCTCCTGCCTCGAACCGCTGGAGGCCGCCCGGCGTGAGGGGGTGCTGATCAGCGCCGAGACCTGCCCGCACTACCTCACCATCACCGCCGACCAGGTGCGCGGCCCCGAGTTCAAGTGCTGCCCCCCGATCAGGGACGCCGGCAACCGCGACGAGCTGTGGCAGGGCCTGGCGGCGGGCGTGCTGAGCTGCGTCGTCTCCGACCACTCGCCCTCCACCGCCGACCTGAAGGTCCCCGACTTCGCCGCCGCCTGGGGCGGCGTCTCCTCCCTTCAGATCGGCCTGCCCGCCATCTGGACCGAGGCCCGGGCGCGCGGCCACGACCTGCGGCGGGTGGTGGAGTGGATGTCGGCCGGGCCCGCGGCGCTCGCGGGCCTGCCGTCCAAGGGGCGCATCGCCGTGGGCATGGCCGCCGATCTGGTCGCCTTCGACGACACGGCCGAGTTCACCGTCCAGGCGGCCGAACTGCGCCACCGCAACCCGCTGACGCCCTACCACGGCCGCACGCTGACCGGCGTCGTCCGCGCCACCTGGCTCCGCGGCCGCCCGGTGACCGACACCGCCCCACCCTCCGGAGCGCTCCTGTGACCACCTTCCCCTCCGCCCGCCCCCCGGGGGAACCGCCCGGCCCGCTCGCGGAGGCCCCCGGCCGCGGGGCTTCGGCGCGGGTGGTCCCGGCGGGCGACCACGAGCTGCGCCGGCTGCCCGACCTGGCGCTGCGCCCGTACGGCGGATCCGTCGTGGCGGCGAGCGACGAGTCCTTCGCCGAGCGGCAGGCGCTGATCAGGCCTGGACGTCCCGCGTTCCAGGCGGGGACCTTCGGCGCCCGGGGCCAGGTGTACGACGGCTGGGAGACCCGGCGCCGCCGCGAGCCCGGCCACGACTGGGCCGTCGTCCGCCTCGGCATGCCCGGCGTCGTCCGGGCCGTGGTCGTCGACACCGCCTGGTTCACCGGCAACTACCCCCCGTTCGCGTCGGTCGAGGCCTGCGAGATGGCGGGCCACCCCTCGGTCGCCGAACTCCAGCGGGCGACCTGGGTGGAGATCGTGCCGAAGAGCCCGCTGACCGGCGACACCGCGCACACCTTCCCGGTGTCCGGAGCACGCCGGTTCACCCACGTGCGGCTGAACATCTTCCCCGACGGCGGGGTGGCCCGCCTGCGCGTCCACGGCGAGGTGGCCGCCGACCTCGCCCTGTACGACGGGATGCCCTTCGACCTTGCGGCCCTGGAGAACGGCGCCGTGGTCACCGCCTGCTCCGACGAGTTCTACTCCTCGCCGCAGAACGTCATCGCCCCGGGGCTGCCCCGGCACCAGGCCGAAGGCTGGGAGACCGCCCGCCGCCGCGACGGCGGCAACGACTGGCTCGTGGTGCGCCTGGCCGTCCCCGGCGTCGTCCGCGTCGCCGAGCTCGACACCGCCAACCTGGTGTACAACGCCCCCGGCGCGGCCTCACTGGCGGGGGTCCACGCGAGCCCGGCGGCCGATCCCTCCACCGGCGCCCGCGCGCGGGGCGAGGGCTCCGCGGGCGCGTGGGGCGAGGGCCCCGCGTACGCCCGCGCGCGAGGCGGGGGAACGCCCGGCGAGGACGCCGGCTGGTTCGAACTGCTGCCGCGCACCCCTCTCCAGCCCGACACCCGGCACCGTTTCCGCCTCCCAGGCGACCGCGCCGTGACGCACGTCCGCCTCGACATCCACCCCGACGGCGGTCTCGGCCGCCTCCGCCTCTGGGGCACACCCGCCGGCCCGGGATGACGCGGCCCGCCCGCCACCCCCGCCGGCGGGTGCGGCCCCGGAACATCGCGAAGATCCGGTGATCACGCGGCCCGGCGGAACAGGGCAAGTCGACCAGGGCGAGGCGGCCTCGCGTGGAAGACGGTGGTCAGCTTTCGAGGGACATGTAAAGGCGGGTTCCCTGGGGCGTGAAGCCCACGCGCTCGTAGACGCGGCGTGACCCTTCGCCCGAGTACTCCAGCCACACCGACCGCGCCCCCTGAGCGAACATCGTCCCGGCCAGCGCGGCGGTGACCGCGGAGGCGATGCCACGGCCGCGGAAGGCCGGCCGGGTGCCCACACCCCCCACCTCCGAAGTGCCGACGGCCGGCGCCGAGCACGAGGCGCCGCCCGCGCAGAGCCCGTCGGGCGACCGGACGAAGCGCACCGCCCCGCCGCCCTCCTGGGTGCGGCGCAACCGGGCCACACCTTCCGGGGAGGAGTCGTACATCCCTTCGAACGCCTCCGACAGGGCGGCGTCGACCGACGCGTACTCCTCGTCCGTGGACGGGGTCTCGACGAAGTGCGCGGCCACGTCCGACGCCGGGCGCGCGGCCGCGGCCGGCCCGGGCATCGACGGCATCGTCAGCGTGGCGGGAGTGCAGACCAGATACTCGTGCACCGCCTCCGTGGTGAATCCCGCCTGGCGCAGAACGGGCTCGACAGCGGGCGCGGCGTCCGGCGCGAACTCGAGCCGGGGCTTGAGGCCGCGCTCGCGGAACGCCTCGACCAGCGCCGCGACATCACGCCCGTCCGGCCGGGCGCCGGGCTCGGGGGTCGCGTAGTTGATGTACGGGCTGGTCGTGCCGGGATCGAACCCTATGACGAAGCCGCCGGTCTGGACGGCCGCGGGACGGCGGCGGAGGTTGGCGACGGCGAAACTCTGGACATCGGTGCCCATGGTGATGGTGACCTCACGTAGAAGACATGGTCGAGCGCGCTCCCGTCGCGGCAAGGCGAACGGTGAGCCGCGCAGGCTCTCGTCAGACCCGGCCGTGAGCCGGAGTCATCCCCGCACAGAAGACGGGGGCGGTGCGCCAGGGCACCGCGCGTGGGGCCGCCGCGACAAGGCGGGCCTGGCACTGGTGGCGCCGGTGCTGCGAAGCAGACCGGTCAGTGCCGGCGGCGGCCGCTGAGGGACGCCGAAACCATGGACTTCATTCCTTCGCGTGTGTGCGAACGTGCCGTGTGACGCGACCGACCCTCCCACAGCGCCGACGACCGCGCAACGGGATTTCGCGGCGGGTCACACGGCTCCAGGCAGGGCCGCACCGGCGGTGGGCACGTGGACTCGACGCGCGAGCCCCGGCGGCGCGCCGGGGCTCGCGCGGCGGTCAGTGCCAGATGGTGACGCGGGTGCCGGCGGGGGCCTGGCCGAGAGGGTTCTCGGCCACGACGGCCCCGGTGCCGGCGATCCGGCGGACGCGGACCTTGAAGCCGGCCGCGCGCAGTTCGCCCAGGGCGTCGGTGACCTTCTTGAAGCGGACGTCGGGGATGGCGACGAGGGTCTGGCCGGGCTGGACGTTGTTCGGGTCCTCCCACGGCCAGTGGAAGCCGGTGTCGGGCCCCTTGGAGCAGGTGAGCTGCACGGCCTGCCCGGCGGTCACCTCGGCGCGTGCCGCGGGCACCTGGGCGATGATCGTGTTCGGCTGGGCGTTGTCGGTCTGCTGGACGACCGTCGGGTTGAAGCCCTTCTGCCGCAGGAACGCGTCGGCCTGGTCGCACTGCATGTCGCTGACGTCCGGCATGAGCAACCCGGCGCTCAGGACGAGCTGCACGCGGCTGCCCTCGCGCACCTTGGCGCCGACCTGAGGGTTGGTGCGCATGACCAGGCCGCGCTGGACGGTGTCGCTGGGCACCCTGCTGACCGAGCCGGGAGTGAGCCCGGCATCGGAGATCTTGGCCTGCGCGTCGCCCTGCGAGAGGTTCAGCACGTTCGGCACGGCGATCTTGACCGGCCCGGACGACGGGATGAGCGTGATGACCGCGTCGTTGAGCACCTCTTTGCCCGGCTCGGGGTCGGTGCGCAGCACCTTGTCCTCGGCGAGCTTGTCGTCGTGCTCGGCCGTCCCGATCTTGACCTCGAAGCCCTGCTTCTTGGCCTCGGCCTTGGCGATCGCGATGTTGAGGCCCAGCAGATCGGGGACCTTGGTGTAGCGGCCCTCGGAGAACCACCACCCCGTGCCGGCGATCGCGCCGATCATGAGGACGGCCAGCGCGACGATGAACCAGGTGGGCCGCGGGCCGCGGCGCCTGGCCGGCGCGCCGGCGGTGGCCGGCGGGGCGGTCATCATCTCGGTGCGCGAGTGGACGAGCGTCGGGTTGGCGGGCGGGACGGCGTTCCCGCCGGGCGTCACCCCCGGCTCACGGAGGATCGAGGGCGACGTGGCGCCGGTGGGCGGGCGCTGCGGAGCCATGTCGCGCGGCAGCCCGCGATGGGCCTCGACGGCGGCGACCAGCATGGCCGTGGCGTCGGCCGGCCGGCGGTCGGGGGCGCGGTCGGTCGCCGAGAGCACGAGCGTGTCGAGCGCCTGCGGCGTGTCCGGCACGATGGCCGAGGGCGCGGGCACCCGGTCGTGGACGTGGCGGTAGGCCACCGACATCGGGCTCTCGCCCAGGTAGGGCTGCTGCCCGGTCAGCAGCTCGAACAGCAGCACCCCGGCGGCGTACACGTCGCTGCGCGCGTCGGCCACCCCGGCCGTCACCTGCTCGGGCGACATGTACGCGATCGTGCCGATCATGACGCCGGTCTTGGTCTGGTTGCCCGCCTCGATGGCGCGGGCCAGCCCGAAGTCGACGACCTTCACCCGGCCGTCGTCGGTGAGCAGGACGTTCTCGGGCTTGACGTCCCGGTGGACCATGCCGGCCTGGTGGGCGGCGCCGAGGGCGGCCAGCACCGGGATGAGGATCTCCAGGGCCTCGCGGGCGGGGAAGCGCCCGCGCCGGCGGAGCACGTCCCGCAGAGTGCGCCCGGGGACGTACTCCATCGACAGGTACACGTTGCCGGCGTCGGTGCCCTGGTCGAAGACGTGCACCACGTTGGGGTGCGAGAGGCTGGCGACGGACTTGGCCTCGCCGATGAAGCGACGCACGAAGTCGGGGTCCTCGGCGAGCGAGGGATGCATGACCTTCAGGGCGACCGTGCGGTCGAGCCGGACGTCCAGGGCCAGGTAGACAGCGGCCATGCCGCCCCGGGCGATGCGGGATTCGACCCGATAGCGCCCGTCCAGCAGCCGCCCTAGAAGGGGGTCCGCAACCGTCGTGTCCACGGGAGTGAGTTTACGGGCGGTTTGCCAGGTGCAGGGCAAGCACATCCCAAACCGATGCCGACATGTTCTCCCGTCCCCAAGGGGTCATCGTTGTCACCAGGCGCGCGGCTCGATCGCCGGTGAGGAGGCCTCAGCGTACCGCCGCCGGGGGATCCTGCCCGCGAGGCGCGCCATACGGCCCGCCGTCACGGCCTCGCGCATGGCCGCGGCCATCAGGCCGGGCCGCTGGGCGCGGGTGACGGCGCTGGCGAGCAAGACGGCGTCGCATCCCAGCTCCATGGCCAGCGCCGCGTCGCTCGCGGTGCCGATGCCGGCGTCGAGGATCACCGGGACGGTCGCCGCCTCGACGATCAGCTCGATGTTGTGCGGGTTGCGGATGCCGAGGCCCGAGCCGATGGGGGAGCCCAGCGGCATCACGGCCGCGCATCCCGCCTGCTCCAGCCGCCGCGCGAGCGCGGGGTCGTCCCCGATGTAGGGCAGGACGACGAACCCGTCGGCGACCAGCCGCTCGGCGGCGTCGAAGGTCTCGATGGGGTCGGGGAGCAGGGTGCGCTCGTCATTGATCACTTCGAGCTTCACCCAGTCGGTGCCGAGGGCCTCGCGGGCCAGGCGCGCGGTCAGCACGGCCTCGCCGGCGGTGAAGCAGCCGGCCGTGTTGGGCAGCACCCTGATGCCCCGTGCGCGCAGGACGTCCAGCACCGAGCCTCTGGACGCCGGGTCCAGGCGCCGCATCGCGACCGTGGTGATCTCGGTGCCGGAGGCGGCCAGCGCCTGGTCAAGGACGTCCAGCGACGGCGCCCCTCCGGTGCCCATGATCAGCCGGGAGGTGAACTTCTCCCCGCCGACGACGAACGCGTCGCCGGCGTCGTCCCGGGCCGCCGGGCCGAGGTCGTGCCCCGCCGGCCGGAGGGCGTCGTGGTCAGCCACCCTGCACCGCCGTCAGCACCTCGACGCGGTCGTGCTCGCTGAGCGTGGTGGACTGCCACGCGCCGCGCCGCACCACCTCGTCGTTGACGGCCACCGCGACGCCCGCGGCCGACGAGGTCAGCTCCTGGACGGCCCGCGCGACGGTCGCCCCGTCGGGCAGGTCGCGGGACACCCCGTTGATCATCACTTTCATCGCCGTTCCGGGGCGGCAGAGCCTGGCGTCCGCCAGGGCGCGCGCCCCGTTCCTCCTTCGTTCAACGGTGGGCCTCGGCGAACCGCAGGGGGGAGCAGAGCGCCGCCAGCGGTGCGAGGTCCGGGTCGGGGCCGCCGGACACCAGGTCGGCGGTGAGCGGGGACAGCAGGACGCCGCCGCGGTGGTGGCCGGTGGCCAGCAGGAGCCCGTCCATGCCGCTCGGGCCGATCACCGGGAGGTTGTCCGGCGTTCCCGGGCGCAGCCCCGCCGCCAGGTCGACCACCTCCAGCTCGGTGATCCCGGGCACCAGCTCGCGGGCGTCGCGCAGCAGCTCCCACAGGGCTCCCGCGGTCACCCGCGTGTCGAACCCCATCTCCTCCTGTGTGGCGCCGAGCACGATCTCGCCGTCACCGCGCGGCACGAGGTAGGCGCGAGAGCCGTGCACGATGCCGCGCACGCATCGGCCGAGGAACCCAGGAGCGCCCCGCAGCCGCATGATCTGCCCCTTCACGGGGCGCACGGGCGGGAGCACCTCCGGCGGCAGGCCGTCCAGGGAGCCCGACCAGGCCCCGGCCGCCAGGACGACCTGCTCGGCGCCGATCGCCGCGCCGTCCGCGCACCGGACGCCGCGCACGGCGCCGCCCTCGGAGAGCAGGCCCGCCACGCGGCCGGCGAGCACCCGCGCGCCGCGGCGCGACAGCGCGGCGAGCAGCGCGGCCGTGACGCGGCGCGGGTCCACCCACGCGTCGCCCGGTGCCAGGATGCCGCCGCGCACGGAGGGCGCGAGCATCGGCTCGGCGCGGCGGCACTCCCGGCCGGTGAGCCGTTCGACGGGCAGCGACAGCTTCTCGAGGAAGCCCGCCATCTCCGACAGCGCCGCGAGGTCGTCGGAGCCGAAGGCCACGTCGAGCGTGCCCTCGGCGCGATGGTCGACGTCCATCCCGGACTCGGCGGACAGCTCGGCGGCGAACGCCGGCCAGCGGGCCAGGGAGGCGAGGCCGAGCCGCAGCAGGGGCTCTTCGGTGTAGGTCACCTCGCTGACGGGGGCGAGCATCCCCGCCGCCGCGTGCGAGGCGCCCGACCCGGGCGCCGGGTCGACGACGGTGACGGTGCGCCCGCGCTGGGCCGCGCGCCAGGCGACCGACAGGCCGATGACGCCGCCGCCCACGACGACCACGTCCGAGGAGGAGCCCGCCACGTGCGCCGCAGGCGCGGTCGGCGCCGCGCCCGGGAGGGCGTTCGACACGTCCACTTAACGTCCGCTCCCTTCGCCGGCATGATCCGGATCAGGTTCCTGGCGGTCGAGGGCCGTGAGCCCTCCTCTCAGCCCGGTCTCGCCGGACTCCCGCGCGTGCTGGTCTCCCTAGCCTATTCCTGCCCGAGGGCGGGTGGAGTACCGGCTATTCCTCCCTCCATACGGCTTGGGCACCCGCTTGAGTGGTCTCATCACTGCCTGTGTGGCATAGTGAGCTAATTTGTTACCAAATCGCCGTTGGCGAGTTACCGTGCTGGCCGCTTAGGGTCAGGATGTGAATCATGTCGTGGTGGTGGGGGCCGGCTTGGCCGGCGTGCGGAGTGTCGAAGCGCTACGGGCGCGTGGATACCGAGGTCGCCTCACGCTGATCGGTGAGGAGTCCCATCGGCCGTATGACCGGCCTCCTTTGTCCAAGGCCGTCCTGCTCGGCGATCTCGACTCGACGGTGGTCGACTCCGACCTCGGCGCGCTGTCGGTCGACCTGCGCACCAGCGTCTCCGCCAAGGGGCTGCGCGAGGGCGCCCTGGAGACGACCGAAGGCGAACTGGAGTACGACGGCCTGGTGATCGCCACCGGCGCGTCCCCCATCCGGCTGCGCGGCGAGGGCGCCCAGTACGTCCTGCGCACCATCGACGACGCCCTGGCCCTGCGCGCCGCCATGGTGCCGAAGTCCCGCGTCGCGATCGTCGGCGCCGGATGGATCGGCGCCGAGGTCGCCACCGCGGCCCGCCGCGCGGGCTGCGAGGTGACCGTCGTCGAGGCCGCCGAGTCGCCCCTGGCGACGGCCCTAGGGCCCGAGGTGGGCGGCCTCACCGCGCGCTGGTACGCCGATGTGGGCATCGACCTGCGGCTCGGCGTGATGGTCGGCTCGATCGACCCCGGCGGCCTGACCATGATGGACGGCTCGTGGATCCCGGCCGACGTCGTGGTGACCGGCGTCGGCGTGCGCCCCAACGTCACCTGGCTCGCCGGTTCGGGCATCGAGGTGGACAACGGCATCGTCGTCGACGAGCACCTGCGCACCTCGATGGAAGGCGTGGTCGCGGTCGGCGACTGCGCGAACTGGTGGTCGCGGCGCTTCGGGCGGCGCATGCGGGTCGAGCACTGGGACACCGCGCTGAACGCCCCCGAGACCGCGGTGGCCACCCTCCTCGGGCAGTGCGCCGTCTACGACCCGGTGCCCTACTTCTGGTCCGAGCAGTTCGGCCACATGGTCCAGTACGCGGGTCACCACGACGGGGCCAGGCTGGTCCTGCGCGGCGACCCCGACACCGACCGCAAGTGGGCGGCGTGCTGGTTCACCGAGGACGACCGGCTGGCCGCCATCCTCACCGTCGACCGCCCCCGTGACCTGGTACAGGGCCGCCGCATCGTCGAGGGCGGGCAAAGCCTCGATGTTGATAGGGCGAGCGACCCCTCGATACCCTTGCGCGACTGCTTGTGACCCCCAGCGGGTGTTTGAGAAGAGGCGCGACGTGGTAGTTGTGGTTCCGTGACGCTTTCTGTTGCGCAGATCGACCGTGAAACCGACCAGATGGTGGGAGAGTGGCTCCCCCTCACGGAAGTGGGCAGGCGGCTCGGGCTCAGCACCGGGCGGGCCAAGCAGCTTCTGAAGGACAAGAGGCTCATCGGTGTCCGCCGCGGCGGCTCCGAGCCCGAGGTCCCCGCCAAGTTCATCGCCGGAAACGACGTGATCAAGGGGCTACCGGGCACGCTGACCGTCCTGTCCGACTCCGGCTACGACGACGCCGCGGCCCTGCGGTGGCTGTTCACCGCCGATGACTCCCTGCCGGGAGCGCCCATCGACGCGATCGTCGCCGGCCGGCACACCGAGGTGAAGAGGCGTGCTCAGGCGCTCGCTTTCTGACGCCAGGCTCTACCTCTGCACCGACGGCCGCCGCCGCCAAGGCGATCTCGAACCCTTTCTGGACGCCGTCCTCGCCGGGGGCGTGGACATCGTGCAGTTGCGCGAGAAGGGCCTCGAGGCCCGCGAAGAGCTCGCGCTGCTCGAGGTGTTCCGCGCGGCCTGCGACAGACACGGAGCCCTGCTCGCCGTCAACGACCGGGCCGACATCGCCTACGCCGCGCGTCCCGACGTGCTGCACCTCGGCCAGGACGACCTTCCCGTGGCGGTCGCGCGCGACATCCTCGGGCCGGACGTCCTGATCGGCCGCTCGACCCACAGCGAGGCCGAGGCGTCCGCGGCGGCGGTGGAGGAGGGCGTCGACTACTTCTGCTGCGGGCCGATCTGGCCGACGCCGACCAAGCCCGGCCGCTTCGCGCCGGGCCCCGGCCTGCTGAAGCACGCCGCGGCGCTCGGCGCCGACCGGCCGTGGTTCGGCATCGGCGGCGTCGACCTCGGCACGCTGGACGAGGTGATGTCCTGCGGGGTGACGCGCGTCGTGGTGGTGCGCGCCATCACCGAGGCCGAGGACCCCGGAGCCGCCGCCGCCGAGTTCGCCCGCCGCCTCGCGGCGGGCTGAGGCCTCAGCTGCGGCGGGCGGTGGCGGCCACGGCGAGCTCCTGCAGGGCCTCGCGTGCCTCGCCGGTGATCGGCGCGTGCCTCAGGGACGCCAGCGCGTCGTCCAGGTAGCGCTTGATCATCTCTTCGCTCGCCGCGAGGGCGCCGGTGTCCGCGATGATCGCGCGCAGCCGCTCGACGCCGTCCTCTTCCAGCTTCGGGTCGCCCAGCAGGAGGCGCACGTCGGCCGCCTGCTCGGGCGTCGCCTGCGACAGCGTGCGCGCGATGAGCATCGTGCGCTTGCCCTCGCGCAGGTCGTCGCCGGCGGGCTTGCCCGTCTCGGCCGGGTCGCCGAACACTCCGAGCACGTCGTCGCGGAGCTGGAAGGCGATGCCGACCTTCTGCCCGTAGTCCACGCACAGCCGGTCGATCCACGGCTCCGGCGCCCGCGCGCCCAGCAGCAGGCCCAGGCGCAGGGGCTGCTCGACGGAGTACTTGCCGCTCTTGTGCAGCGCGACCCGCAGGGCGCTTTCGAAGGTGCTCTCACCGTGGGCCTGCTCCAGCAGGTCCAGGTACTGCCCGCACATCAGCTCGGTGCGCATCAGGTCGTGCACTCCCTCGGCGGCGCGCAGCGCCTCGGCCGGCAGGCCGCTCGTCCGCCACATCTCGCTCGACCAGACCAGCAGCAGGCTCCCGAGCAGCACGGCGGCCCCCTCGCCGAACTGCTCGGCCGACCCCTGCCACCCTGACTCCTCGTGCAGCGCCTGGAACCGGCGGTGCGCCGACGGCCTGCCCCTGCGCATGTCGCTGGCGTCCATGACGTCGTCGTGCATGAGCGCGCTGGCCTGCAGCAACTCCAGCGAGGCGGCGGCCGCGAAGATCGCCGGGTCGTCGCCGCCGCCCGCGCCGCGCCAGCCCCAGTAGCAGAAGGCCGGACGCAGTCGCTTGCCGCCCGCGAGGAAGTCCTCGGCGGCCGTGAGCAGTGGGCTCAGCTCCGGGCCGCTGACCAGGGGACGCTGCCGGTCGACGAACGCCCGCAGGCGCTGGTCCACCTCGGAACGGAACGCGTCCGACAGGGCGAAGGAAGTGGTCATCAGAAGCCTCCGAGGAGACCCCCGCCTTCAGGCGGGGGAAGAATCGGACCCCTGCGCCGGCAGGTCAGGGGCTGGCGGTTCGCCGTCGGGTGAACCGTTGCATCGAATGCGTGTGCGATCCGTGACCGACCGTGAATATGATGCGGGGCGTGGCGCAGATGGTGAAGCGGGCCTACAAGTACCGCTTCTATCCGACTCCCGAGCAGGCATCGGAGCTTGCCCGGACGTTCGGCCGTGTCCGCTACGTCTACAACAAGGCCCTTGCCGAACGCTCCCGCGCCTACGCCCAAGAGGGCCGCAAGGTCTCCTATGCGGAGACCTCGGCGATGCTGACGGGGTGGAAGCGTGCCCAGGGGCTGGAGCTCTTGTCGCAGGTGTCGTGTGTGCCGTTGCAGCAGGCGCTGCGGCACCCGCAGGCCGCCTTCGCCGGTTTCTTCGCCAAGCGGTCGAAGCATCCGGTGTTCAAGTCCCGTAAGAGGTCGCGGGCGTCGGCGGAGTACACCCGCTCGGCGTTCCGCCGGCGGGACGGCGAACTGTTGCTGGCGAAGATGGACGCGCCGCTGGACATCGTGTGGTCCAGGCCGCTGCCCGCGGGTGCGCAGCCGTCCACGGTGACCGTCTCCAGGGACGCGGCCGGGCGCTGGTGGGTGTCGATCCTGGTGGAGGAGACGATCCGGCCGCTGGATCCGGTGGAGGCCTGTGTCGGGGTGGACGCCGGGATCACCTCCCTGGTGACGCTGTCCACCGGGGAGAAGATCGCCAACCCCGGGCATGGGCGGGCCGACCGGCGCAGGGACTTCCTGCACAAGTTCTCGACTCGGCTCGTCCGTGACGACCAAACGGTCGTGATCGAGGATCTGGCCGTGCGTAACATGGTCAAGAACCGCAGCCTGGCGCGTGCCATCAGCGACGCCTCCTGGCGGGAGTTGCGCGCGATGCTGGAGTACAAACCGGGTTGGTACGGGCGGCGGCTGGTGGTCGTGGACCGCTGGTTCCCCTCCTCCAAACTGTGCTCGGCCTGCGGTGCCCTGCGACAGTCCATGCCGCTGAGGGTGCGGGAGTGGGCCTGTGCCTGCGGCGTGATCCATGACCGGGACGTCAACGCCGCCACCAACCTTCTCGCCGCCGGGCTGGCGGAGAGGTGAAACGCCTGTGGAGCTGATGTGAGACCTCAAGGAGACTCCTCTCCGGCGGGCGGTCGGTGGTGAAGCAGGAATCCCCTCCTTCATCTCAGAGAGGGGAGCAGTCAAGCTCTGAGATTAACGGCCGTACAACGGGCAGCCGATCTGCGACCCCTTGTGTGATCGACGTCATGAACGCGGAAGGGTATTTCCGGCGCACGCCGGTGAGCTGCGACCACCTGGCGCCGGTCGTCCGGGACCGGTCCTACAGGCTGTTGACGATCGTTGTGGTGATGTGGCAGGACTCGCTTGGGCCGTGAGGTGCGGCGCCGTGGCGCGACGCGGCGCGGCGTCCGCGGCCCCCGCGCGGACCGCACGTTGGCGATCGGTGCGGAGCGGCCCGGACCTGTAGCCTTGGAGGCATGGCTTTGGGTCGTCCATCCGTCCTGCCCGACCGTGTCCCGACGGTTCGGGAACTGCTCGCCTCCGGGCAGCGCTCGTTCTCCTTCGAGTTCATGCCCCCGAAGAGCGACGAGGGGGAGCGGCAGCTGTGGCGCGCGATCCGCGAGCTCGAGGGGCTGCGCCCGACGTTCGTCTCGGTCACCTACGGCGCCGGAGGCTCCACCCGTGACCGCACGGTCGAGATCGTCGAGCGGCTCGCCCATGAGACGACGCTCACCCCCGTCGCCCACTTCACCGCGGTCGACCACTCGGTGCGCGAGCTGCGCCACCTGGTCGGCAGGTTCGCCGGGGCGGGGGTGCGCAACATCCTGGCCGTCCGGGGCGACCCGCCCGGCCGCGACCCCCTGGACGAGTGGGTCAAGCACCCCGAGGGCGTCTCCTACGCCGAAGACCTCGTCCGCCTCATCCGGCAGGCGGGCGACTTCTGCGTCGGGGTGGCCGCCTTCCCGTACCGGCACCCGAGGTCGCCGTCCGTCGAGTCCGACGTCGACTACTTCGTCCGCAAGTGCCGGGCGGGCGCCGACTACGCCATCACGCAGATGTTCTTCCGCGCCGACGATTATCTGCGCCTGCGCGACCGGGTGGCCGCGGCCGGCTGCGACACGCCGATCATCCCGGGCATCATGCCGATCACGCAGCTGAGCACCATCGCGCGGTCCGAGAAGCTGTCAGGGGCGCCGTTCCCCGCCGAGGTGGCCGGGCGCTTCGAGGCGGTCGCCGACGACCCCGCCGCGGTGCGCCGCCTCGGCATCGAGCACGCCGCCGAGCTGTGCCAGACCCTGCTCGACGAGGGCGCGCCCGGCATCCACTTCATCACCTTCAACCGGTCGAGCGCGACCCGCGAGGTCTACCAGGCCCTGTCGCCCAGCCCCGTCCCCGCCAGCGCCGTCTGAGATCTCCCCCGGCGGCCGGCGTCCCTCCCCAGGGTCGGCGCCGGCCGAGGCCGTGACGGCCACCCGGTGAGAGCGGGTGGGCGCGTGGTCAGGGCATGGGCTGGAGGGGCAGGGTGGCGCCGACGATGGCGTAGTGCTCGTATCCGCCGGGGAAGACGTACATGCCGATGAGGTCGACGAAGCCCAGCCGCTGGTAGAGGTGCCGCGCGGCCGTGGGCTGGTCATGGGTGGACATCACGGCGGTGCGCTCGCCGCGGCCCGCGCACAGGCCGTGGACGAGCCGGCGGCCGACGCCCTTGCCCTGGTACTCGGGGCGCACGTGGATCTCGGCGATCTCGAAGGCGTTCTCGAACCACGCGGCGGCGGTGGCCGGGCCCTCGCGCTCTTCCAGCGAGCGGCGCACGACGTCATGCCACCATTGGCCGGGCGAACCGTGGAAGCCGTACCCGAAGCCGACGGCGACGCCGTCGGTGGTCTCGGCCACAAGGCACGTGAACCGCGGATACGTCGCGTGGTTGCGCATGATGCTCTGCCGGCCCGTGAGCTGGTCCGTCGGAGGGCGCATCGCCACCGTGTATATGTCGATCACGGTGTCCAGCGAGGCGGCGAACTCCTCCGGACCGGCGTGTCGCAGTTCGATCACTTCTCGCACACTAGCAGCACGGGTATCGGCCGCGCCGGGGTCACTCCACCTCGGTGGGCGTGCCGCCGGTGACGCGCAGCAGCTCGTCGTAGGTCGTCGGGAAGATGGTGTGCACATGGCCGGCCGCGGCCCACACGACCTCGTGCTTGGCCAGCCAGGTGTCGACCAGCGTGCGGATCGGCGCGGGATGGCCGACCGGGGCGACCCCGCCGATCGCCTGGCCGGTCGCGGCCTTGACGAAGTCGGGCGAGGCCCGCTTGACCTTCGCCGCGCCGACGAGCCGCGCGATCAGCGCGGTGTCCACCCGGTGGGCGCCGCTGGTGAGCACCAGCAGCGGCTCGCCGTCGGCGTCGAAGACCAGGCTGTTGGCGATCGCGCCGACCTCGCACCCCAGCTGCGCCGCGGCGGCGGCGGCCGTCGGGGCGGGCTCGGTCAGGACGACGACCTCGCCGGTCGCGCCGGACTCGCGGAGGGCGTCGGACACCTTGATGACGCTCGGATGCAACTTTTCTGGCACGCGGACACTCTAAACAGATTGACGGGGCGTCGGCGATCGATTACATCTCCGTGACCGTACGGGGGTCGGGTGTGATCGATGCGCTAGGGTCCCGTGAATCGGACGTGGTGCGGTCGAAGGGGAGTCTTGACATGGCGGTTGGGAGGCGGCTCACCGTCGCGGCGGCGCTGACCGCGGGAGCCGTGCTGCTCTCGGGCGGCGCGGCGCAGGCGGCCACTGGCGTGACGGCCCCGCGGGCGGCGGGCGCCGAGATCACGGTCGCGGCGACGCCGGCCGGGCTCGCGGGCGTGGTCAGGCCGTTCGTGGCGCCCCACGGCACTCTGCGGCTCGGCGCCAAGGGCGCCGCCGTGAAAGAGCTCCAGAGCAGGCTGAGGGAGCTCGGCTACGTTCCAGGGAAGCTCGACGCCAGGTACGGCGGCACCACGCAGTCCGCCGTGTGGGCGTTCCAGAAGATCCAGGGCATCAAGCCGACCAGCACGATCACCTCCCGCACCTGGCGGGCGCTGGAGAACCCCAAGGCTCCGCGCGTGCTCGTCCCCGCGGGCAAGCCCGATCGCGTCGAGATCGACCTCACCCGGCAGGTCGCCGTCCTCTACCGCTCCGGCCAGGTGCGGCTGATCACCCACATCTCCTCCGGCAGCGGCATCCCCTACTGTGAGACGGCCACCTGGCAGGGCAAGACGCAGAGGTTCTGCGGCGGCGCCCGCACGCCGACGGGGGACTACAAGACCACCTGGCGCCGGTCGGGCTGGCACAGGTCCTATCTCGGCCAGCTCTACAACCCGGTCTTCTTCAACGGCGGCATCGCCCTGCACGGCGCGCTGTCGGTTCCGCTCTACCCGGCCTCACACGGGTGCGTGCGCCTGCCGATGCACGTCGCGGCGATCCTTCCCGGCCTGCTCGGCACGGGCGTCCCCGTCCACGTCAGGGGCCGCTTCCAGCGCTGATCCCCGGGGCCGGCGGGGGAGCTGCGAGGACGAGCGCCCGCCACGGCCGTCCACGAGCACACCGCCGCATGAGAAGCCGCGGTCGCACCACGCGACCGCGGCTTCTGGCTGTCACGGGCCGGTTCCCGCCGCGCCCCGGCGTTCGGGCACTCGGGGCGCTGTTCGAACCCCTGGTTGACCGCATGATCGAACTTGTGTTCGTGAGGTGCTTGACATGACGCGTCATCGAATTTATGTTCGACACAGTGGGGGTGGGACTCGCGGCCCACCCCCACCATCCGGCTGGCGAGCGCCGTCCGCGGCGGCCTCTCCACGCGAACCGAATAGCCGGACGGGGAGAGGGGAAGCTCCTCGTCCGGCCCGAGCGGGCGCCGTCGCAAGGCGGCGCCGACAACTCCACACCGGTGGCGGCCCGCGCGCGAGGCCGCCGCCGCATATACGACGGCGGCCCCGCATGCGGGCGGCCACCCGGAACGGCGGGCTGACACGCACGGCGGGCTGACAGGCGGGGGGTGCCGCGGCCGGCCGGGGGTGAGGCGGTGGGCGCCGTGAGCGGGCCGGGCGCCAGGGCCCGCACCAGCCCCGCACCGGGCTGCGCCTGGGAGCACGCCGCCGCGGCCGGTGATCGGCCGCGGCCCGCCGGAAGGTCGTGAGCGCACCACGAGCGGAGGGTCGGCACAGGAATCGCAGCACCCCGCGGCACGGCGACGTGCCGGGGCGAGGGATCAAGGGAGCAAGCGTCCGTGACCATGACCAGCGGGCCGCCGGAATTGTCGGTGGGGTCTGCGACCGTGTTATCACCGGCGGTCACCGCCGGAGCCATGACCCCGAGGAGGGTGGCATGACTCAACAGTCCGGAGAAGGTCCCCGGGTTTCACAGACCGTGCGCGCGCACCTTGCCGACGCGCACTCCTGCCTCGCGGACGCCGCGGCGGCCCGCACCCCCGCAGAGCGTTACGTCTCGGCCCACCTGGCGGCGCTGCGCGCGGCGGCCGCCATCCTCGCGGCGCTGCCCCGGCCGATGGACGGCCGCAGGCGGCGCCTGCGCAGCGCGTGGGAGCTGCTGCCCGAGGCCGAGCCCAGGCTCGCCCGCTGGGCGGCGTACTTCGCCGAGAGCGCCCGCAAGCGGGCTGCGGCCGAGGCCGGCATGGTCCGCGTCGTGTCGGCGCGCGACGCCGACGAGCTGATCACCGAGGCCGACACCTTCGTCGGCGTCGTCGAGGACATCCTGGGCGTCCCCGGCCAGTCCACCCTGCCGGTGAAGGCCCCCCTGGCGGGGTGACGCACGGCATCGCCTCACGCGTGCAGGGACGACATCGCCTCGCGCGCGCAGGGGCGGGGGTGCGGGCGGCCTGACGCCGAGCGGGCTTTCCTGAGCCGAATGTGACGGCTCACGGACCGGTGGCGGCGGGCCTGATGCGGTCGGCCACCGGATGCGGTCGGCCATGAGAGCCGGGCGCTGAGCAGGCTTTCCGGAGCTCGGCTTTCCGGAGCCGGGATGTGACGGCTCGCGGACCGGTGGGTGGCGGCCGGGTGCGGCCGGCCGCGAGAGTCGGGCGTCGGGCATCCACAGGCGGCGAAGGTCAGGCGCCGGGCAGCCACAGGTCGGGGCCGAAGACCTCGTAGTGGATGTCGGAGGCCGGCACTCCGCGCGCGAGCAGCTGCGAGCGCGCCTCCCGCATGAAGGGCAGCGGTCCGCAGAGGCAGGCGACCACGCCCTCGGGCAGGTCGATGCCGGTGAGATCCACCCGGCCGATGCTCGCCGGGGCCGGCTCCGCCGGCGCTCCGCCCGCCGCGTCGGCGGCGTTCCACGCGCCCGGCTCCGCACGCCCTTCGCCCGCCGCGTCGGCGGCGTTCCGCCCGCCCGGGGCGGCGCTGTTCCACGTGGCGTCTCCCGTGCCGGTGGGCGCGACGGCGCTCACCGTGTCCGGGGCGGGGTTCCTGGTGGGGTTGCTCGTGCTGGTGGGCGCGGTGGCGATTCCTGCGGGTGTGGTGCCCCCTCGGTGCGTCTCGTCCGCGTGGTCGTGGCAGGCGCAGGGCTGCTCGTACCAGCGGTGCAGGGTGGCGCCGGGCAGCGCGGCGACCAGGTCCAGCAGCTCGGCGCGGTGGGCGTGGTGGGCCGGGGTGCGGTCGGCGTGCGCCACCACGACCCGGCGGACCGAGTCCGTGGCCGCGAGGTGGTCGAGCATGGACAAGATGGGCGTGACGCCGATCCCGGCCGAGGCCAGCAGCAGGGGGCCGTCGCCGTGCGGCAGGGTGAGGTCGCCGAACGGCGCCGACACCATCAGGACGTCCCCGGGGCGCACGCCGGCGTGGAGCAGGCCGGACACCTCGCCGTCCGGGGCGCCGTCGCCGCGCGCCTTCTTGACGGTGATGCGCCAGTCGCCCCGCTCCGGCGCGCGCGAGAGGCTGTACTGCCGGATCTGCCTGGCCCCGTCGGGAAGAGGGACGGCGACGCTGATGTACTGCCCCGGTCTGAACGACCTTGGGGTCTTCGGCCGCAGCGTGAACGACACCACGTCCGCGGTCTCGCGGCGCCGGTCGATCACCGTCGCCTCCAGCCATCCCTCGCCGGACTCGCGGTACAGGACCGCCTCCAGGGCGATGAGCGTGCCGGCCATGAGCCAGTACACCTCGTCCCAGGCCGCCGCCACCTCGGGTGTGATCGCCTCGCCGAGGATGTCGCCGATGGCGGCGAAAAGGTACTTCTGCACAAGGATGTACTGGTCGGGGGTGATCCCCAGTGAGGCGTGCTTGTTGGCGATGCGGGCGAGCATCGCGTCGGGGGCACGGCCGGAGCCGACCAGCGAGGCGGCGTAGCCGGCCAGCGCTCCGGCCAGGGCGGCGCGTTGTTCGCCGTTCGCCTGGTTGCCCCGGTTGAACAGGTCGCGCAGCAGTTCGGGGTTGTCGGCGAACATCGTGTCGTAGAAGCGCGCCGCGATGTCGTCGATGGCGGCGCCGACCGCGGGCAGGGTGGCACGGATCCGCGTGGCCGATTCCGGGGAAAGCAAGGCATCCTCCTGGCATGTGAATTGGTATTAGATCTTCATATTCAACGATGGCCGAAACCGGCGCCGCGCGAGCAGGGCGCTCAGGTGAGTGAGACGAGGACCGGTCCGGCCGGCGAGGTCACCAGGTCGTCGACGGTCAGCGGGTCGAGAGAGGCGTAGAACGCCCGCTGGGCGTCGCGCAGGGCGCCGCGCAGCCGGCAGGCGGCCCGCAGCGGGCAGGGGGACTCGCCCTCGCACGCCACGACCTCCTCCTCGCCCTCCAGTTCGCGTACCAGCCAGCCCAGCGACGCGGACCGTCCCAGCGCGGTGAGTTCAAGGCCGCCGCCGCGCCCCCGCCGAGCGTCCACGACCCCGAGATGCTGCAGGCGCGAGATGGCCTTGGCGGTGTGGGTGTAGGGGATGGCCATCGCCTCGGCCACCTGCCTGGTGGTGCGGGTGGCCCCCGGCTCCGCGACCGCCAGTCGCATGGTGACCCGCAGGGCGAGATCGGTGAACTTCGTCAGGCGCACGGCACGAAGTTAGCAATGTGGAATCGCAGATGACAATTAAAAGGCGGCGAATGTGGGAGACCCCACACGCCTGCCGCAGTGCCCGGTGGTCCGGGCAAGCGAAGAGCCCGCGGAGCGGGGTGCTCTCCTGCGGGCTCTTCGGTGCTCACGGTCGCGGGTCGCCGCCGCGGGGCCGGGGGGACACCCGGCACGCACGTCCGGTGGCGGCTCGCGCGGGGGCCTGGACGCCGTGGGCGGTTCAGGTCATGCGAACGGCGCGGCCGCTCGCGCCGGCCGGGCCGGGTGGCCGCGGCGGCCGGGCCGGATCGGCGCGGCCGCCGGGGCGAGGGTCAGAAGGACTCGACCGCGCGGCGCGCCTCGGCGTCGAGCACGCCCCAGGTGATGAGCTCTTCGGTGAGCTCGGTGGGGGACTTGTCATAGATGACCGCGAGTGAGCGCAGGTCCTCCTGGCGGATGGAAAGCACCTTGCCGTTGTAGTCGCCGCGCTGGCTCTGGATGGTGGCCGCGTAGCGGGCCAGGGCCCCGGCCTTCTCCTTCGGCAACTGCGCCAGCCGCTCAAGGTCGATCACGAGCTTCGGCGTGGGGCCGAGCGGGCTCGGCGCGGAGCCGCCGGGAAGCAACTCGGAGACCGGGACACCATAGAAGTCGGCCAACTCGGCGAGCTTCTGCACCGTCACGGCGCGGTCGCCGCGTTCGTAGGAGCCCACGACGACGGCCTTCCATCGGCCCCGCGACTTCTCTTCGACTCCATGGAGTGATAGCCCCTGCTGGGTGCGGATGGCGCGGAGTCGCGCGCCCAGCGACTTGGCGTAGTCAGACGGCATCGTTTGGCCCCCCGGCTTTCTATGAACGTTCTCACTTATTGTGCGCCTTGCGACGAATGCAACGGCGATCGGGTGGTGCCTGGGGAGACACCATCGGTGACCGACACGTCCCGGTTTACCCGGGAACGTCGCGAGGTGTGGTTACGCACAGTGACGGTAAAGGTGTGGACGTGATTGGTCAAGCTGATTGGAAAAAAGATGCCGAATCCTGTCCGGTTCGGCTTCACTCCGCTCGGTCACAAGGGCCCCGCCGGCCGCTTCCGTCCGCCTGGGGCATGGATTCGGCCGGCTCCCGGCAAGGATCCGCGGCCGGCGGCCGGCCGCGCCGCGAGGCCCGCCGGCGGCGGGCCTGAGGGCATCCGCCCAGGTCGAGAAGCCCCTACCCGTTCGGAGCGTTCGGCGAAGGGCTGCTAACGTGGTGGTCGCCAGTTCCTTTAAGACCCGTCCTGTGAGGCGGGAAAGGTGGTGACCCTCATGAACGCCGCCCGAAATCAGGCCCGTGACGACGATCCCCGCATCGACGGGGAGCCGGCGCCCGGCGGTGGGCGTCCCGTCGACGGCGAGCGCGCCGTCCTGGAGGGCCCCGACATCAACCGGGCCCTCACCCGCATCGCCCACGAGATCCTCGAGCGCGCCAAGGGCCCCGACGACCTCCTGCTTCTCGGCATCCCCACCAGGGGGGCCGTTCTCGCGCGCCGGCTCGCCGACCGCATCGAGCAGGTCGAGGGCCGTCCGGTGGCCGCGGGCTCACTTGACGTGACCATGTACCGCGACGATCTGCGCCTGCGTCCCACGCGTGCCCTCGGCCGCACCGATCTGCCCAGAGACGGCGTGGACGGCCGCATCGTGGTCCTGGTCGACGACGTGCTGTACTCCGGCCGCACGGTGCGCGCCGCGCTGGACGCCCTCAACGACCTCGGCCGCCCGACCGCCGTCCGCCTGGCGGTCCTGGTCGACCGGGGCCACCGCGAGCTGCCCATCCGCGCCGACTATGTCGGCAAGAACCTCCCCACATCCCGCGCCGAGACCGTCCGGGTGTGCCTGGCCGAGATCGACCAGCGCGACGCGGTCCTGCTGAGAGGGGGCCAGCGATGAGGTCCCTGCCCCCGTTCACCGCCGGTCCGCGCGCCGCCGCGCACGCGCTCCCGAGAGGAGGCCGGCGATGATGCGCCACCTGCTGTCCACCGCCGACCTGTCACGCGACGACGCCCTGCTGATCCTCGACACCGCCGAGCAGCTGGCCCAGGTCTCCGGCCGCTCGATCAAGAAGCTGCCGACGCTGCGCGGGCGCACGGTCGTGAACCTCTTCTTCGAGGACTCCACCCGCACCCGCATCTCCTTCGAGGCCGCGGCCAAGCGCCTGTCCGCCGACGTGATCAACTTCTCGGCGAAGGGGTCCAGCGTGTCCAAGGGCGAGAGCCTGAAGGACACCGCGCTCACCCTGCAGGCGATGGGCGCCGACGCCGTGGTCGTCCGGCACGGCGCCTCCGGCGCGCCGCACCGCCTGGCCAACTGGGTCGACGGCAGCGTGGTCAACGCGGGCGACGGCACCCACGAGCACCCGACGCAGGCCCTGCTGGACGCCTTCACCATGCGCCGCCGCCTCGGCGACCTCGTCGGCCGCCGGGTCACCATCGTCGGCGACGTGCTGCACAGCCGGGTCGCCCGCTCCAACGTCCATCTGCTGCACACCCTGGGCGCCGAGGTGACGCTGGTCGCGCCGCCCACCCTGCTGCCGGTGGCGATGGGCGACTGGCCGTGCGAGGTCTCCTACGACTTCGACGCGGTGCTGCCCAAGTCCGACGTGGTCATGATGCTGCGCGTCCAGCACGAGCGGATGAACGCCTCCTACTTCCCCTCGGCCCGCGAGTACAGCCGCCGCTACGGGCTGGACCCCGAGCGTCTCGGCCGCATGCCCGACGGCGCGATCGTCATGCACCCGGGGCCGATGAACCGCGGCATGGAGATCGCCGCCGAGGTCGCCGACTCCGAGCGCTCCACCATCGTCGAGCAGGTCACCAACGGCGTGACCGTGCGCATGGCCGTCCTCTACCTGCTTCTGTCCGGCAATGAGCCCGCGATCGGGGGAAACCAGTGACCTACCTTCTCAAGGGCGCCCGCGTCCTCGGGGGCGAGCCGAAGGACATCCTTCTCAAGGACGGCTACATCGCCGCCGTCGGCGCGCCCGGCGAGGTGGACGTCCCCGGCGCCGGGCACATCGACGCCGGCGGGCTGATCGCGCTGCCGGGCCTGGTCGACCTGCACACCCACCTTCGCGAGCCGGGCCGCGAGGACGCCGAGACCGTCGAGTCCGGCACGGCCGCCGCGGCGCTCGGCGGGTTCACCGCCGTCCACGCCATGGCCAACACCTCGCCGGTCGCCGACACCGCCGGCGTGGTCGAGCAGGTCTACCGGCTCGGCCAGGAGGCCGGCCACTGCGACGTCCAGCCGGTGGGCGCGGTCACCTCGGGCCTGGCCGGCAAGCAGCTCGCCGAGCTGGGCGCGATGGCCGACAGCGCCGCCCGTGTCCGGGTCTTCTCCGACGACGGGGTGTGCGTCTCCGACGCCGTCCTCATGCGCCGGGCCCTTGAGTACGTCAAGGCGTTCGACGGGGTGGTGGCCCAGCACGCGCAGGAGCCGCGCCTGACCGAGGGCGCGCAGATGAACGAGGGCGCGGTCTCAGGGCGCCTCGGCCTGACCGGCTGGCCGGCCGTCGCCGAGGAGGCCATCATCGCCCGCGACTGCCTGCTCGCCGCGCACGTCGGCTCCCGGCTGCACATCTGCCACGTCTCGACGGCGGGGTCCGTCGAGATCATCCGATGGGCCAAGTCCAAGGGCTGGGACGTCACCGCCGAGGTCACCCCGCACCACCTGCTGCTCACTGACTCCTGCGCCGAGCGGTCGCCCAACGGCGCCTACAACCCGATCTACAAGGTCAACCCGCCGCTGCGCACCCGGGCGGACGTCGAGGCGCTGCGCGAGGCGCTCGCCGACGGCACCATCGACTGCGTGGCCACCGACCATGCCCCCCACCCGGTCGAGGACAAGGAGACCGAGTGGCCGGCCGCGGCCATGGGCATGATCGGCCTGGAGACCGCCCTGTCGGTGGTCCAGGAGGCCATGGTCGAGACCGGGCTGCTCGACTGGGCGGGCGTCGCCGACCGCATGTCCGCCCGGCCGGCCCGCATCGGCCGCCTGGACGGCCAGGGCGGCCCGCTGAAGCCCGGCGTCCCCGCGAACCTCACCCTGTTCGACCCCTCCGTCCGCTGGGCCGTCGATCCGGGCGGGTTCGCCTCAAAGAGCCGCAACACCCCCTACCAGGGCCTGACCCTGCCGGGGCGGGTCGTCGCGACGTTCCTGCGCGGCCGCCCCACCGTTCTCGAAGGGAAGCTCACGTGACGCTCGCGACCACCGGCACGGCCCTCCTCGTGCTGGAGGACGGCCGGGTCTTCCACGGCGCCCCATACGGCGCCGAGGGGGAGACATTCGGCGAGATGGTGTTCTCCACCGGCATGACCGGATACCAGGAGACCCTCACCGACCCCTCCTACCACCGGCAGATCGTGGCGATGACCGCCCCGCACATCGGCAACACCGGCGTCAACGACGAGGACCCCGAGTCCTCCCGCATCTGGGTCGCCGGGTACGTCGTCCGCGAGCCGGCGCGCGTCGCCTCCAACTGGCGCTCCAGGCGCACGCTGGACGACGAGCTGCGCCGCCAGGGCGTCGTCGGCATCGCCATGCCCGGCACCCGCGCGCTCACCCGCCACCTGCGCGAGCGCGGCGCCATGCGCGCCGGGGTGTTCACCGCCCCGACGGCTCCCGTCGAAGAGCTGGTCGACAGGGTCAGGACGAGCCCCTCGATGGCCGGCGCCGACCTGGCGAGGCAGGTCTCCACCGCCGAGCCGTACGTCGTGCCCGCCCACGGGGAGAAGCGCTTCACGGTCGCCGCCGTCGACCTCGGCATCAAGGCGATGACCCCCTACCGCATGGCCGAGCGCGGATGCGAGGTGCACGTGCTCCCGGCGAGCGCGACGGCCGCCGACATCCTCGCCCTCGACCCCGACGGCGTCTTCCTGTCCAACGGGCCGGGCGACCCCTCGGCGGCCGACTACGCCGTCGAGGCGCTCACCGGCGTCATGGACGCCGGCCGGCCGGTGTTCGGCATCTGCTTCGGCAACCAGATCCTCGGCCGCGCGCTCGGCCTCGGCACCTACAAGCTGCGCTACGGGCACCGGGGCGTCAACCAGCCCGTGCAGGACCGCCGCACCGGCAAGGTCGACATCTCCGCGCACAACCACGGCTTCGCCGTCCAGGCGCCCGCCGACGGGCCGTTCGACACCCCCTACGGCCGCGCCGAGGTCAGCCACGTCAACCTCAACGACGGCTGCGTCGAAGGGCTGCGCCTGCTCGACTACCCGGCCTTCAGCGTCCAGTACCACCCTGAGGCCGCGGCGGGGCCGCACGACGCCGCCGGCCTGTTCGACGAGTTCTGCGCCCTGATGGCGCGCCCGGGCACCAAGGAGGATGGCACGCGTGTCTAAGCGCACCGACATCGCATCGATCATGGTGATCGGCTCCGGCCCCATCGTGATCGGGCAGGCCTGCGAGTTCGACTACTCCGGCACCCAGGCGTGCAGAGTGCTGCGGGCCGAGGGCTACCGCGTGATCCTCGTCAACAGCAACCCGGCGACGATCATGACCGACCCCGAGTTCGCCGACGCCACCTACGTCGAGCCGATCACCCCCGAGATCGTCGAGCAGATCATCGCCAAGGAGCGCCCCGACGCCCTGCTGCCCACCCTGGGCGGGCAGACCGCGCTCAACGCGGCGGTCGCCCTGCACGAGGCCGGCGTGCTCGACCGTTACGGCGTCGAGCTGATCGGCGCCGACATCGACGCCATCCAGGCGGGGGAGAACCGCGAGCGGTTCAAGGAGATCGTCGCCAAGGTGGCCGCCGAGCACGGCCTCAACGCCGAGTCGGCGCGCTCGGCGATCTGCCACACCATCGACGAGTGCCTGTCCGCCGCCGCCGGTCTCGGCTACCCGGTCGTCGTGCGGCCGAGCTTCACCATGGGCGGCGCGGGCTCGGGGTTCGCCTACGACGAGACCGACCTGCGCCGCATCGCCGGCGCCGGGCTGGACGCCTCGCCGACCACCGAGGTGCTCCTTGAGGAGTCGATCCTCGGCTGGAAGGAGTACGAGCTGGAGGTCATGCGCGACCGGGCCGACAACGTCGTCATCGTCTGCTCCATCGAGAACATCGACCCGATGGGCGTGCACACCGGCGACAGCGTCACGGTCGCCCCGGCCATGACCCTCACCGACCGTGAGTACCAGAACATGCGCGACGTCGCCATCGCGGTCATCCGCGAGGTCGGCGTCGACACCGGCGGCTGCAACATCCAGTTCGCCGTCGACCCGCGCACCGGGCGCATGATCGTCATCGAGATGAACCCGCGCGTCTCGCGGTCCAGCGCCCTGGCCTCCAAGGCGACCGGCTTCCCGATCGCCAAGATCGCCGCCAAGCTGGCCGTCGGCTACACCCTGGACCAGATCCCGAACGACATCACCCGCGAGACGCCGGCGTCCTTCGAGCCCTCGCTGGACTACGTCGTGGTCAAGGTGCCGCGCTTCGCCTTCGAGAAGTTCGCCGGCGCCGACCAGACCCTCACCACCCACATGAAGTCGGTCGGCGAGGCCATGGCGATCGGCCGGTCCTTCCCCGAGGCCCTCCAGAAGGCCCTCAGATCGCTGGAGAAGAAGGCGTCGTCCTTCTCCTGGTCCGAAGACCCCGGCGGCAAGGACGACCTGCTCGCGGCCTGCCGCAAGCCGCACGACGGGCGGCTGCGCACCATGCAGCAGGCCATCAGGGCGGGGGCGACGCTCGACGAGCTGTACGAGGCGACCAGCGTCGACCCGTGGTTCCTCGACCAGCTGTTCCTCATCGACGAGGAGGCCAGGGAGATCGGCCGCGGCGAACTCGGCGCCGCCACGTTCGTGCGGGCCAAGCGCCACGGCTTCAGCGACGCGCAGATCGCCGAGATCCGGGGCCTGGCCGAGACCGAGGTGCGCGCGCTGCGCCACGGGCTCGGCGTGCGGCCCGTGTACAACACCGTCGACACCTGCGCCGCCGAGTTCGCCGCCAAGACCCCCTACCTCTACTCGACCTACGACGAGGAGACCGAGGTCCCCGGCGGCGACCGGCCCAAGGTCATCATCCTCGGCAGCGGGCCCAACCGCATCGGCCAGGGCATCGAGTTCGACTACGCCTGCGTCCACGCCTCTTTCGAGCTGTCGGCGGCGGGGTATGAGACCGTGATGGTCAACTGCAACCCCGAGACGGTCTCGACCGACTACGACACCTCCGACCGGCTGTACTTCGAGCCGCTCACCCTGGAGGACGTCCTTGAGGTCGTGCACGCCGAGCAGCAGGCCGGCCCGGTCGCCGGGGTGATCGTCCAGCTCGGCGGGCAGACCCCGCTCGGCCTGGCCCAGGCGCTCAAGGACGCCGGGGTGCCGGTCGTCGGCACCAGCCCCGAGTCGATCCACCTGGCCGAGGAGCGCGGCGCGTTCGGGCGCGTGCTGGCCGAGGCCGGCCTGCCCGCCCCCAAGCACGGCACCGCGGTCACCGTGGAGGAGGCCCGCGCCATCGCCGACGACATCGGCTACCCGGTGCTGGTGCGCCCCTCCTACGTCCTGGGCGGCGCGGGCATGGCCATCGTGTACGACGAGGCGACCCTGAGCGCGTACATGGAGCGGGCCGGCGCGGCCAGCGACCACCCGGTGCTCGTCGACAAGTTCCTCGACGAGGCCATCGAGATCGACGTGGACGCCCTGTTCGACGGCGAGGAGCTCTACCTGGGCGGCGTGATGGAGCACATCGAGGAGGCCGGCATCCACTCCGGCGACTCGGCGTGCGCGCTGCCGCCGATCACCCTGGGCGGGTTCGACATCAAGCGCATCCGCGCCGCCACCGAGGCCATCGCGCGCGGGGTGGGCGTACGGGGCCTGCTGAACGTCCAGTACGCCATGTCGGCCAACATCCTGTACGTCCTTGAGGCCAACCCGCGCGCGAGCCGCACGGTGCCGTTCGTCTCCAAGGCGACGGCGGTGCCGCTGGCCAAGGCCGCCGCCCGCGTCATGATGGGCGAGACCATCGCCGCGCTGCGCGGCCAGGGCATGCTGCCCGCCGAGGGCGACGGCGGGACGCTCCCGCTGGACGCCCCCATCGCGGTGAAGGAGGCCGTGCTGCCCTTCAACCGGTTCCTCGGCGTCGACACCATCCTCGGCCCCGAGATGCGCTCCACGGGCGAGGTCATGGGCATCGACGAGGTGTTCGGCACCGCCTACGCCAAGTCGCAGTCGGCCTCCTACGGCTCGCTGCCCACCAAGGGGCGCGCGTTCGTCTCGGTCGCCAACCGCGACAAGCGTCACATGATCTTCCCGGTGAAGGCCCTCGCCGACCTGGGGTTCGAGATCCTCGCCACAGAGGGCACCGCCGAGGTGCTGCGCCGCAACGGCGTCCATGCCAAGATCGTGCGAAAGCAGAGCGACGGCATCGGCACGGACGGTGAGCCCACCATCGTGACCCGCATCCTGGACGGCGAGGTCGACCTCATCGTGAACACCCCCTTCGGCAGCCCGGGCCAGTCCGGGCCGCGCCTGGACGGCTACGAAATCCGCACCGCGGCCGTCCTGCGGGGCATCCCGTGCGTCACCACTGTGCAGGGGCTCGGTGCGGCCGTGCAGGGCATCCAGGCGATCGCCGCCGGCTCGGTGGGCGTACGGTCGCTCCAGGAGCACGCCCAGCGGCTGAGGGGCTGACGCCCGGCGGGAGGTGGAGGAGACGGCCGTTACTCCGGTGCAGGTGACCGGCACGGTGCTGACGACGCGCCGCGTGGACGCCTACCACGCGCTGACCGTCGTCGCGCCCGGCATCGCCGAGCGCTTCCGTCCCGGCCACTTCGTCTCGGTGGCCATCGGCGGGCCGCACACCTCCATGCCGACCCGCCGGGCCTTCTCCGTGCACGACGTCAAGCCCGACTACGGCGGCACGGTGGAGCTGGTCTTCGCCGTGCGCGGCCGCGGCACCGCGTGGCTGGCCGAGCGCAAGGCCAGGGACACCCTGGACCTGGTCGGGCCGCTCGGCCGCCCGTTCCCGGTGCCGCGCGACCCGTGCGCGTGCGTGCTGGTCGGCGGCGAGTACGGCTCGGCGTCGCTGTTCGCCCTGGCCGACACCCTGCAGCAGCGCGGCTGCCGGGTCGACTTCGTGCTGGGCGCGGCCTCGGCCGACCGGGTGTTCGGCGCGCTGCGCGCCCGGCGCATGGGGGAGACCACCACGCTCACCACCGAGGACGGGTCCCTTGGCCTGCGCGGCAGGGTCACCGACGTCCTGCCCGCGGTGATCGCCGACGCGCGCGCCGACGTGGTGTACGCCTGCGGCCCGATGGCGATGCTGCGCGGCGTGACGGCCGTCGGGGTCGAGTTCGACATTCCCGTGCAGGTCAGCGTGGAGGAGTCGATGGCCTGCGGGTACGGCGTCTGCATGACGTGCGTGATCCCCGTGATCGGGGAGGACGGAGTGACCCGCATGGTGCGCTCGTGCGTCGAGGGACCGGTCTTCCGCGGCGAGCGGGTGCGGTTCGAGGACATCGGCACGATCCCGTTCGACGCCCTGGGCGCTCCCGGGGGACGAGCCCAGGAGGGAGGTGCTCACACCCGAAATGTCAGTTGACATGCGGACATACCTGGCGCACGTCGAACTGGCCAACCCGATCACCACGGCCGCCGGGTGCGCCGCCTCCGGCGCCGAGCTCTCCCAGTTCTTCGACCTCGCCCGCCTCGGGGCCGTGGTCACCCGCTCGATCACCATGGCGCCGAGGGCCGGGCGGCCGACGCCCCGCATGGCCGAGACCCCCTCCGGCATGTTGAACGCCGTGGGGCTCCAGGGGCCGGGCGTGGAGGTCTTCCTCGAAGGCGAGCTGCCCCGGCTGGTCGAGCGCGGCGCGCGGGCCGTGGTGTCCATCGCCGGCGGCAGCGTCGCCGAGTACACCGCCCTGGCGCGCAGGCTCGCCGACGCGCCCGGCGTGGCCGCGATCGAGGTCAACCTGTCGTGCCCCAACGTCGAGGACCTCGGGCGGGTCTTCGCCCGCGACCCCGCCGCCTCCGCCGAGGTGATCGCCTCCGTCCGCGCGACCATGCGCTACGACGTCCCCGTCGTGGCCAAGCTCGCCCCGGACGTGGCCGACATCGTCGCCGTCGCCCGCGCGTGCATCGACGGCGGCGCGGACGCCCTCGCCATGATCAACACCCCTCTCGGCATGAGCATCGACGTCGACACCATGCGCCCCGCGCTCGCCGCCGGCACCGGAGGGCTCTCAGGGCCGGCCATCAGGCCGCTGGCCGTGCGCTGCCTGTGGCAGGTGCACGCCGCGCTGCCCGGCGTTCCGATCGTCGGCATGGGCGGCGTCATGACCGGCAGGGACGCCCTGGAGCTCATCTTGGCCGGAGCCTGCGCCGTCTCGGTGGGCACGGCACTGTTCCACGACCCCTACGCTTGCCTGCGGATCCTGCGGGAGCTCGAAGACCTGCTCAAAGAGCGCGGCTTCGAGCGGCTCGCCGACGCCGTCGGGCTCGCCCACCGACCGCCCGGGGCAGGCCCCCGGCACCGCATCGACCTGGAGGAGAGCTCTCTTTGACGTCCGCACCCATCGCCGTCGCCCTGGACGCACCCGATCTGGAGACGGCGGCCCGCTGGGCGGCCCTGGTGACGCCGCACGTGAGCACCGTGAAGGTCGGCCTCGAACTCTACCTGCGCTACGGACCCGACGTGATCGCCTCCGTGCGCGGCGCCTCCGGCGTCCAGATCTTCCTCGACCTGAAGCTCCACGACATCCCGAACACCGTCGCCGGGGCGGCCAAGGCCGTCGCGCGGCTCAAGCCGCACATCCTCACCGTGCACGCGGCCGGAGGCCGCACCATGATCCGCGCGGCCGTCGACGCCCTGCCGAACACCGTCATCGCCGCCGTGACGGCCCTGACATCGCTGTCAGAGGCCGATCTCGAGCGCATGGGGGTCAGGGGGCCCGCCCGCGACGCGGTGCGCCGTCTGGCCGTAGAGGCCGTCGACGCGGGCGCCCAGGCCCTCGTGTGCTCCCCGCGCGAGGTGGCCGCCGTCCGCGCGGAGGTCGGGCCCGGCATCACGCTCATCACCCCCGGGGTCCGGCCCGCCGGTTCCGACACCCAGGACCAGGCAAGGGTGGCGACCCCCGAGCAGGCCATCGCCGACGGGGCCGACCTCCTCGTCATCGGGCGGCCGATCACCGGCTCCGCCGACCCCGGCGCGGCCGCCGCGGGCATCGCCGCGGCCTTGCGGCGCGTCCTCTCCGGCTGAGGAGGGCTGTGTTTGCTTGGCCTCGCTTCGCTCGGCGTGCTCGGGGCGCCTTTGAGGCGGCGCCGTTCGTCGTCGTTCACGAGCGCTCGTCCCTCGCACTCGCTCTCTCCTCCTCACGACACCGCCGCGCCCCGAGCTGTGCCGGCTTGGCCTCGCTTCGCTCGGCGTGCTCGGGGCGCCTTTGAGGCGGCGCCGTTCGTCGTCGTTCACGAGCGCTCGTCCCTCGCACTCGCTCTCTCCTCCTCACGACACCGCCGCGCCCCGAGCTGTG